>JBCCBN010000001.1:0-59820 GCA_039034035.1 Pseudomonadota bacterium
CCTGGAAACTCTTAGGCCGGGAGGGGCCTTTCGAACGTCGTGCAGCCGCCATGGGGGTCCCGCGCAGTCTGGTGGTCGATCCGCGCGATGACTACCGGGTGGCGCGTGCGAACGCAACGGCGTTGGAGGGGCGGTGTGTTCAGGGGGAGCGTGACGGCGCGGTCTGGCGCCGGGTCAGGCCACGTCGCGAGCGCGATCACCCATGCCGGAGAAGTTCGACGGGGCGAGACGCTCGTCACGCAGCGTCCATGTGGCCATGGAGGTGCCGCGCGGGCTGGTCAGCGCTTCGTCTTCGCGTTGCTCGAGAATGTTACGCGCCAACGCATACCCGTTGCACAGGACCACGATGCCCAGGGCCGTAATCGATATGACAAGGATCTCCATCTGAGGACTCCAGCTCACCATCCACGCTCACATGTATAGCGAAGAATACTTTCGTATTCGTAAGTCTCCGGTAGAATTTGCGACGTGAATTGGAATGTCTCGCGATGTGAGGGTCTAGATGACCGGCACATGCGCCTCCCTTGGTCGCGGGACGGGGAAGCGCTTTCGGTGGCGTTAGTGCCGGCGAGCCGCGCTCTTTTTTCGCGGAGGCAGCCGCGGTCAATAACGGCTGGGTTTGTGGTCGCCGCTGCGTTGGGGCCCGCCGAAGATACCGCGATAGATCATCGGGTGTGAGAGGGCCGACAGGGCCAGGCCGGCAATGGCGCCGATGATGATCAGCATGGACATGAACATGGGCGGTAACGCTCCTTTCCTTGCCCCCGGCACGCTCTGTACCAATGAGGTCGGGATGGTTGGTCCAGCCTGCAAGCGGGGCTGGGTCGCACTTCAAACTTGACCCAATAATCCCCACGTCAGTGAGTGGCGCTGTGCTGTGGATCACACCGCCTGCCAGGACAGCCCTTCACCCCGCGCGGACATGGCGAGGGAGGTTTCACTGCGGGCGCCGCCAGCGCTTTCGTACAGATCGATGCCAGCCAGCAGGCGCGTCGGACCGGGGCGCAACCCCTTGCGGGCGCGGACGATGACGCGCTTGGCATCGGCGCCGGGATAGGCGCGCACCGGCAGGATCGCGATCTCGCCGGCCTGGCCATGCAGCGCGGACAGGATTTCGGTAAGCGCGGCAGCCCGGTGGATCATGACGAACCGCCCCTTGGGCCGGACCGCCCAGAGCATAGCCTCGATCCAGTGCGCGAGCGGCAGACTTTCGAGATAGGCGCCAGATTTTCCCGGTCCCGGTGCGGCGATCGCGCCGGGCTCGAAGAAGGGGGGATTGGCGAAGACCAGATCATACCGGTTCGCCCAGCCTGGCGGAAGGTGGGCGGCGTCGCCATCGACGATCTCGACCCGGTCTGAAACGCCATTGGCCGCCACGCCCCGCCGGGCCAGCGCCGCCATGTCCTGATCCCGTTCGAGCCCGACAAAGCGGGCCTGATTCAAGCGCCACGCTGCGGGGAGCAGCGCCCCGCCTGCCCCGCAGCCAAGCTCGAGGCACAGGCCGGACTGGTCGCCTTCGAGGGCGGCGGCCAGCAGCACGCTGTCGGTGCCGGCGCGAAAGCCCCGTTCGGGCTGGTACACCGTCACCGCGCCGCCGAGAAAGATGTCCGCCGTGACGCCAGCGGGGACCGGATCTGACAGCGGATCGGAGCCAGGCTGGTGGGAGGGGTGTGGCGGCTCCATCACCCCGGCTCAACATCCTTGAGCGTGAACCGCGCGCGGGCTTGCAGCGCTTCGGCCACGAGGACGCGGCGGGGAAACGCGCCGATATTGCCCTCAACCGCGGAGATGTGCTGATCGGCCACGAAATGATCGATGCCGGCTTCATTGAGCAGGTGCTGCACATAGCTGAGTTTGACCGGATCATTGGTGCGGAACACTTCTTCCAACGCCGTTTCCTTTCGCAATCGTGATACAGATATTTGGCTGCGGCTCAGCGCCGCGTGTTGCTTCCCTCCTGAATACGCCTATCCATATGGGTTGCGAACCGAAATGGCGAACGGGCAAGGCTTTGACTTCAACGGTTTCCTCCAGCGCCAAGCGAATGGCCGTGCCCGTCCTGGAGCGGCTCCAGGCGCTATTGGGCGGTGATCTGGAAGCGGTGGAGCGTTTGCTGGCCGACCAGTCGGCCAGTCCGGTCGCAATGATCCCGGACCTGTCGGGCTATATCGTTGCAGCGGGCGGAAAGCGGCTGCGGCCCATGGTGACGCTGGCGGCGGCCCATGCAGCGGGCGGGGCGACACCGGGTACCCATTCGCTGGCGGCGGCGGTGGAGTTCATTCACACTGCCACGCTGCTGCATGATGATGTGGTTGACGAGTCCGATTTGCGGCGCGGCAAGCCAGCGGCCAAGAGCGTGTGGGGGAATGCTGCGTCCATCCTTGTGGGCGATTTCCTGTTTGCCCGGGCGTTCGGGCTGATGGTTGAAACCGGCAGCCTGACCATTCTCGAAATTCTGTCGACCGCCTCTTCGGTGATCGCGGAAGGTGAGGTGCGCCAACTGGCCGCGCAAGGGCGGCTGGACCTGCCGACCGAGGAGTATCTCGCCATCATCGAAGCCAAGACCGCGGCCCTGTTCGAGGCAGCGGCCCGGGCCGGGGCGCACTCGGCCGGCAATGGTGACGCTGCTACAACGCTTGCGGCTTATGGCAAGAATCTCGGACTTGCGTTCCAGATTGTTGACGATGCGCTCGATTATGGCGGCACGACCGCGGTGATCGGCAAGTCGGTTGGCGATGATTTCCGGGAAGGCAAGGTGACGCTGCCGGTGGTGATCGCGCGGCGGCGAGGCTCCGATGAGGACCGGTCGTTCTGGGACCGCGCGCTCGATCCGGGTGCGCAGCAGGAGAGCGACCTTGCGCGGGCGATCCATCTGATCCGCAGCACAGGCGCGGCTGAAGCGACGCTGTCGGAGGCCAGGGCGTATATCGATTTGGCGAAGTCGGCGCTGCTGAGCCTGCCGAAATCCGAGTATCGGGACGCGCTGGCGGACCTGGCCGATTTCTCGCTGGAACGGGCTTACTGAGCCGGGACGGTCCGGTGTCCGCTAGCTGGCGGGCTGGGCGCGGCTGGTGGCTGGTGCGGCTGGCGGCGTTGGTGCGGTTGGGGTCAGTTTCACTGCCTCGCGCGTTCGCGCTGAGGCGCGGACGCGAGCGCGCTGGGTGACCCGTTGCCAGATCCAAAGGACCGCGCCCGAAACGGCCAGGACCAGGAACAGCCCTGCCCCATAGACTTCGCGCTCGGCTTCAGGCTGGCGTAGCACCGCAATCGCGGCGAACAGGCAGATCACGGAGAAAGCCCACCACAGGATCGATACGCGCACCGGGCTGGCGCCGCGCCGGATGAAAACCTGATAGGCATGCTCGCGATGGGCCTTGAGGAGGTTTTGCCGGCGCAGGGCCCGGTAGGCCAGGGTCATGCCCACATCGACGAGGAAGGGCAGCGCCAGGATCAGGGGATACCAGATGCCGAGATGGGCGCCGGTGAAAGCGGCCATGACCGCGAACAGGCCACCGATGGCGAGCGCGCCGGTGTCGCCAGCATAGATCTTCCCCGGCAAGTTCCAGACCAGGAAGCCGGCAATGGCAGCGACCGCGACCACCGGGGTTAGCAGAACCATCCACATCGCCTCGCCGACAAACTCCAGCATGGGCCGGTAGAAGACCCCGAGCCCGATACCAATGCCGGCAAACATCACCGCCAGGCTGCCCATGGCCAGACCGTCGGCGCCATCCATGAAATTGGTGGCATTGACGAAGACGAAGATCCACAGCGCGAGCCCGGCAACCATCAGCAGGGGAACCGTGTCGGTAGCTTCGGGTCCGCCGGATATCCACGGCACCGAGAGGTCAACGGCGGGCAATTGGGTGGCCACCGCGACCGATGCTGCGGCGAGCAGGACGAACTTCACCATCGCGGGCAGCCCGATCCAGTCATCAATGACGCCGACCAGCCCAAGGCCGAGCACGAACAGGACCCAGCTACCAAAGGGCTGGACCGCGATCAGGCCGGTTGCGACCTCTTCAGGGCGGACGCCGGCGAGCACGGCCAGCCCCACCAGCGGCGCTGCAATCGCGGCCAGGATGGCGACCCCGCCGGCGGTGGGCACGGGCGCATCCTGTTGCTTGCGCCCGCCATCGGGGGCGTCGCGCACCGAGACCGCCATCATGAGCCGGCACAACACAAGTGACACGATGAAAGGGAGGATGAGGAGCAGCTGCCAGATCATCACAACTGTCTACCGCAGCAAAACCGGTCTTGCCCACCAGTCAGGACGTATTCTGACCAAATCGTCATGGGCGGCCTGCGCCGCTTCGATTGTTTCGAACAGGGCGAAGCACGACGCGCCCGATCCGGACATGCGGACAAGGGCGGCGCCTGTGAGGCTCGAAAGCGCCGCCAACACGTCCTTGATGGCGGGCACCAGCGTGCAGGCCGGCGCCTCCAGATCATTGCGGGTCTCTGCGTCCAGCCACGCGATTAGGGCTTGGGCCGACTGCCCGGCACGACTTGGCAAGGGCTCAGGGTCGGTCCAGCGGTGACTGCCCATTCCGTCGAAGGCGGTGAAGACCGGGCCGGTGGGGCAGGCGAGGCCCGGATTGACCAGCAGGGCCGACAGGCTGGGCAGGCCCGGTACCGGTTCCACCCGGTCGCCATCGCCCTGCATCCGGCAAGCGCGCGCCAGCACGCAAGCTGGCACGTCCCCGCCCAGCGGAACCGCGAGCGAGAAGAGGTCTGCCTCAGACAGGCCGGCTAGCGGTCCGAGGGCGCGCAACACGGCGCCGGCGTCCGCCGAGCCGCCGCCCAGTCCCGCCGCGACCGGTAGCGCCTTTTCCAGAACGATCTGGTGGGGCGGCAAGCCGGGTGCCGCGCGCTCCAGGGCGCGCAGCGCACGCAGGGCGAGATTATCTTCCACTCGGCCCGTGGCCTCGCCGCTCGCGCCCGTCACACGGAGCCCGGTCTGGTCTGCCGGGGTGAAGTCGAGCCAGTCGCAGGCCGCCTCGCCCGCAAACATCACGAGCGAGTCGAGCGGGTGGCGCCCATCGGCGCGCGCCGGGCCCACATGGAGGGAGAGGTTCACCTTGGCCGGCGCCGCCACGCGCCCGGCATAGCCCTTAGTCACGGCTGCACCAGCAGCGCGTCCTGGGTCGCGATGGATGTACCGACCAGCCCGCCTGTGCCGGGCGGCAGGCCAGCGGTCAGCTTTCGGCGGAGGCGCGCAGCCTGTCCCTTGGCCGGGTCGAGGGACAGGGCCCGCTCCCACTGGAAGGTGGCTTCCAGGCGCCGGCCCTGCTGCCAATAGGCATCACCGAGATGGTCATTGGCGACGATGCTGGTGGGGTCCAGGGCGACCGATTGCTCCAGCTGGGCGACCGCTTCGTCATACCGGCCGGCCTGGAAATAGGCCCACCCCAGGGAGTCGATGATGTGTCCGGCATGGGGCTTCAGCGCTGCGGCCCGCTCCAGCATCGGGATGGCGGTGTCGAGATTGCGCTGGCGGTCGGCCCAGCCATAGCCGAGCTGGTTCATGATATCCGCATTGTCGGGCGCCAGGGCCAGCGCCTGGGTCAGGTCCGGTTCCGCACCGGTCCAGTTGGCCAGCCGCTCGCGGACGATACCGCGGGCGAAGTAGAGCTGCCAGGTCTGCCGCCCTGCCCTTGCGTCGCTGTCGATCAACTCTGTGAGGACCGCTTCGGCTTCACTGTCTTGGCCCAGCGACATCAGGAGGTCTCCGAACTGGACCTTGAGATCGCGGTCGCCGGTGCTGGCCAACGCGGCGCGAACCGTTTCCAGCGCCGCCTCACCGTCTCCTTCGCGGCGCTGGGCCCAGGCGATCTGAGCCTGGGCGGCGGCGTAGAAGGGTGAGCGCTCGGAAACGGGGCGCAGCATGGCAATGGCTTCGGCGCGCCGGTTGGCCTGATCGAGCCGGTCGGCCCACAATGTGCGCGCCACATCGAGGGTCGGGTCCAGCGCCAAAGCGAGGGCGAAATAGACCCCCGGCAGGTCGCTGTCGCTGCGGGCCGCCAGCGCGGCGGCGGGCGCATAGATGCCCAGCGCGGCGCCCTCGGCGAGGGTGAGCCGGGGCAGGCTGATCTCTGCGCCCTCCGCAATGGCGCGGTCGAGGGCGGTGAGTTCGGGATTGATCCCCACCTCCGTGCGGAACGCGGCCAGCCTTTCGCGCGCTTTTTCCGGCTTGCCGGTTGCGGCCAGGATGCGCGCCTGGGCCCCGGTGGACATGGCGAGGCGCGGCCCGATAGTGTCGATCCGCTCGAAGGTGGCCAGCGCGCGGGCTGTCTCTCCGGCAGACGCCTGCATCAGTCCCGCCATGGCGAGGGTGACGGTGTGCACGGCAAAACCATCGGTTTCAGCGCCGTCCAGCACGGCTTCCGCCGCGGCCAGCCCGTCGCGCTCAAAGGCGACCCAGGCGGCCATATTGATCGCCATGGCACGATTGAACGGGCCGAACCGGCCTGGTCGCAACTGGGTGTCGGGATCGATCTGGCGGCCCTTGGAGATGGCATGGACGGCGAGTGTGAGGTCGCTGAGCGACGATCCCCCGGGCCCGTCAGCGCTTCCGGCGGTGGCCTTGCGCGCGAACCGCACCGCCTGGTCGAAATCGCCCGACATCAGGGCCGCAAAGACGCCGCGCACCGCGATGGCGTCCCCGTCGGGGAGATCATCGATGACGGCAGCGTATTGGGCGACCGCTTCGGCGGGGTCATTGTTGAGAGCAGCGTAGCGGGCGATCAACACCGCGCTGAAGGCATCGGCTTCTGGCGGCTTGGAGAACATGGGGGAGGCAAAATAGGGCTTGCTCGCGCTTGGCAGGCTTGTGCAGGCGCCAAGACAGGCAACGCCCAGTGCCGCGGTCAGTCCCAACCTCTTTGGCCCCATGGCCTTGCCTCCCTTGGTTTCCGTTCACCCGCCCCTCTTCCGGAGGCTGGATGGTCTTGATCTACCCTGCCGGGCTTAAATCCCGGCGAACACGCCGTCTTCAATTTTCCCGGACATGCCGGGCGTCAAGTCTCCTGCGGCTCGAGGTCGGCGGGCTCGGCATCGACGCGCGGCAGGGCCTGCTTCTCGGGCGCAGGCTCGGACAGCCCATCGCGGAGCTTGGCCTCGATTGCGACCCGGACGGAGTCGGGTGGGAATTCGTCGAGCGCGACCTGCCAGGCCTGGCGGGCCGCTGCCTCGTCTCCGAGATGCCAATGGATATCGCCCATATGGTCCTCGATCTCCCAATGGCGCTGGGGCGCCAATTCCTCGCGGGCCAGTTCGATCAGCCGCTTGGCGCTGTCGAGATGGCCGAGCTTGAAGTAGGCCCAACCGAGGCTGTCGGCGATGTAGGGATTGTTCGAGGCGAGCGCATTGGCGAGGTAGAGCACCTTATAGGCTTCGGAATTCCGCTCGGTATGCTGGAGCAGGAAATAGCCGTAAGTATTCAGCATGTAGGGATCGTCGGGGCGCTTGAGCCGTTCGATCTGGAGCAAGCGGATGGCGCCGTCGATCATGCCCGCTTCGCCCATCACATTGGCCAGCGCCATGCGCCGGTCATGGGTGTCGTCAAGTTCGCGGGCGCGGCTGGCAAAGGTCACTGCCTCCTCATAGCGCCCGAACTGCTGGAGGATGCTTGCCTTCAGCCCATTGAAGCTCGCTTCCTCGGCGGGATTGGTGACCAGGGTGATGGCGCGGTCGGCCAGGTCCAGCGCCTCGTCCTCATTGGCCATTAGCGCATGCAGGCCCACCGCGCCGGAATAGATCGACAGGCGCTCATCATCGTCGGCAATGTCGATGGCGCGGTCGATGGCGTTACCGGCAGCCGCCTCATCGCCGGCCATGAGCAGTGATTGCGCAGCGGCGATCTGTAGGCCCGCCTTTGGCTCTGGGGCGTTCAGCGCGGTGTGGGCAGCGCCGGCGTAGAGCGCCTCATTGGCCAGCGTGCCGATCACGATCTCGCGCAGGGTCTCACTGGCGGGATCGATCAGCAGGGCAAGCTGGTCGAAGGTGGCGCGCTGTTGGTCTAAGCCGCGCGTGCGGCGGCCGAGCATGGCGTTGCGGATCAGGGTCTGCTGGTAGAAGGCGAGCGACAGGTCGCTGATGGCGCGGGCGAACCCTGCTTCCATGGTGAGCGGGTCTTCATCGAGCCCTCGCCCGGTTTCGAGCGACTCCATGGCGGCAGCGTAGTGAACGGCTCGTTCCGGTTCAGCTTCGGCGAGGGCGCGGTAGACGTCCTTGGCTTCCTCGATCCGGCCCAACCGGTAGAGCAGCAGCGTGCGCCGCGAGACCACCATCTGGATATGGGTGAATACGAGGCCCTGGGGGTCGAACTCATGGGCCGGTGCCTGGATCTTGGCGGGCGTCAGCGCGGTGTAGACCGCGAGCGCTTCTTCCTCTCGCCCCGCCGCTTCCAGCATGGCCGCCAGCGACAGATCGCCCGTGAGGCCCGGCAGGGCGGATGAGGTTCGGCGCTGGGCGGAGATCGCTTTGGGCACGTCGCCTTCGAGCGCATGGATCCAGGCATCGGCGAACCCGCCCAGCAGCGTGCCGAATTCGGTGTCGCGGCCATCGTCGAGTTCAGACCGTGCTGCTTCGAAGTCCCTGTCGGCGATGCGGTCCACCGCCAGCACGAAGGCACCGATACCATCGGGTGCGGCGGCATTGTCCTTTGCCATGCGCATGAGGGTAACGAAGGCGGCCATGTCGCCGGCTTCGATGGCGGCGCGCGGGGTGTCGTAGGGGGCGAGGCCCACCGGGACGCCATTGGGCGCTGTCACCGCCGTTGCCAGGGCCGCTGTCGATGCCTCATAGGCGTCCATCGCTGCGGCGATTTCAGGGGCTGGGGCGGGCTCCACAAAGGTTGCGCTGCCCGGTCCCGCGCCCTGGGCCGCACAGGCGTTGAGCCCCCACACGGTGACGAGAATGGCGGCGACGATCCGATGGTTCAAAGCTCAACTCCCGGCTTTTATCGGAGGAGTGTGCAATCAACTCCCCCCGGCGGCAACCGGGGAAAGCGGTGATCACCGGGAATTCATCAGCGGCGCTACATATTTGGATAGGCCGGACCACCCCCGCCCTCGGGCGTGACCCAATTGATGTTCTGGTTGGGGTCTTTGATATCGCAGGTTTTGCAGTGGATGCAGTTCTGGGAGTTGATCTGGAAGCGGTGGCTGCCATCGGGATCTTCGACCCATTCATAGACGCCGGCGGGGCAGTATCGGGCAGAGGGGCCGTCAAAGGTGCCCAGTTCCGACGAGAGCTGCAGGGCCGGGTCGGCGACGTGGAGGTGCACGAGTTGGTCCTCGGCATGATAGGTGTTGGTGAAGGACACATTGGTCAGCTTGTCGAAGCTGATGACGCCATCGGGCTTGGGGTAGGCGATGGGCTTGAACTTCCTGGCCGGCTTTAGTGCTTCCGCATCGGTCTTGTCGTGTGCGAGCGTTGGCAGGTAACCGAACCCGAACCAGGAGCGGAGATACATGTCCGGTAGCCCAAGCGCGGCGCCGACAAAGGTACCGTAGCGCGACATCAGCGGCTTGGTGTTGCGCACCTTGGCGAGGTCTTCATAGACCCAGCTATCGCGGTAGGCAGTGTCCATCGCGTCCAGCCCGTCATTGGCCCGGCCTGCATCGATGGCCGCCATGGCGCACTCAGCAGCCAGCATGCCGGTCTTCATCGCATTGTGGGTGCCCTTGATCCGGGGCAGGTTCACGAAGCCGGCCGAACAACCGATCAGCGCGCCGCCGGGAAAGCCGAGCTTAGGCACTGATTGCAACCCGCCGGACGTGATCGCCCGCGCGCCATAGGCGACCCGCTTGCCGCCTTCGATATGGGGCAGGATTTCGGGGTGGTGCTTGTAGCGCTGGAACTCCTCATAGGGCGCGATGTAGGGGTTCTTGTAGTTGAGGTGGACGACATAGCCGACCGAGACGAACGGTTCGCCATTGTCGCGGAATTTGTAGAGAAAGCCGCCGCCGCTGGAGTGGGCGGTGTCGGCGGGCCAGCCGAATGTGTGCTGGGCGAGGCCCTCATCGAAATTGTCTTCGGGGACGGACCAGACTTCCTTGAGGCCGATACCGTATTTCTGGGGGTCGCAATCGGCTTCCAGATTGTATTTCGCCTTGACCTGCTTGGTCAGCGATCCGCGGGCCCCTTCGGCAAAGAGTGTGTACTTGCCGAGGATTTCCATGCCCGGCTCATAGTCGGGCTTTTTCTCCCCATCCGCAGCGATCCCCATGACGCCCGCCACCACGCCGCGCACGGCCCCGTCACCGGTGTAGAGCACTTCGGAGGCAGCAAAGCCGGGATAGATTTCGACGCCCATCGCTTCGGCCTGTTCGCCGAGCCAGCGGCAGACATTGGCGAGCGAGCCGGTATAGCAGCCATCATTGTGCATGAAGCCGGGGAACATGAAATTCGGGAATGACGCGGCACCCTTCGGGCCCAGCTGCATGTAGCGGTCCTTGGTGACCGCGGTTTTCAGCGGGCGGTCATCCCTCTCGCGCCAATCGGGGATCAGCTCGTCCAGCGCCTTGGGGTCGAGCACAAGGCCCGACAGGATATGCGCGCCGATCTCGCCGCCCTTCTCCAGAACCACGCAGGAGCGTTCCTCGCCAGAAGCCTGCGCTAGTTGCATGAACCGGATCGCAGCGCACAGGCCTGCAGGCCCGCCGCCCACGATCACCAGGTCATACTCCATCGCCTCGCGCTCAACGGCCTCAGACATCCCAAATCCTCCATGCGCGCCCGCTTGGCGCACCACCAAATTCTGTGCTCAATACGGCACTTAGCCTGCGTGCCATGGAAATCACCCGCGTCTCAATGTCTCAAATCCCGGTTAACAATGCCCTAGAGAGCCTGACCCGCTGGTGGTCTGACATGGGTGTGGACGCCGATCCCCAGATCATGCGGGCATACCAGTCAGCCGTCCAGACCGCTGCGGCGTCCCCAGTGGCGCCAGCAAGCGGGACGCAATCAAGCGCGCGCCCAGGCGCTGAATCGGGCGCTCAAGCTGGAGCAGACGCCGCTGCCCCGGGCGCACCGAACCGGCGGCGGTCGAGCGCGAAGAAAACTCCTGCTGACTGGGCGCGCGAAGCGGAGATCATCGCCACCGGATGCAAGACCCTCGACGCGCTGGCCAGCGCCATCGACAGCTTTGACGGTTGCCCTCTCAAGGAAGGCGCCACTCGCACGGTGGTGTTCGATGGCACGCCCGGCGCGCCGGTCATGGTCATCGGCGAAGGCCCCGGGCGCGACGAGGACCGGGCCGGCCTGCCCTTTGTTGGCCGGGCGGGACAATTGCTCGATCGCATGCTGGCCAGCATCAGTCTGGACCGCAAGACCAATGCGCTCATCACCAATGTGAACTATTGGCGGCCCCCGCGGAACCGGAACCCAGAGGCCGACGAACTCCTTGTCTGCGCCCCGTTCGTCCAGCGCATGATTGCCCTCACGCAACCGAAACTGATCATCGCTGCGGGCGCCGTGCCGGCGAAGGCTCTGCTGGGCACCTCCAGCGGGATCATGAAGCTGCGCGGTACCCGGCAGACCCTGGCGACCGCGCAGGGCGATGTTCCGCTGATGCCGATCTTCCACCCGGCCTATTTGCTGCGCCGCCCCGAAGAGAAGGCGCGGGCCTGGCGCGACCTGCTCGCCATCGAGTCTCTGCTGGCCGGCCTCGACTGACCGGACCCGAACAACACCGAACGCCCCGTACCGTACCGCCCTGACAACCCCATCCCTATCGCCCGAAAGGTCCTGCCATGGGTCTGCTCTTCTTCATCCTTCTTGCCGTCGCCCAGGCCTTCTTCTTCTGGCGGATCTTCGAAAAGGCGGGCTATGCCGGCGCCTGGGGCCTGGTGGCGCTCATCCCGTTCGCCAGCCTGTTCGCCCTTGGGTTCCTGGCGTTTGCCGACTGGCCCCGCAACGGCGCGGACCCAGGCGCTCGGCCGGGTCCGGGCACATTCGACTGACTGAGCCCCATGCCAGCGCCGCTTTCGATCATCATTCCCGCGCTGAATGCGGCGGCCGACCTGCCACTCTGCCTGGCGAGCCTGATGCCGGGCGTGGAGGCGGGACTGATCCGAGAGGTGATCCTTGTCGATGGCGGGTCAGGCGACGAGACCCGGGCCATGGCCGATGCTGCCGGCTGCACCGTGCTCGAAAGTCCTCCGGGCCGGGCCACCCAATTGCGGCGCGGCGCCGAGGCTGCGCGGGGCGACTGGTTGCTGTTCCTCCATGCCGACACGGCGCTGGGCCATAACTGGGCCGAGCGCACCGGCGATCACATTGCAAAGTCCCGTGACATGGCGGCCTGCTTTACCCTCGCCTACCGGTCCGATGCGCCCGAAGCGCGCTGGCTCGCGGCTCGGGCGAACCGCCGGACGCGCTGGCTTGGCGTGCCCTACGGCGACCAGGGCCTTCTGGTCTCACGCACCCTTTACGAGGCGGTGGGCGGCTACCCGGACGTTCCCCTGATGGAAGACGTTGCGATCGTCCGAGCGATCGGCAAGCGGCGCTTGGTTATACTGTCGGCTGAAGCGCGCACATCGGCGGAGAAATATGAGCGCGATGGCTGGCGGCGGCGGGCCTATCACAATGCCTGGCTGGCCCTCCGCTATGGGCTTGGCGCCGCGCCCGAAACCCTCGCACGGCGCTACCGGTGACCCGGTCGGTCATCCTCTTCGCCAAGCCGCCAATGATGGGGCTGGCCAAGACCCGCCTGGCGCACGGCATGGGCAAGGCCGAAGCCCAACGGGTCGCGCGGCTTACCCTGGCGCGCACCCTGCGCGCGGCGACCGACCCGCGCTGGCAGCTCACCCTCTACACTACTCCGCGCCGGCATCTCGCGGCAACGCTGGGCGGCCTCTGGCCACCCTCGCTGGCGCGTCAGGACCAGGCTGGTGGCGATCTTGGCGAGCGGTTGACTCGAGCCTTCGACCGCGCACCGCATGGACCCGTCCTGTTCATCGGGGCCGATTGCCCGGGTCTGACGCGCGGTCTGGTCTGGCGGGCCTTCAAGGCGCTGCAGCGCCAGGACACGGTGGTCGGCCCGGCCAATGATGGCGGGTTCTGGCTCTATGGCCTGACCAAGGGGGGGCGGGCGTTTCGGCCACCCTTTGCGCCGGTGCGCTGGTCCAGCGAGCATGCGCTGGCGGACGTGCTGGCGAACCGGGACAGCCAAGCCCCGCCGGCCCGGCTGCCAACCCTGATCGACATTGATACGGCGGAAGACTGGCGGGCGTGGAGCCGGCTTTATTCCAGTTAGTTTCGTTATTTGTTCTTTACATGTTCTGCGGTTTGTGGTGGATGCTCCCCATGCGACGGGGACAGAAACTCCATCCGACCGGTCGGGTCACGCCCGGCGATGTCGCCGCTGCGGCTGAGCGGTTGGACCATCGCGGCCGCGGCGCGGTGTCCAACCGCTCAGGCCGGTATGAGGCCAGTGAAACGGTCGAGTTCGATGATGGCTGGGGAACTGGCGAGGAGCCGGTGGCGCCGCTGCGGACATCGCTGACCCGGGAAGCGGCGCGCACGATCATCACGTTCAACCGCTCGCCGGATATCCATTTCGACCGTTCGATCAATCCCTATCGCGGGTGCGAGCATGGCTGCATCTATTGTTTCGCCCGGCCGTCGCATGCCTATCAGGGCCTCTCGGCAGGTCTCGATTTCGAGAGCCGGCTGTTCTTCAAGCCCGATGCGCCCGAGCGGTTGCGGCAGGAATTGTCGCGGCCTGGCTATGTGCCCCGGGTCATCGCCCTGGGGGTGAATACTGACGCGTTCCAGCCGGTTGAGCGCGATCAGGGCCTGACCCGTGCCCTGCTCGAAGTGCTCGCCGAACACAATCATCCGGTCAGCCTGCTTACCAAATCGGCGCTGATCCAGCGCGATATCGACCTGATTGCGCCGATGGCGGAGAAGGCCCTGGTCCGTGTGGGCGTCTCGATCACCACGCTGGACCGGTCGCTCTCGCGGCGGATGGAACCGCGGGCGGCGACGCCCGAACGGCGGCTCGACACGATCCGCGCGCTAGCCGATGCCGGCATTCCGGTGATCGCCATGACCGCGCCGATCATTCCCGCCCTCAATGACATGGAAATCGAGCGCCTGCTGGAGGCCTGCCGGGAGGCGGGGGCGGATTATGCCGGCTATGTGCTGCTGCGTCTGCCCCATGAAATCAAGGATCTGTTCCACGAATGGCTGGCCGAGCACTATCCCGACCGGGCCGCGCGGATCATCAATCTGTTGCGGGAGATGCGCGGCGGGGCGGACTATGATGCCCGCTAGTTCGAGCGGGGGCGCGGCCGCGGGCCCTATGCCCGGCTGATCGCCCAACGCTTCGGCAAGGCAGCGCTTCGGCTCGGCCTCGACCGCGAGCGTCCGCAATTGCGCACCGACCTGTTCCGCCCGCCGGAAGGGCCCGGCGGCCAGTTCCTGCTGGACGTTTAAGTCCCGTCCGGCGCCAGAGAATCAGAGGCTGTCCGCTGTGGAAGACTTGTGCAAAACTCCATTAACCAAATCGCCGCTCTTAACTCAGGCCGAATCAGTACAGTTTTGGAGATTCAGGTATGACTCCTGCCCGTAACACCATCATCCACGGCAATTGTATCGACGCGCTCAATGCCATGCCGGCAGACAGCGTCGACCTGATGTTTGCAGACCCGCCCTACAATCTCCAGCTCGGCGGAGCGCTGACCCGCCCCGACCAGTCCCGGGTCGATGGGGTCGCCGATGATTGGGACCGCTTTGATAGCTTCGACGCCTATGATTTGTTCACCCATCAATGGCTGGAAGCGGCGCGCCGGGTGCTCAAACCCGATGGCGCAATCTGGGTCATCGGGTCCTATCACAACATCTTCCGCGTCGGCACGATCCTCCAGGACACCGGGTTCTGGATCCAGAATGACGTGATCTGGCTGAAGACCAATCCGATGCCGAACTTCAAGGGCACGCGCTTCCAGAACGCCCATGAGACGCTGATCTGGGCGGGCAAGTCGGACCGGTCAAAAGTCACGTTCAATTATGACGCGCTGAAAACCTTCAATGATGACAAGCAGATGCGGTCGGACTGGACGCTGCCCTTGTGCACCGGCAGCGAGCGCCTGAAAGGTCCTGACGGCAAGAAAGCGCACCCGACTCAGAAGCCCGAAGCCCTGCTCCGCCGGATCATCCTTGCCACCTCAAATCCCGGCGACCTGATCGTTGATCCGTTCTCCGGCACTGGGACGACAGCGGCGGCGGCCCGGGCGCTTGGCCGCGACTATATCGGCATCGAGCAGGACCCCGATTATGTCGCCCTGTCGCGGGAACGCCTGGCCGGGATCGACCCCCATCCGCCTGAAGCGCTGGAAACGGTGAAAAGCGCCAAGGCGCTGCCACGGGTGCCGTTTGGCGCCATTCTCGAAAGCGGGTACCTGCGCCCCGGCGACCGGCTCTGGTCGCGCGGCCGCCAGCATGAGGCGCGCATCCGGATCGATGGCTCGCTGACCACCGGCCATGCCACCGGGTCGATCCACCGGGTTGGCGCGCAGCTGACCCGCGCACCAGCGTGCAATGGCTGGACCTTCTGGCACTTCGAACAGGAAGCGGGCCGCTTGGCCCCCATCGACTTGCTGCGGCGTAAGTACCGAACCCAGATGGGCCTCGACACCTGACCCGCGCGGGCGCTGCGTGGAGTCGTGAGCTCTGCTCGGTGAAAGCAGAGGCGATAAACGGGCGGCGATATGCTCGCCGATGATGAACGGCCGATACCCGCCGCCGCCGTTTGATCACTACGCTCCGCCCGCGGCCGCCATTCCCAGCCCGAGCGCTTCCAGCACCATCTCGCTATGCTCGCCAATGCCCGGCGCCGGCGCGATGTCCCGCTCGGCCAGCCCGCGAAACCGCACGGGCGGCTGGGGCTCCCAATAGGCGCCCTCGGTCGGATGCTCCCGGCGCTTGAAAAAGCCCGACGCCTTGAGATGGGGATCGTCCATCAGATCGGCGAAATCATTGACCGGCGCGGCCGGAATATCGGCCTCGGCAAATGCTGCCAGCCAATCGGCTGTGTCTCGCGCGCGCAGGTAATGCTGGGTCCGATCCATCATGTAGGCCATGTTGTAATACCGTCCCCGCCGAGAGTTGAGGCGTTCATCATCCAGTTCTTCGGGCGCGCCAAACACCTCGAACACCCGGATCCAGCGCTGGTCATTGTAAGGGGCCAGCACCAGCCAACCGTCCCGGGTCTGCAGGGGCTGGCGGCACGGGTCCACTTGCCGCTGGTAGCACCAGGGCCCCACGGGCGGGTCGAACACCGCCTCGTAGAAATGCTCTTCGAGCAGGAAATGCGTGATGCACTCGAACATGGGCACGTCCACATGGACCGCCTCGCCCGTCCGGTCCCGGTGGCGCAGGGCTGCCAGGGTGGCATAGGCGGCGTGGAGGCCGGACACCTTGTCGGCAAAGGCGAGCGGCAGGAAGCGGGGGCGCTCGTTACCGTCCACGCGGGGGAGCAGCGTGGTGGCGCCGGAGAGGCCCTGGATCAGATCGTCATAGGCGGGCCGGCCGGCATAGGGACCGTCGGAACCGAATCCCAGGCAGTGGACATAGACGATGTCGGGCTTGATCGCCTTTACCGCCTCGAAGGTCAGGCCGAGGCGCTCGACCGCACTGGGGCGGATATTGTGGATGAAGATGTCACTCTCTGCGATGAGGGCGTGGACGGCGGCTTTGCCGGCGTCGGACTTCAGATCCCAGACTACCGATTTCTTGCCGCGATTGAGGGTCAGGTGACAGGGGCCCATGCCGCGCGTCTTGGCGGGCTTGCCAACAAAGCGGAAATCATCGCCGGTTTCAGGTTCGATCTTGACCACATCGGCGCCCATGTCCGCCAGGGTCTGGGTGCAATAGGGCCCGAAGATCACCGTGCTCATATCGGCGATCTTGATATCGGCCAGAAGGTCAGCAGCGGGCATGACGGGCCCTCCTCGATCTCGCGTTCCCAATTCGGTGATTGGCCATCATCTACTTCACCTGCCCACCATCGACCGGGACAATCGCGCCGGTGACGAAGCTGGCGAGCGGGCTCAGCAAGTAGGCGGCGGCCGAGCCGATCTCGTCCGGCCGGCCGAAGCGCTGGAGGGCAACCTCGCGCTTCACCCAGCGCTTCCAGGCGTCACCGCGCTCGCCTTCGGACCGTTCCTCCCAGCTTCCACCCGGGAAGATGATGTTGCCCGGCGCGATCGTGTTGACGCGGACGCCGGATGGACCAGCCGTCTTTGCCAGTTCCTTGCACATATGGTTCATCGCCGCCTTGGCGGTGCCGTAGGTCAGTGGCGTGCCGAGGGCATCGACGCCGGCTATCGAACTGATCAGCAGGATCGAGCCTTCTCCCCGCGGCTGCATCCGGCGCAGGGCCGCGCGCGACAGGATGAAGGCGCTGTCGAGGTTCTGGCTCATGCCCGCCCGCCAAGTCTCGTCATCGACCTCGAAACCGGGTGGACAGGGGTGCAGGCCGACATTCGCGACCGCGCCCCAGAGCGGGCCGAACCCATCCTCGATCGCGGCCACCATGCCGTCCACGGTGGCCGTCTCCCGCAAGTCCCCGGCGCAGGTCCAGAGACGGTCTGCGCCATATTGGGCGGCGAGGCGCGCCGTTTCGGTCTCCAGCGCCTCGGCGCCGCGGGCGGCCATGGCGACTTTCGCGCCCTCGGCGAGGCAGGCTTCAGCGATGCCGAGCCCGATCCCCCGGCTGGCGCCGGCAATGAAGACCACCTTGTCAGTCAGGCCCAGTTCCATGGTGTTTTCCAGTTCTTGCGTTTGCGTCTATGGGCGGGCGCCAGGCGGCTCAGAGCCGGTAGGTGCGCCGCGCGGTGCCAGCGAACAGTGCCGCCTTCTCCGCCTCAGGCCGGTCTGCGACGAGTTTCTTCATGGCGTTCCAATAGACGGTATAGGACATCGACCACCGGTCGACCGGGAAATTGCTTTCGAACATGCAGCGGTCAGCGCCGAAACAGTCCAGCATGTGGGTATACCACGGCGCATGGGCCTCGACGATTTCGTCGGAGGTCGCTGGCGTGTCCCGCGTGTCCCAGCCGAAGCCATTGTCCGGCATGGCCAGCCCGCCCAGCTTGGCGACGACGTTGGGGCATTCGGCGATGGCGGCCATGTGATCCTTCCAGGGGCCGAAGATCGCCTCGCGCTGGCCCGCATAGGGGCCGATGCCGACCGGGGTGCCGAAATGGTCGAGCACCATGGTGGTCGAGGGCACGGCCCGGGCGAGGTCGAGGAAGTCCTCGTTCTGGTAGTGGTAGTGCCAGGTGTCATAGGTCAGGCCACGCTCACCGAGGCGAGCCACGCCCTTGCGGAACGCGTCCATGCCATAGAGGCCTTCGGGGGCGTCGCCCTTGATCCGGAACGCTTCTGCCGGTTCGGCGCGGGCGCCCGCGTGGCGGATGCCGCGGAAGCGGCCGCCAGCGGCCCCGGTATGGGCATCCAGCACCTCGTCGAGGTGTGGGCCGGCGAGGTCCGCTCGGCCGACAATGGCTGAGATGCGTGTGACTGCGCCCTGTGCGGCGGCCTGGTCCGCGGCTGCGGCGACATATTCGGTCTCGCCGATGGGTTTGAGGTGGTCGGCCCCATCCTCGCGGTAGGCCGAGCCGCACTCCATGAAGACCGTTTCCACGACCCGGTGCCCCGCACCCATGTCAGCGAGGAATTCGGGTAAGTCGTACCCCATCTGCTCGCCAGGCCACAAATGGTGGTGCGGGTCGACAATCTCCCGGTCGGGCTCCACCACGTCTTCGCGCACCTGCGACAGCCAGTCATCATTCCGGAACACCATGCTGCGCGCCTCCCAGCTCGTTTCGTGCGCCGTCCTTGCTGGCGGCGTCGTCCTGTGATGTCTGCCAGCAAATCAACAGAGCCGACAAAGCACAAGGCCCGGAGGACCCCGCCATGACCGATACAACCGCCCAGACGACCCACTCCGGCGGCACGCCAACCCAGCGCCTTGCCGGCAAGCGGGCCATCGTCACCGGTGCGGCCAGCGGGATCGGACGGGCCACCACGCTGCGCTTTGTTGTAGAAGGGGCCCAGGTGCTGGCGGCCGACCGAGACGCCGATGGGCTCGCCGAAACCGCCAGCATAGCCGGGCCCGATGCGGCCCTTGTCACCCAACCTGCCGATGCCGGAAGCGCGGCAGATGTCGCTGCATTGGTCGACCGGGCGGTGTCGGAATTCGGCGGTCTGGAGGTGACCTATGCCAATGCCGGCATCTCAGGCGGTACGGCGGGGCTGGCCGACACCTCGCCAGAACTGTTCTCGGAAATCCTCAGGATCAACACGATCGGCCCGTTCCTCATGGCCCAGACCGCTGCCCCGCACATGACCCGGGCGGGCACCGGGTCGATGATCATGACGGCGTCGGTTGCCGCACTGCGGTCGAATGCAGGCGGTCCGGCCTATGCCGCCTCCAAGGCTGCGGTGATCAGCCTCGCCCAAACCCTTGCCTACCAGCTCTACGGCACCGGTGTCCGCGCCAATGCTATCGCTCCGGGACTGATCGAGACCGGGATGACGAAGCCGATCTTCGACATGGCGCGCGACCGCGGCTCGGAGCACAAGCTCGGCCAGCTCAACCCGCTGCGCCGCTATGGCGTTCCCGAGGAAATCGCCGGCGCTGCTCTTTTCCTGGCCAGCGATGACAGCTCCTATGTCAACGGCCAGGCGATCCCGGTTTGCGGCGGATTGTCGGCTGGGCACCCATTTTCCACGCCTGGAAAGGCCTAATTCAACCAAGCCCGTTGACGGACGGTAATCTTGCACCGATGTAACCTTTGGCTGGGGGTAACATCATGCAGGAAAAATTTCTCAAACTCTTGCTGATCGGCGCGGGCGGATTGCTGCTGTCGCCGCTGGTCGCGTTCAGCGCCTGGACGGTGTTCGGCTCGATCTGGGGCAATGTGGCGATAGTGTTCGCCACCGGCGGCTGGTTCTGGGCGCTCCGGCACTTTGTTAGCCGGAACCACGCCTTGCCCATCGCGCTGAGCTGGGAGGAAGAGCAACGCCGCAAGGCCTCGCGCCGGCCCAATGCGGACGCCGATGCCGAGCAGATTGCCCACAGCGCCTGAGCCCGAACGAAAGGGAGCGCCCCCTGCTGGGGACGCTCCCTGTGTTTGGAGGCCGTGTGTTCCTGGCCAGGTCGTGAACCGGGCCGCTATTCGCCAGCGTCGGCTTTCAACGCTTCGGCATGGTCCTGGGCGGCCTGCAGAAGACGCAGGACATTACCGCCCCAGATCTTCTCAAGGTCGGCTTCGGTGTAGCCAGCCGCGAGCAGCCGTTCGGTGATCTTGGGGAAGTCGGTTGCATCCTCCATTCCGATCACACCGCCACCGCCGTCCCAATCGGCACCGATGCCCACATGGTCTGGCCCCAGCAGTTCGAGGGCGTAGAGCAGCTGCTCCATGAAGTCTTCGAAATCAGCCCTGGCCTGGGGGAATTCGGCGTCGACGGCCCGGCGCATATCAAGCACCGCTTCGTATTCCGCTTCCGTCGCATCTGGGCCCAGCGCACCGAGGGCTGCGAAGACTTCGGAAATCGCTTCCTGACGGCCCGGCACGGTCTCGAGTTCCGTCAGATATCCACCAAAGGCATTGATGTGGATCACGCCGCCATTTTCCTTGAGCGTCAGGAGCCGCGCATCATCGGTGTTACGCGGGTGGTCATAGAGCGCTCGCGTGCCCGAATGGGAGAGGATGATCGGGGTCGCCGACAATTCGATCAGATCGTCGAACACCGCATCGCTGGCATGGGAATGGTCGAGAACGATACCCAGCCGGTTGGCCTCCTTGACCAGCTCCTTGCCAAGGTCCGACAGCCCGCCATGGATCTCGCCTTCCCGATCGTTGCCACTATCGGCGAACTGGTTATTGCTGAAGTGGACCGGTCCGACCATTCGGACGCCAAGCTTGTAGAACGTCTCCAGCAGGGAGACATCCTCGCCGAGCGGGTAGGAATTCTCGATGGACTGGTAGACGATCCGCTTGCCCTCGGCATGGATCCGCGCCGCATCCTCGGGCCTGGTCGCCATGGCGAAATGCTCGGGATGGGCGGCCACCATGCGCTGGATCGCGACCGCTCGCATCAGCGCAGAATCGCGTGCGGAGCGATAGGCCTCCTCGGTGAGCGGACCCTGCCCGGTATAAATCACCCAGAAGCCACCATCGAGCCCGCCCTCGATCATGCGCGGGAGATCAACCTGGGAGTAATCCAGTGCGGGGTCATGGCGTTCAGTGATGTCGAAACCCGGCCGCTCGAGCAGGACGGGGGTATCCATATGGGTATCCATGACGAGCAGGCGCTCATGCAGCGCTCTTGCCGGGGACATGGCGTCAGTGGGATCGGTGGCGGGATCCGCGGCTGCGGCCAGGCTGGTCACTTGCTCTTCGGCGGGAGGCTCCGCTGCCGCTGCGGCCTCGGTGGCTGCCTCCGGCGCGGTCGCACAGGCCGACAGCATCAGCGCAGCCGCCGCTGCAGCGGTCATCAATCGAGATGTCATTCTTGTTTCCCTCAGTTTTTCAAACACGCCGCCTCGTCGGGCGTTCTTTCCGTCCCATCAAGCCATGCCGCCATCGACACGCAGGATCGTGCCTGTCGTAAACCGTCCCGCCGCGCTGGCAAGGTAAAGCGCGGCGCCGACGATCTCTTCGGGCTCGCCGGGCCGATTGAGGGCATTGTCTGCACTCTTGCGCATCTCTTCTGGCCACGCCTTGGCAATGTCGGTGAGGAACGGGCCGGCGGAGATGGCGTTGACGCGCACCAGCGGCGCGTATTCAGCCGCCAGCGAGACGGTCATGGCATTGAGGGCCGCCTTCGCGCCGGAGTACGGCACAACTTGCGGCAATGGCACCAACGCACCGGTGGACGAGATATTGATGATCGACCCACCCACCCCGTCGTTGGCCATGCGGTGGGCGATCTCACTGGCCAGGCGGAACGGGCCCTTGAAATTGAGGCTCACCACGCTGTCAAACAACCGTTCGGTCACGTCATGGCTGGGCATGCGGGGCCCGCTGCCGGCAGTGTTCACCAGAATATCGATCCGTCCCATGGCGCCGTAGGCCGCGTCGATCAGCGCCTCGACATCGTCCCAGCGTCCGCAATGGGCTGCGATCGCGACCGCCTTCCGCCCCATGCCCCGCACCTCGGCAGCCGCCGCCTCACACGCGTCGAGCTTTCGGCTCGCAATCACCAGGTCGGCGCCCTGGGCTGCAAAAGCCTTGGCCATTTCGAACCCCAATCCCCGGCTTCCGCCCGTGACCAGAGCGGTCTTGCCGGCGAGATCGAATGTGCTGGGGATATCAGGCGGCATGGGGGGTCTCCGTTGGGGTAGCGAACCCGCGCACCTTATACCGCCCCGCGCGTCTGTGGAGTCGCTGGGCGCTTGGCGCACCTCGCTGGCCCGTCATCGCGCATTGACAATTTCTAACGTCATCATCAGTTTGCGAGCCAGCTCGATTGAGGACAATAATCCGGTGTTGAACGACGGACGCGGCCCCACCGCCATACCCGAAAGCGAAGAACAGCTCATCCTCGTTGATGAGGCCGACACCGAAATCCGCGCGGCCGGCAAGATCGACGCCCATGTCACCGGCGCGTTGCACCGGGCCTTTTCAGTCTTCCTGTTCCGACCCGATGGCAACCTTCTGCTCCAGCAACGTGCGGAGAGCAAATATCATTCGCCAGGCAAATGGGCGAACACGGCCTGTGGCCATCCCCGCCCGTTCGAAGACACCAGGGAGGCCGGCGAGCGAAGGCTGTATGAAGAACTCGGCATTCACTGTGCGCTGACCACCGGCTTCCAGGCCCGCTACCGGGCCGAACTGGAAAACGGGTTGGTGGAGAACGAACTGGTGCACGTCCTGTTTGGCGTCAGCACCGCCGGAGCCGCGCTCAACCCCGATGAGGCCTCCGCTGTTGCAACCATTTCGCTGGAGCGGCTGGCCCGGCAACTCACCGATGCGCCCGACCAGTTCGCGGTCTGGCTGGTGCAATACTTCGCCCGATATGCGGCCGAAATCGCGTTTCACCGTGACCGTGTTGTCATGGAAGCGGCGGCGCCATGAACGCGCCACGTTCGGATGGGCACACTTCAAGGCTCGGGCGCAAGGCCCGTATCGCCCTGAATTTTCGTTTGGAACCCGCGGGAGATGGTCTAAGCTCACCCGTGGAACAGACCTCAGGAGGACTGAAATGACCCTAACCCAAACCACGTCCCGTCTGCTTGTGGCAGCTTCGGCCTTCGCCTTGGCGGCTTGCGGCGGCGGTGGCGGCTCTGCCGATACCGAACCCGCCGAGAGCGCTACGATCACCGACCAGGCCACCGACGCTGTTGAGGGTGCGGCCGCCGACGTAAGCGCTGCCGCAGATGATGCAGCCGCCGCCGCCGGAGACGCGGCAGACAGTGCCGGTGATGCCGCCGGTGATATGGCCGACGCTGCCGGCGATGCCGCGGGTGACGCGATGGACGCCGCCTCTGAAACGACCGGCGATGCCATGGATGCCTCAACCGATGCGGCCAATGACGCGGCAGACGCCGCCGGCGATACGCTGGACGCCGCCGGAGACGCGGTTGAAGAGGCTGCCGAAGACGCAGCCGCTGCCGCCGGTGACGCGGTAGAAGCGGTCGAAGAAGCGGCTGCTGGGGCTGCCGGCGCGGCCGCCGCTGCAGCTGGCGTCGATGGCGATGTTGACCTCAGCGCGTTCCGGACCGCTAGCGCAGAATCGATTACGGCCTATGAAGCGTTGACCGGCGACGCTGCAAACGGCCGCCGCGTGTTCACCAAATGCATGGCTTGCCATGTGGTGCAGGAAGGCCAGAACCGGGTTGGCCCATCGCTCTACAAGGTGATCGGTCGCGAATCGGGCAGCATTGAAGGCTTCCGCTATTCCGATGCCAACAAGAATTCCGGCATCTACTGGACCGAAGCGACCATGTTCGAATACTTGGAAAATCCCCAGCAATACATTCCCGGCACGATCATGGCCTTCCCCGGCCTGCCGAGCGCGCAGGATCGGGCCGACGTGATCGCCTATGTCCAGCAAGAATCCGGACGGTAGGATTGCGCTGGCCCGAAAGGCCATTGCCGTCCACCTGAAGACAACAATCGCTAGCCGCCGAGTTGCAACGCTCGGCGGCTAGTGTTGTTCTGACGCGCGACACATTTGAGAGCTCGTCCGCCATGCCTGCCTATCCCTTCTCCGCAATTGTCGGTCAGGATGATCTCAAGACCGCCCTGATGCTGGCGGCGATCGATCCCGGTATTGGCGGCGTGCTCGCCATGGGCGACCGGGGGACCGGCAAGACCACCGCCATCCGCGCCCTGGCCGGCTTGTTGCCGCCCCAACCGGTCGTCAACAATTGCGCGTTCCGCTGCGATCCCGCCGCACCAATGGCAGACTGCCCCAATCGTAGCGCCCGCAAGGGAAAAGCTCTCCGCGCGACCGAGGAGCCGGCCCCGGTGGTCAACCTTCCGCTCGGCGCCACCGAAGACCGGGTGCTCGGCGCGCTGGATCTCGAACAGGCGCTTGTGCACGGCGAGATGCGGTTCGAGCCGGGCCTGTTGGCCCGCGCCCATCGCGGCTTTCTCTATGTCGACGAGGTGAACCTGCTCGATGATTACCTGGTCGACATCCTGCTCGATGTCGCCGCCTCCGGCATCAACACCGTGGAGCGGGAAGGGCTCAGCGTCACCCATCCTGCACGCTTTGTGCTGGTCGGCAGCGGCAATCCCGAAGAGGGCGACCTGCGGCCTCAATTGCTCGACCGGTTCGGCCTGTCGGTGGATGTGCGCACCCCCGCCGACATCGCAACCCGTGTGCAGATCATCAAGCACCGCGATGCCTTCGACCAGGACATGGACGGGTTCGCCGCCGCCTGGCGCGGCAAGGATGCCGCCCTCAGCCAATCCATCGTCCGCGCCCAGCAGCGACTGGCCGACACCGCCCGCCCCGACGCGATGGTCGAGAAAGCCGCCGAACTGTGCCTCGCGCTTGGATCGGACGGCCTGCGGGGAGAGCTGACCCTGATCCGCGCGGCCCGCGCCCTCGCCAGCCTGGAGGCGGCGGATACGATCGCCGACAGCCATCTGATCTCGGTCGCGCCCTTCGTGCTTGGCCACCGGCTGCGCAAGGATCCGCTGGACGAAACCGGCGCAGCGGCCCGGATCCAGCGGGCGCTGGACGAGGTATTCTGATCCATGCCAGCCGCGCCCAGGTCCGCCTCCAGAGCGCCCGGCGCCTCCCGCACCGCCTCCCCGGGCGCCAGCCATGGCGGGGCCGACGCGCGCCCTCGCCCGCGGCTTGAAGACATCTACGCCGCCGGCCTTGAAAGCTGGGCCCGGGCTGAACGGATCGCAGCCCTCCTGGCGGTTGATCCCCGGGGCCTCGGCGGGGTTCATGTGATCGGCGGCGCCAGCTATCCCCGCACTGCCTGGCTGGGCGGGCTCCACGCCCTGTTCCCCACCGACACGCCCGCCATCACCCTGCCCGCCCCCTGCACAGACGACACGCTGATCGGCGGGATTGCCCTCGACCGGTCGCTCGCGGCGGGCAGCCTGGTGGCCGAGCCGGGCCTCCTCGCCCGCGCCGATGGCGGCTTGCTGACCGCGTGTCTCGCCGAGCGCATGGAGCCTGCCCGCGCCGCCCTCATCGCCGGGGCCATGGATGACGGCCTGGTCCGGGTCGAGCGCGCCGGCCATCCCCGCACCGACCGCGCCGCCTTCGCGCTTCTCCTGCTCGACAGCGGAGAGCCGGGCGAACCTCCGCCGCCGCCATCGGTGACAGACCGGGTGGCCTTTGCCCATACCTTCCGCGTCGTCCCAAGCCGGTGCGCCTCCAGTTTCGAGACCGAGCCCGGCGACATTCTGGCTGCGCGCCGCCGGCTTGCCAGCATCACGGCCGAAGAAAGCGCCATTGAAGCCATCGCCCAGGCCGCCACGCAGCTCGGCTGCGGATCGCTGCGGGCGCCGTTGTTCGTGCTCCGCGCCGCCCGCGCAGCAGCCGCTCTGGATGGGCGTGCCACCGTTTCGGACACCGACCTTGCCGAGGCCGCCAGCCTCGTCCTTGCGCATCGCAGCGCGCCGCCCCCTGACGCAGCGCCCGAACCGCCGCCTGAGCCCGACCCGCCGCAAGCCGACAGCGAAACCGAAGCCGATCCCTCCGAACCGGACCGGTCGGACCCTGGCACGCTGGAAGACCAACTCATCGCGGCGGTCGAGTCCGCCGCCCTCGCCCAGGCGCTGGAAACGCTCGCCACCGCTGTGCCGACCGCGACGTCCAACGCCTCCAATGCCGGCAGGTCCGGTGAGGCGGCCCGCAAGCAGGACAATGGTCGGCCTGACCGACCGGTGCCGCGCGCCCGGATGCGCAAGGGCCGGATCGACCTGCTCGCCACCCTGCGCACCGCCGCGCCATTCCAAACCCTGCGCAGCCAACAGCGCCCCTCAGAGGCAGGGACCGGGCCGGCGCTCCAACTCCGGGCCAGCGACCTGCGGGTGAAGACCTACCGCCACCGAACCGAAACCAGTGTGATCTTCCTGGTCGATGCGTCCGGTTCCTCGGCGCTTAACCGTATGGGCGAGGCCAAGGGCGCGATCGAATACCTCCTGTCAGACTGCTACAGCCGGCGCGACCATGTGGCCCTGATCGCGGTGCGCGGCGCGGTGCCGGACTTGCTGCTGGCCCCGACCCGGGCGCTGACCCGGGTCCGCCGCGCCTTGTCAGACCTGCCATCCGGCGGGACGACCCCACTCGCTGGCGGGCTGTCCCTGGCGGCGGAAACGGTGGAGCGGGAGCGTCGTGCCGGCCGCACGCCCTTCCTTGTGATCCTCTCCGACGGTCGGGGCAATGTTGCCATCAATGGCAGCACCGAGCGGGACATCGCCACCGCCGACCTTGAAACCGCCGCCCGCCACCTCGCTGCTCAGGGCGCCGCCGCCCTGTTCTTCGACACCTCACGCCGGCCCAATCTCCGGGCCCAGGCGCTGGCCGGCAAACTCGGCGCCCAGTACCGCCACCTCTCCCATACCAGCGCCCAGACCCTCTCCCGCACCGTTCGCACCGCCATCGGTTCGCGCTGAATGGCGCCGCTGGACACCCCGCCGCGCGCCCGGCCCGGGGCCCCCGATTTCGGCCGCGACGGCACCGATTGGCCCCATCGCGCGCATAGCCGTTTCTGGCCGGTGGACGGCATCACGTGGCACGTCCAGCGGTTCGGCGCGGGCCCCACCGCGCTCCTGCTCCATGGCACGGGTGCGGCCACCCATTCCTTCATGGACCTCGCCCCGCGCATGGCCGAGACCCATGACGTGATCGCCATCGACCTGCCGGGCCATGGGTTCACCCAGTCGCCTGCCCATATCCGCCCAAGCCTTGAGACGGTCACGCGCCGGATCGCAGCGCTGCTGGACGCCCTCAATGCGGCGCCCGACCTCATGATCGGCCATTCGGCGGGGGCAGCCATCATGCTCGCGCTCGCCGACCATATGCCCACCAAGCCAAGCCAGCTTGTCAGCCTCAACGGCGCGCTCTCTCCCTTTCCCGGCCTGACAAAATTCCTCTTTCCGGCCGCAGCCCAACTCCTCACCGTCGGCGGCGTCACCGCCCACCTGATGGCCCGGAGCGCCCGCAACCGCTCCCGCGTGCTCGCCTTGCTGGAGCAGACCGGCGGGGCGCCCGATGACCGGTTCGTGGACCGCTATTGGCGTCTGCTACAGGCGCCGGCCCATGTCTCGGGCACCCTGCGCCTGATGGCGAACTGGGACCTGTCGGGCATGGACCCGGTGCTGGCGCGCACGCAAACGCCCGTTCTGTTCCTGACTGGAAGCCAGGACCAGGCCGTCGACCCCGGCGACGCCGACCGGCTCGCGCGCCTCTCTCCCCTCGCGCGAACAGTGAGGCTCGACCGGCTCGGCCATCTCGCCCATGAGCAGGACGCTGGACGGGTATGGACGACGCTTGAAGCGGAAAGGGTTCGCGGCCGCAGCTGAGCCCCGCATCGACACTTTTGCCCAATCGCCTCAATCGCCCTAGCTTCACCCGCAAGATAACGGGACCAGGCCATTGATCGAACTACCCGACAACCACCCCCAACGCTTTGCGCTGACCAATGAGGTGCACGCCCGCCCGCCAGAGCCCGTCTACCGGCCGGCCACAATTTCCTGCATCGCCCTTCTCGCCTCCGGCCCCTACCGGGACGAAGACCGCGACAGCGTCATTGCGCTGACGACCCAGTTCGGCGCCACGCCGCCCGGCCCCGGCGTGAAGCACTACAGCGTCGATCTCGGCGACTTCCGCCTGATCTGGGAACGCCATACCGAGTTTATCCGCTACACCTTCATTGCGCCCAGCAGCGGCGAGCCCTTCTCCAATCCTGCCATCGAACGGGTCCCCCAGGCCTGGTTGAAAGCCCTGCCCGGCGCGCTGATCATGGGAGCCCATCTGGAACTTCAGGACCGCCCCCCTGACGGGCCAGAAGCACCGATCGACTTCGCGGCCGTCTCAAAGGCCCATTTCGGCGGCCATGCCCTGATCGGCAGCGACGTAGCCAATGGCAAGGCCACCGCGGTCACCGACTTCCGGGTGCATAAGGACGGGTTCAGCCGCTTTCACGTGTTTGATGGCGGGATGACACCCTGGCAGGCCGGCCAGACCGTCCAGCGCCTTCTCGAAATCGAAACCTATCGGATCATGGCACTGTTGGCGCTGCCCCTGGCTCAGGACCTCGTGCCCAACCTCTCAAAGTGGGAGCATGATCTGGCCGCGATCGCCTCGCGCATGACCAATGAGGAAGACACCGATGAGCCCGACCTGCTCGAACGGCTGACCGGGCTCCAGGCCTCGATCGAGAAAAGCTACACTGACAGCCAGTTCCGCTTCAGCGCGGCGGCAGCCTACTATGCCCTCGTCCGCCGCCGCATCGAAGAATTGCGTGAATCCCGCCTCGCCCCGGTCCAGACCTTCCACGAATTCACCGAGCGCCGTCTGGCCCCAGCCATGGCCACCTGCAATTCGGTCGAGCGGCGCCAGGCCGCCCTGTCCGAACGAGTGGACCGGTCGGCCCAGCTTCTTTCCACCCGGGTCGACCTCTCCCTGGAACGCCAGAACCAGGCCGTGCTGGAAAGCATGAACCAGCGCGTCGAACTCCAGCTTCGCCTGCAACAGACCGTTGAAGGCCTCTCCATTGCAGCGATCACCTATTATGTCGTCGGCGTGGTCGGCTATGTCGCCAAGGGGCTCATCGCGGCGGGTGCATCCCTGAATGTCGACCTGGTCATGGGTGCGTCGGTTCCCATCGTGCTGGCGATCGCCGGCTATGGGGTCTGGCACACGCGGAACGAGCTTGCGAAACACCAGAACAGCTCGGAAAAGTAGAATTTCCGACGCCTGACGCTTGCGTTAACAACGTGACACCGACTAGTGTCATCCCATGCTGACGGCGTTCGATGCTGATACGGGATTGCCCCCGGACGCCCCGTCCGGGACGGCCCGCCATGGTGTATCGCCTGCAGGGCGCTCAACGAGCGGAAGCGACTGTCCCACTGCCCTGGTGATCGGCACAGGATTTGGCGGTCTCGCCGCCGCCGTCCGCCTGATCGCGAAGGGTTACCGCGTCACCCTGCTCGAACGCTTGGGCGCACCGGGCGGGCGGGCCTCTGTGTTCCGCGAGGATGGCTTCACCTTCGATGCGGGGCCCACCGTCATCACCGTCCCGCACCTCTTCAACGACCTCTGGGCGCTGCTCGGCGAGCGCATGGAAGACCATGTCGACATGCGCCCCATCGATCCGTTCTACAATATTCGGTTCAGCGACGGCCGCATGTTCTGCTACAATGGCGATGCGGCGGCGATGGAGGCCCAGGTCGCCGCCATCAGCCCCGGCGACCTTGAGGGCTATCGCGCTTTCATGCGCCATTCCCAGGCGCTGCGCGAGATCGTGTTTGACCAACTCGGCCACATCCCGTTCACCCATCTCGGCGACCTCCTCAAGGCCACGCCGAACCTGTTGAAGTTTGGCGGGCATCTCCCGGTCTACACTGTGGTGTCGAAATTCGTGAAAGACGAGCGGATTCGCCAGATCTGCTCGTTTCACCCGCTCTTTATTGGCGGCAATCCGCTTGCCGCCAGTTCCGCCTATGCGATGATCCCTTCGCTGGAGCGGAAATGGGGCGTCCACTTCCCGATGGGCGGCACAGGCGTCTTGGTCACCGAACTGGTCGCCCTGATCACGCGCCATGGCGGCACCCTCCGCTACAAGGCCGATGTCGACGAGATCCTGGTCGAACAGGGCACCGCCAAGGGCGTTCGCCTCACCAATGGCGACCAGATCGCTGCCGACATCGTCGTCTCCAACGCGGACAGCGCCACCACCTACACCGACCTCCTGCCCAGCCGCACCCGCCACCGTTGGGCCCCCGCCCGGCTCAAGCGCTCACGCTTCTCCATGGGCGTCTTCGTCTGGTATTTCGGCCTCGACCGGCGCTATGACGATGTCGGCCAGCACACCAAGATCATGGGCCGCGATTTCAATGCCCTGCTCAAATCGATCTTCAACCGCAACACGCTCAGCGACGATCTGTGCCTCTATCTCCACCGGCCAACCCATGCCGACCCCGCCCTCGCTCCGCCCGGCTGTGACACCTTCTACGTCCTCTCGCCGATCCCCAATCTCTTAGCCGGCATCGACTGGGAAACCCAGGCCGAGCCCTATCGCAAGCTCATCGCCCAGCGCCTCAATGAAACCGTCCTGCCCGGCTTCGAGCAGCACATTGTCACTCAGCGGATGATGGACCCGCGCGACTTCGTGAGCCGCTACCGGGCCTATCGCGGCGCCGGTTTCTGCCTCGAACCGATCCTCAGCCAGAGCGCTTGGTTCCGCCCCCACAACAAGAGCGAAGCGGTGAGGAACCTCTACCTCGTTGGCGCCGGCACCCATCCCGGCGCGGGCGTGCCCAGCGTGCTGTCATCGGCCCGCGTGCTCGATCCCCTGATCCCCGCCGTTGGCACCGCCGCCACAAGGCCGAGCCCATGACCCGGCTCCGACTGCCCGCCGCAGATGTGGCCGCCCTGCGCGAAATCATCCGCGTCGGCTCGCTCAGCTTCTATGCCGCCTCCCGGCTGCTGCCCGCCGACATCCGCGACGGCGCGTTCGCGATCTACGCCTTCTGCCGCATGTCCGATGACACGATCGATTGCGGCCATGCGGGCGCCTCCGGGCTCACAATGCTACACCGCCGGCTTGATGCCGCCTATGCGGGCCACCCCCATGATACCGTGATCGACCGGTGCTTTGCTGCAGTGATCCACCATTACGACATCCCGAAAGCCTATCCCGAAGCGCTGCTGGAGGGCTTTGCCTGGGACATTGACGAGCAGCGCTACGAAACCCTCAGTGATGTGCGGGCCTATGGCGCCCGGGTCGCTGGCAGCGTCGGCGCGATGATGGCCGTGCTGATGGGCGCGCGCAGCCCCGCCGCCATCGCCCGCGCCACCGATCTCGGCACCGCCATGCAACTCACCAATATCGCCCGTGATGTGGGCGAGGATGCCCGGGAGGGTCGGCTCTACCTGCCGGCCCAATGGCTGGCCGAAGGCGGGCTGTCGCCGGCCCGGTTCCTGGCCCGGCCCTCCGCCCATCCGGCTGTCCTCGCCGCCACACACCGCCTACTGGCCGAAGCCGACCGGCTCTATGCCCGCGGCCTCTCAGGTCTCGCCCATCTGCCGCCAAGCTGTCGCCCCGCCATCCGGGCCGCCGGTTCGGTCTATCGCGAGATCGGCGCGGTGATCGCGGAGAATGGCTATGATTCCGTCAGCCGGCGCGCGATTGTTCCGGCCCGCCGCAAGCTGGCAAAGGTCGCCTCCGCCCTGCCCGCCGCCTTCGTGCCCCACCGCGCTGACCCCAGCCCACCGCTGGACGAGAACCGGTTCCTCATCGTCGCCCTGACGAGCATGACCACACCGCCCGAGCCTGCCATCCCGCTCGGCCCAGGCGCCACCATGCTCGACCTGCTGCTCAAGCTGAACGCACGCGACCGCGAACTGGCCAGCGCCACCGGCCTGTCCCAGACGGTGAGCTAGACCATGCTCCTTGCCTTCGACACCGCCTTCGCCCTGGAGTTTGGCTTGTTTTTCGGCGTCATCCTCGCCCTCGCCTGCTGGGAACTCTACCGTACGCACAAGATCTCAGTGCGCGGGACGTCCGACCCCAGCAAACCTGACCCGACAGACAAACCTGTCCCCTGATCGGCTTGGGCGGGGGTGTGGGTGCGCCGAAGGTTTCCGCCAGCGCCGCCCTGCGGCTTGACCGCTGGGCCCATCTCCCGCAGGCGCCGAAAAAACCGCAGGTACACAGACTCACTGACAGAGGCGAAAACCCGATTACGCGCTCCGGTTTTTGGGAGCACCGATCCGGTACGACACGACCGATCGTCTCGCCGCCCGGTCGGGAGATAGACCCTGCGGTCAAGCCGCAGGGAAACGGCGCGAGTGGAGCGCCGCAAGCGCGACCAAGCAAAGCCCCCCTACCGCCGCCGCGGCATCCGCACAGGTAGCAGCGCCCGCACCATGTTCAGTTTCAGGCGGTCGCCGTCGAAGCTCTCATGCACGCCCCGGCAGACCCGGCCGAAGAGGTCTGCCGATACTTCGGAGCGGCTGTAGAACGGGGTATCCTCAAACGTCCGCACCAGCCGGACCGCGCCGCCGCCTTCAGCCAATGCCGGCCGCCTTATGCGCCAATAGCGCGTCCGGGCCAGTTCACCCGCATCGCTGGCGGTGAAGGCTTCATGGCTGCCATCAGGGCGGAATCGCAGGGCCAGTTCGCGGCGCTCACCCTGGCGGGGATCGGTGCGGTAAAGGATCGCCGCGCCGCCATCGCCCAGATCAAACCGGGACCAATCCCAGAAACGGAACCCCGCCTCCAGGGGCTCGCTTCCCCAATTCATGTCCAGATAGCCCCGGCCCGCCCAGGAGAGGCCCGGTCGGTCGAACACCACCGAGACCGCAGCCCCCGGATCTACTGGCCGCCAATGGTGCCGCCCGCCATCATCCAGGGGAAAGGCTTGCTCACCCACATGACGCGTGTCCACGGTGATCGTGCCCTTCAGCGCCCGGGGGACTGGCGCACAGGTCTCGTCCACATGGATGGTGAGGCGCCCACCCGACCAGTCGAGACGGCTGGGACCCAGGGTGAACTGGTTCCGGGCCCGCGCCACCCGGTCCCCGGTCCGTTCCGTCATCGCCCAGCGGGCTTTCGGACCGCCATAAAGCGCGACGTTTAGGGCGCAATGGGCTTCAGGATCGCGAGCTTTCGACCAGGCGTAGTAAGGCGAGAAGACGCTGCCGACAAAGGCGATGACCGTCAGCCCGTGGGCGCCGTCCGCGCTGAGGGCGTCGAGATACCACCAGCGATATCCGCCCCGGGGGACCGGCTGGTCAAAGCGAAGTCCTTCACCGCCGCCATCGCCGCGGCGTGGCCCGACAGCGCTGCCATCGGCACACCCGGCCCTGGATGAACGCTGCCGCCCGCCAGGTACAGCCCCTTCACCGGGGTCCGCACGCCCGGCCGTTGGAACGAGGCCCGCCAACCATGGCTGGCCATGCCGTAAAGCGCCCCACCCGTCTCCGGGAAGAGGGTTGCAAAGGTCTCCGGCGTGGTCACCGTCTCGGTCCCCGGCACCAGATTGAGCTGCGTGCCGCAGCGGGCGAGCTGGTCCAGCATCCTCTGGCGGCATGTGGCGATCTCCTGTTCGGTATAGGGATGGGTGTCGCCATTGGCCGGCGCGTTGATCAGGCAGAACACCCGCTCTGGTCCCTCAGGCGTCTTCCCGCTGGCCCGGTCCGGGGCGCAGACATAGACGGTGGGCGAGGCGGGTACGGAGCCGGCCTTGAAGACGGCATCGAACTCGGCGGGGTAGTCGGTCGAGAAGAACACTGTGTGGTAAGACAGCGGCTGGCCCACGGGTTCGGCCAGCGCGCTCCAGGTCATCGCTGATTGGGAGCGGGCAGCTTTCGGGGCTGGCGGTAAGCGTTGAGCCAGCGAGGCACTCATGGATCCGTTGAGCAGTGCGGCCACATCGCCATTCATTACCACCATGTCGAATTGCTGGGCCGCACCGTCGAGGCCTGGCGGGTCTCCAGAAACTCTGACGCCCTGAACGCGCTCGCCTGCCTCGATGATCTCGTCCACCTGCGCGCCGTAGACAAAGCGCGCGCCATTTCGCGTCGCCACCGTTTCCAGCGCCCTGGGCAGGGCCGCCATGCCCCCTTCCAGCGCCCAGACGCCCGCCTGCTCCACATGGGCGACCAACATCAGCGTGGCCGGGGCGGAAAACGGGGATGCGCCGCAATAGGTGGCATACCGGCCGAACAATTGGCGCAGCTTCGGCGCGCCAAACGCTTTGGTCAGATGCTGCCACAGGGTCGAGAAGGGTGCGGTCTTCAGCAGTGATATCGGCGAGCGCTGGCTCACCAGCCCAAGAAAGCTCGGCGCGCCGGCTTCCATGAACGGCGCCCGCAGCGTCTCGAACACATCCCCCGTCTGCGCGCAGAACTGGCGGTAACGGGCGGCTTCGTCGGGCCCAAACACGTCGGAAATTGCATCGGCCGACCGATCGATATCGGCGAAGAGGTCCAGCGCGGTGCCATCCGGCCAATAGTGCCGGGCCAGAACCTCCTGGGGTACGAGGGTCACATGATCGCGCAACCGCGCGCCGGCCTGTTCGAACACGCGCTCCAGCGCCCAGTCCATGGTGAACACCGTCGGTCCGGAATCGACCGGTTGCCCACCGGCCTCGATCTGGCGAATCTTGCCGCCCGGCCCGTCAGCGCGCTCGAACACGGTTACCTCGCAGTGGCGCGCAAGAATCGCCGCCGCGGACAGCCCGCCCATGCCGGCGCCAATGATCGCGATGCGTTTACGGTGTTTCACGGTCAAGCAGACGCTCCTGGGACGCTCCCCAGTTTGGCCATTTTATTTGACAAAATCAAATGTCCACTTACGCTGACATTCAGAAACAGGGGATCGCCCATGGATGTTGACGCACTGATCGAGTGGACGCTGGAACAGGCGGTAACCCATGGCGACGACGTCCCCGCCCCGCCCAGCCTCAGTGCCGCCATTCGCCATGCCGTGTTCCCCGGTGGCGCCCGGGTTCGGCCCCAGCTCTGCCTGGCGGTCGCCCACGCCTGTGACCCCCGTGGAGATATCACCGCCGCCGCCGGCGTTGGGGCGGCGATCGAATTGCTGCATTGCGCCTCGCTGGTTCATGACGACCTGCCTTGCTTTGATGGTGCTGACACGCGGCGCGGCAAGCCCGCCCTCCATGTTGCCTATGGCGAACCGCTCGCCCTGCTCGCCGGGGACGCGCTGATCGTCACCGCCTTCAAGGCCCTCGCCGATGGTTTCACCCGCGCGCCCGCCCGCATGGTCGAGCTGACACACATCCTGGTGCGTAGCGTCGGCATGCCGAGCGGCATCGTTGCGGGCCAGGCGTGGGAAAGCGAGGACGAGATCGACCTCGCTGTCTACCACAAGGCCAAGACCGGCGCCCTTTTCGTTGGCGCAGCCATGGGCGGCGCCGCAGCCATGGGCAGCGACCCCGCGCCCTGGCGCACCCTGGGCGACCGGCTGGGCGAAGCCTATCAAGTGGCCGATGATCTCCGCGACATGGCGCTCGATAGCGAAACGCTCGGCAAGCCTGCCGGCCAGGATGCCCGCCACGATCGGCCCTCGGCGGTCGGCACCTATGGCGCGGCGGGCGCGGTTCGCCGGCTTGAAGATCTGGTCGGAGCGGCCGCTGCCAGCATTCCCGATTGCGCCGGCGCCGGCGCGCTTCGGACACTCGTCCACGCCCAGGCAGCCCGGCTGGTGCCCGCGCCCCTGGCTGCAGCCCTGGCGTGACCGCCATCGCCTCCCCCGGCCGGAGCGACCCGCGCGCCGCTCCGCTGGGGCGGTTCCGGCGCTGGCGACAGCGATTGCTCTCAAGCGCCCGGTTCCAGCGCTGGGCCGCTGCCCTACCCGTCACCCGGCCGATTGCCCGCCAGAAGGCTGGCGCCCTGTTCGATCTGTGCACCGGGTTCGTCCATTCCCAGGTGCTGCTGGCCTGCGTCCAGTTGGACCTGTTCGCCCGTCTCGCCCGTGCGCCCCTGTCGCCAGCGGATGTCTCGGCCCAGTGCGACCTGCCCATCACCGGCGCCGAACGGCTTCTGAAGGCGGCAGCATCGCTGGACCTGTTCCACCGCCTGCCCGATGGCCGCTACACGCTCGGCGACACCGGCGCATCCCTGCTCGGCAACCCGTCGGTCTTCGCAATGATCCGCCACCATGGCGACCTCTACAAGGACCTCGCCGACCCGGTTGACCTGCTGCGCGGGCGGCGCCCTGACACGCGCCTCGCCACCTATTGGCGCTATGGCCAGGCACCAGACCCCGCCAATGCGTCCGAGGGCGATGTGGCGGCCTATTCTGCGCTCATGGCCGAAACCCAGGCCTTCATCGCTGAAGACGTGCTGGCGGCCTACCCAATGGCCCGCCATCGCACGATCATGGATGTAGGCGGCGGCAATGGCGCCTTCCTCGCCGCCGTGGGCGCCCAGCACCCCCACCTCAAGCGGACCCTGTGCGACCTGCCGGCCGTGGCAGACCTCGCCCGCCAGCGGTTCGCGTCCGAACCGGAAGACCAGCGGGTCCGCACCGTCGGCGTCAATGCCATGGCCGATCCGCTGCCCGATGATGCGGACCTGGTGACCCTAATCCGCATCCTCCATGACCATGATGACGGGCCGGTGCGCGCGCTCCTGGCCAATATCCGAAAGTCGCTCGCCCTGGGCGGCACCCTGCTTGTCGCCGAACCCATGGCCGGGACCCGGGGGGCCGAATCCATGGGCGAAAGCTATTTCGGGCTCTATCTCTGGGCCATGGGCAGTGGGCGCCCCCGCACGGCGGCCGAGTTGAAGGCGATGCTGGTTGAAGCCGGTTTCAACACCGTCCGCGAAGCCCGGACCTATCACCCGCTCCTGGTGCGATGCCTCATTGCCCGGTAGCGTGCCCGGCGCCGTTCGCGCGGTAGCTTTCAGTCCTTGCCCCCTCCTCCGCTCCCATGACCCGATAGTGACCCAATGGCCCAGACCGCTCTCCTCACCTTGGGCCGGCTACCGAAAGGGCTCGACATTGCCCGCGCCCTCCAGACTGCAGGCTGGCGCGTGGTCGTCGCCGATCCGTTCAAGCGCCATTTGTGCTCATCATCGAACGCCGTCGACCGCTGCCACCAGGTGACCGCGCCCGTCGCCGATGCCGATCAATACACTGCTGACCTGCTGGCCATCATCGAGGCCGAGTCCATCAGTCTTGTGGTTCCGATCTCCGAAGAGGCGATGTTCGCCGCCGCCCTGAAGGACCGAATGCCCGAAGGGGTGCGGTTCTTCGGGCCCGATCTCGACACGATCCGCGCCCTGCACGACAAGGCTGCGTTCATCGAAACCGCCGCTGCGCTTGGGCTGGCCGTGCCCGAAACTCACCGGCTCGGCACCCCGGCCGCCGAACAGCTAGCCGCCCGGTCCGATGTGATCGTGAAGCGGGTCTTCTCTTCTGCTGGAATAGGCGTCGAGACCGTGGCGCAGGGCGCCCCGCTGCCGCCAACGTCTTCAGCGCCGGCACTGGTTCAGGCCAGGCTCACCGGCCGGCACCGGTCGAGCGTGTCCCTGGCGTTCGAAGGCCGCCCCCTCGGTCATGTCTTCTACGAAGGCACCGTCTTCTCAGAAACCGTCGCGGTCGCGTTCCGCCGGATCGACGCGCCCGACCTTGAGGACTGGTGCGAGCCTTTCATCCGGGAGACCCGGCATACCGGCTTCATCGCGTTCGACTTCATCGATGATGAAACCGGCCGCGCCCACGCCATCGAGTGTAATCCCAGAGCCAATAGCGGCGTACATTTCTTCGATCCCACCGCGCTCGGCGAAGCTCTCGCAGACCCCGAGACCGCACCCATGATCACCCACCGGCCGGCCCGACTGATGCAGCAATTCCTTCCCTGCCTGACGGAGGCCCAGGCCAATGTCTTCAATGCCCAGAAACGGCGCAATCACTGGCACTACCTCACCCGGTCGAAGGATGTGACCTGGTCAGCCGCAGACCCCTGGCCGCTCGTCATGATGACGCCGAACAGCTGGGCCATCCTCAAGCGGTCCATCTTCCAAGGCGAGACCTTCGGCGAAGCAGCGGTGGCTGACATCGCCTATCTCGGGCCCGACCAGCCGGGTTAGGCCGCGCCCGCCGCGCGGCACCGCCACCGGCTCAGCCTAGCTCTTGCTGATCCACTCAAATGTCTCGTCATCCCACCAGGGGAAGAAGCTCGGCATGCCGTCAGACACTTTCACCGGATACACCGGAGTTCGCTTCTCCAGGAAGCTCATCACCCCTTCCTTCGCATCGGCAGACCGGCCGCGCTCATAGATGGCAGCGCTGTCGACGATATGGGCGTCCATGGGATGGCCCGCGCCCAGCATCCGCCACATCATGTGCCGGGTCAGGGTGGTTGAGACCGCCGCCGTGTTATCGGCGATCTCGCTGGCCATGCGCCGGGCTTCGTCCATCAGCTCGGCCTGCGGATGGATGGACCGGACCAGCCCGCCATCCAGCGCTTCCTGGGCGGGAAACACGCGGCCGGAATAGCACCATTCCAGAGCCTTCGAGATGCCGACCAGCCGGGGCAGGAACCAGCTCGAGGCCGCTTCGGGATTGATCCCCCGGCGATTGAACACAAAGCCGAACCGGGCGTTGTCGGACGCGATCCGGACGTCCATCGGCAGTTGCATCGTCACGCCCACGCCCACCGCGGCACCATTGATGGCGCCGATGATCGGTTTGAGGCTGTCATACATCCGCAGCGTCAGCCGTCCACCACCGTCGCGGCGGATATCGTCCTGGCTCGTCCGGCCGGCTTCGCCATCGGCGGCCCGGGCATCATAGTCGAACGTCTTCGCGCCTTCAGAGAGGTCTGCGCCCGCACAGAAGGCGCGGTCGCCGGCCCCGGTGACAATGACGGCCCGGACCTCGTCATCGGCGTCGGTCTGGTCGAACGCGTCGATCATCTCGTACATCATCTTGCCGGTGAACGCGTTCATCTTGTCGGGCCGGTTCAGCGTGAGGATCGCGATCGCCCCATCCTTCTCGAGCATGATCTGCTCATAGGTTTTCATCGTTTCCATGGTGTGTCCTCCGGGGTCTGTTATGGCTTTGAAAGGCGTCGTCCACCGCCACCTGACCAGCCTTCCGCTAGGGCGGTCAACCGTCGCCGAGGCGCGTCACTGTGAGGCCCAGCGCGTCGGCTGCGGCCGCCTGTTGGCGGTCCCCGGTGACGAAGCGATCAGCCCCGGCATCCAGCGCCGTCTGGATATGGATTGCGTCAGCCGCGCGGAGTGGTAGCGTCTGTGCGCGGCGCACAGTCTCGAGCGTGCTCAGGGTCAACGCATCGGTGAGCGGATACACGTCGAAAACGTTCTGGCAGTCGCCGTCGAACACCGCGATCAAGTCTTGGCACGTCGCCTCGGTCAGTCTTCGGGTCCGCACAAGCCGGTAAAACGTGGCGACCAACTCGATCGCGCATAATCTTGAGATCACGGGCGTTTCGATCAATTCGAGTGCTTGTTCGAGCTGGTCGTGTCCCGGTTCGAGTGCGTAGTGCTTGACGATGGCACTCGTATCCAGAACGGCCTTCATCTTGGGCCTCTGACCCATTCCAGGGCGTCCTGAATGGATGCGCCAGACTCCGCCAACTCTCGAGAAACCTGCTCCCGCAAAGCGCTGAGGTCGCGATGAGCCCGTATCTTGGGCGCTGCCGCAGGAGGCTGAATCCGAGCAATCGGTTTGCCGTTTCGGGTGAGGGTGATCTCGCCATGCTCGACCAGGTCCTGCTCGATCTTCGACAGGGCTGCACGCAATTCGCGAATGCTCATCTGCTTGCCCATGACGACACCTCCATGACCGAACCGAAATGTGCCACAATATGTGTCACGCAACAAGTGAGCGCGCCTGATCGCCGCCTTGCCCCGCGCGCGAAACCTGTCACCTTGCCCCCGCATTCCCCAAATCCTACCCGACCCAGCGGAGACACCCCATGGCTGAAGACATCTATGACTACATCATCGTGGGTGCCGGATCGGCCGGATGCGTGCTGGCCAACCGGTTGAGCGAGGACGGCAAGACGCGCGTCCTATTGCTTGAGGCGGGCGGCAAGGACAGCTCGCCAATGATCCACATCCCGGTCGGCTATGCCCAGACCCTCAAGGACCCGAAGGTCAACTGGCTCTATGAAACAGAGCCTGACCCCGGCACCGAAGGGCGCCCTCATGTCTGGCCGCGGGGCAAGGTGCTGGGTGGGTCGTCCTCGATCAATGGCCTGCTCTACATTCGCGGCCAGACCCATGATTATGATGGCTGGCGCCAGATGGGCTGCACCGGCTGGAGTTGGGACGATGTCCAACCCTATTTCGTGAAGTCCCAGAACCAGGAGCGAGACGGCCTTGATGGCCACGGCGCAGGCGGGCCGCTGAACGTCTCCGACGTCACCGAGACCCATCCCGTGTCAGACGCAATGATCGAAGCCGGTGTGCAAGCGGGCCTGCCCCACCGCGATGTCAACGGACCGGACCAGGAAGGCATCTGCTACTACCAGCTCACGGTGAAAAACGGGCGGCGCTGCTCGGCGGCGGTGGCGTATCTCAACCCCGCCAAGTCCCGGCGAAACCTGCGCATAGAGACCCATGCCCTCGCCTCCCGCGTCCTGTTCGAGGACCGCCGTGCCACCGGCATCGCCTACACCCAGAACGGCGCTGAAAAGACTGCCCGCGCTTCTGCAGAAGTTATCCTTGCCGGCGGCGCAGTGAACACGCCCCAATTGCTGGAGCTGTCAGGCATCGGCAAGCCGACCCTACTGGCCGAGCACGGGATTGGCATCGTCACCGCTTCCCAGGGCGTCGGGGAAAACCTCCAGGACCATTATGTCGTCGGCATGCGATACCGACTGAAGCGAGACGTTGTCAGCGTGAATGAGATGACCCGTGGTGTCCGTTTCGTGAAAGAGGTCGCCAAATACGCCTTCCAACGCAAAGGCCTGCTCACCCTGTCCGCTGCCCACATCGCTGCCTTCGTGAAGACGCGGCCAGACCTGGTAGGCCCGGACGTGCAGTTCCACATCCTCCCTGCCTCCATGGACCCCGACAAGCTGGCCGCGAGCCAGACCATGACCCTGGAGAACGAGCCGGGCCTGACCATCGCGCCCTGCCAGCTCCGCCCCGAAAGCCGGGGATCGATCCATATCAAATCCCCGGACCCTTCGGTTCATCCCGCCATCGTCCCCAACTATCTCGACGATCCCCTGGACCAGCAGACCATTGTCGAGGGCCTGAAATGGGGTCGGCGCATCGCGACCCAGGACGCCATGAAACCCTTCCTGTCCCACGAATTGGATCCTGGCTCCGACTGCCAGTCAGACGAGGCGTTCCTCGCCCACGCCCGCGCCAGCGGCACCACCATCTACCACCCGGTCGGCACTGCCCGCATGGGCGCGAAGAACGATCCGGGCGCTGTTGTGGATGCGGAGCTTCGCGTTAACGGCGTCACCGGCCTCCGGGTCGTGGACGCATCGGTGATGCCGCGTCTCGTCTCCGGCAACACCAACGCCCCCACCATCATGATTGCAGAGAAAGCCAGCGACATGATCAAACAGGCCGCCAAGCAAAGCGTCCCGGCATAGGCCGGGCGTCACGACCGGGTCAGGCCACTCGCTCGTTTTCGAGGCCCAGCTGTTTCCAGATCGCCAGGATGGCCGACACAAGCTCGTCCATCATCGCTTCGTCATGGACCGGGCTGGGCGTAAAGCGCAGCCGTTCCGTCCCCTTCGGAACCGTCGGATAGTTGATCGGCTGCACATAGATGCCGAAATCGAACAACAGCGTATCGGACAACGCCTTGCAGCGCTCAGGCTCACCCACCAGCAGCGGCACGATATGGCTGTCACTCTCCATCACCGGCAGGCCCGCATCGCGGAACTTCCGGCGCAGCAAGTCGGCCTTGGCCTGGTGATCGGCCCGCAGCGCCCGTCCCGCATCCGTGCGCAGTTTCCGCACACTCGCCAGCGCACCCGCCGCCATCACCGGGCAGGTCGATGTGGTGAAGATAAAGCCCGATGCCATCGACCGGATCGCGTCAATCACGGTCGCATCGGCGGCAATATAGCCGCCCATGACGCCAAACGCCTTGCCCAGCGTGCCTTCGATGATATCGACCCGGTCCATCAAGCGGTCGCGCTGGGCCACGCCCGCGCCCTCTTCGCCGTAAAGCCCCACAGCATGGACTTCGTCCAGATATGTGATTGCGTCGAATTCGTCGGCGACATCGCAAATCGCCTCGATGGGTCCGAAGTCGCCATCCATGGAATAGACGCTCTCGAACGCGATCACCTTGGGCCGGGCGGGATCGTCATTGGCCATCAGGGCGCGCAGATGGTCCACATCATTGTGCCGGAAGATCCGCCGCTCACAGCCAGCCCGCCGGATACCCTCGATCATCGAGGCATGGTTCAGCGCGTCCGAATAGATGATCAGGTCCGGCAGGATCTTGCCCAGAGTCGAGAGCGTTGCGTCATTGGCCACATAGCCGGACGTGAACAATAGCGAGCCGGTCTTGCCGTGCAGGTCAGCCAGTTCCCGCTCCAGGTCCACATGATAGCGCGTGGTGCCGGAGATGTTGCGCGTCCCACCAGAGCCTGCGCCGAAACTGTCGACCGCTTCATGCATGGCACCGGTCACATCATCATCCTGACCCATGCCGAGATAATCGTTTGAGCACCAGACGGTGATCTCCCGCTCGCCATCCTCGAACCGGGCCGTGGCCTTTGGAAACCGGCCCCGGTGGCGGTGCAGGTCCACAAACACGCGGTAGCGGCCTTCGCCATGGATGGCTGACAGGGCGTCTTCAAAGGCCTGGAGGTGTTTCATGGCGTCATTTCCTGAACGGATTGTCCCGGCTGCGGCCTATCAGACACCGCGCCAGCGCCGCCAATAGGTAATGCGGACAGCCGGTATTGGAAATATCTGGGGCCTGCGACCAATCGGTGTGGCGCTACCCCGCCATCCTGCCACCCGCCTACCCGCCCGCGACAACCCACAGCCCCGCCGCCAGATATAGCCCCGTCGCCAGCACAGCTCCGACCAGCGCATAGGGCAGTTGGGTCCGCACATGGTCGATATGCTCACAGCCCGCCGCCAGCGATGCGATGATCGAGGTGTCGGAGATCGGCGAGCAATGGTCTCCAAACACCCCGCCCCCGAGCACCGCCGCCAATACCAGCGCCGGCGGCAAGCCCGCCCCGATGGCAATCGGCATCGCAATCGGGATCAGGATCCCATAGGTCCCCCAACTCGTTCCCGTCGCAAAGGAGGTCGCCGCGCCGGCCAGGAAGATCACTGCCGGGAAGGCAAACGGCGCCGGAAATGCCTCGGCCAGCCCGGCAATCACCTCCCCCGTCCCCAACGCTCGGAGACTGCTGCCCAGCGCCAGCGACAGGAAGATCACCGACACCGCCGGCAACAAGGCGCCCATGCCCTCAAACCCCATATCGATCAGCGCCCGGCTCTTGAACCGGCCAGACGCCACCAGCATGACGAACGCTACCCCGGTCGCGGCGATCACGGCCCAGAGGATCGACTGCGACCCTGACCCGTTCAAGATGTTCCCCCCGCCCGTGTACGCCATGAACCCCAGCGCCCCGCCCACGAGAACGATCAACGGCACCGCCATGTAACGCGCCCGCGTCGGCGCGGCGGCATCGGCCTCCCCATCCTGCCGCGCCGCTATGTCTCGCATCGGCCCGAAGGTCCGGTTGGTCAGCGCGGTGGCAAACACGCCCGCCAGCGTCAACAGCGCATAGAAATTCAGCGGAATGGACCACAGCAACACGCCCAGGGGGCTCGCAAACTCATACGCCGCGATGAGACCCAATGCATAAGCGCCCCACCCGTTCAGCGGGATCAGCACGCTCACCGGCGCGCTCGTGCTGTCGATCACATAAGCCAGCCGTTCCCGGCTCATCGCCTGTCGGTCGAATAGGGGACGGCCCATGATCCAGGTGGTCAAAAGGCTGATATTGGTTTCAACGAAAAGCAGGATGCCGGCGAGCGTGGTCGCAAGGCTCGCCCGGCGCGGGGTCGAGGCCAGGCCCGTCCGGGTCAGCCGCTCGACCATGGCGGAAATCCCGCCCGAGGTCTGCATATAGGCGATCAATGCGCCGATGATCAGGCAGAAAAGAAGGATGCGCGCATTGCCAGCACTGGTGAGCACGCCGACAGACCGGTCAATCGCCCCGAGAAATCCCAGACCGGGATTGAAACTCGAAATCAGCGTTTCCGATACCCAGAGCGCCGCGCCCAGGGCCCAGTAGACGTTCCGCGTCCGGACGGCCACCGCAATGGCCAGGATCGGCGGAAAGATGGTGAGAAGTTCAGCCAGCATCAGCTCCCCCGCGCTCAAGGAGGTGGTTTGAGCACGGGGGCGCCTACGACGCTAGGGCATTGGCCCCCAAGGCGACTAGCGACGGTTAGCGCGCCGGGTTGCGCGGCGGCGACGCGCCTCGATCACCCGGTAAGTGTGCACCGGAGGGGTCTTGATCATCGGTGCCGGTGAGGGGCGCGCGACGATTGGGGTCCGCCGCGCCTGTGCGCCGGAGATCGCGTTCACAAGGTCCGTTGCGGCCTTGGCAATCGCGAGGGGGTTGAACCGGCCGCGAGGCGTCGCGGGCGCGGTGTTGGGGGTTTCGGTGTGGATGTGGATATGAATGTTGGTCATTGGGGGCTCCTGGTTTCGTGTCATCTCCGGAGCGGTGTTGCCCGTTCCTTCGATGTCCCCACGCTAGGCCCTCCCCACCCAGGCGACTGTGCCGCAGAAAACACCCCCGAACTTTTTCGCAGACGCCGTCGCCACGGCTTGCCGGATCAGGCGCGAAGTGCCCCAGACGACCCTTCGGCGCCTGGGGCATTACGCGCTAACCCTCCGAGGCCGGCTGCCACCCATTCCCGCCATACCATTTCTGGATCAACTGCCCCTGCTCGCCGACAGCGAAGCAATCGATCCGGCCCTCCCCCCAGGAGACGCAATCAATATGGGTGAACATGCCCGGTCCGAACGGTGCGGGGATCACTTCATTCCCCCACCCATTATCATACCAGATGTGCGCCAGGTTCCTGTCTTCGGACATGGCAAAGCAGTCGAGGCGACCTTCGCTCCAGCTCACGCATTCCGGCGCTGACTTGAACGGCTGACCCAGCGTTTCAGAACGCCACTCCCGGCCCGATAGCCATCCATGGCGCAAGGTTTCCACGTCCGCATCAAAGGAGAAGCAATCCATCCGTTCATCGCCCCAGGAGACGCACTCCGGCGTCCCAGTCGCCGCATAGCGCGCCGAGCTGGATACGCGCCACCGCTCGCCATTATAGCGGAGCGTCCGGACATCATTCTCATAGGTGTGGAGCACACAATCGATGCGGCCATTGCCGAGCGCTTCGCATTCGGGCGTGCGTTCCAGGTGCGGCCCACCCCGGTCGGGCTTCCGAACCAGCCTCCGGCCGCCGACATTCTGCTCACTGCTCGAAGTGTCGGCACGATACGTGTATTGGCGCAACCGTTCGCCTTCGCTGACCCAGAAGCAATCGAGGCGGTCGGGTGCCTGCGCCACGCAATCGGCATCGCTCGCCAATCCCCTGGCCGCGATGCGCCAATCGAAGCCCTCGCCATTGTAGTAAAGGTGCACGAGCCGATTCCCATCCGGCCCGCCCACGAAGAAACAGTCGAGCCGCTGCTCGCCCCAACTCACACATTCGGGACGTCCCCTCAGATCCAACCCACTCCCGCCAAGGGTTTCCCACTCGCCCCAGCCGACGGCGCGGTCATACCATTTATGCTCAACATCGCCGGCATCGTTGCGTCCAAAGCAATCGAGCCGCCCCTCCCCCCAGGACAAACAATCGACGTTCCCGGGCGCAAGATCGCCGCCAAGATCCACCCATTCTGCCTGCGCCGCACCGGCCAGCACACCCGATCCGCCCAACGCGGCAAAGGCCGCGATTGCTCCCAAAAGGTGTTTCACGTTTTTCATCTTCAATCTCATCGTCGGCCCCACGGGTGAATGCACCATGGCTCGCCGCCCGGGGGCAGGGGCGACTGAGCCCTCATTCACACGCCTGTTCGTGTCGGAAGTACGACCGTCCTGTCCTCAAGAAAGGCGCTCACGCTCAGCCGCTGTTCACCTGAGGGTTGACCGGGCCTCGCACGGTCTCGACCCAACCGCTGGCGGATCGGCGACCGATCGCGTCACCCGGCGCCAAAGGCGAGATCGCCACAGCCGATTGCGGCAAATCGCGATGCTCTGGCTGTATCGAAAACTGCGTTTTCGCTAACACCGCTGCCCGTTCCTGCTATATTCTGCCCATGACCGCAGAAGCGAATCACCAGAGCGGAGGCAGCATGCCGTCTATCAGCCAGCTTGCGTCCGCCCAGCCGCCCGGTGCCGCCGCCGAAGCGGACTATCTCGACGGGCTCAACCCCGAACAGCGCGAAGCCGTCCTCACCACCGAGGGGCCGCTCCTGGTCCTTGCCGGCGCCGGCACGGGCAAGACCCGCGTGCTGACCACACGCCTCGCCCATATCATCCACACCAAGAAGGCCTGGCCCTCCCAGACCCTCACCGTCACCTTCACCAACAAGGCGGCCCGGGAGATGCGTGAGCGTGCCCTCAAGCTGATTGGCGGCGAGGGCGAGGGCCTGCGCTGGCTCGGCACCTTCCACTCCATCTCCGCCCAGATGCTGCGCAAGCATGCTGAACTGGCCGGGCTCAAGCCCAGCTTCACCATCCTCGACACCGATGACCAGATCCGCCTGTGCAAGCAGATCATCGAGGCCGAGGGCATCGACGCCAAGCGCTGGACGCCGCGCTATCTCGCCTCCCTCTTCGATGGCTGGAAGAACCGCGCCCTCACGCCAGACCGTGTGCCCGCCGACGAGGCCTACCAGTTCGCCGATGGCCGCGGCATCAAATGCTATGAGATCTACCAGGCCCGCCTGAAGGTCCTGAACGCCTGTGATTTCGGCGACCTGCTGATCCACTGCATCACAGTGTTCCAGAACAATCCCGACCTCCTCGCCGAATATCACGCCAAGTTCCGCTATATCCTTGTCGACGAGTACCAAGACACGAACGTCGCCCAGTATCTCTGGCTGCGCCTGTTGGCCCAGGGCAGCAGCAATATCTGCTGCGTAGGCGATGACGACCAGTCGATCTATGGCTGGCGCGGGGCCGAGGTCGACAACATCCTTCGCTTCGAAAACGACTTCCCCGGCGCCGCCGTCATCCGGCTCGAGCGCAATTACCGCTCCACCCACCACATCCTCGCCGCCGCCAGCGAAGTGATCGCCAACAACAAGTCCCGCCTCGGCAAGGCGCTCTATGTGGGCAGCGACACCGAGGCCGACCCCGATGCGGCCAAGGTCCGCGTTCGCGGCGTATGGGACGGCGAAGCCGAAAGCCGGCTCATCGCCGACGAGATCGAGGCCCATGTCGCCCGTGGCGGGCAGAATGAAGACTGCGCCATCCTGGTCCGCGCCTCCTGGCAGATGCGCCTGTTCGAAGAGCGCATGATCATGCTCGGCATCCCCTACCGCGTCATCGGCGGGCCCCGCTTCTTCGAACGGGCCGAGATCCGCGACGCGCTCGCCTATCTCCGCCTGATCCGCAGCCCCGACGACGACCTCGCCTTCGAGCGGGTCGTCAACCAGCCCAAGCGCGGCGTCGGCGGCACCAGCTTGCAAAAGCTCCAGCGCTATGCCCGCGATGATGGACGGTCCCTGTTCGTGCTCACCCCCATGGTGCTCCAGACAGACGAGATAAAAGGCGGCGCGAAACGCGGGCTCACCAAATTCATCGACCAGGTGAACCTCTGGCGGGACCGCCATGCTGGCGGCATGCCCCACACCGAACTCGCCGAGACCATCCTGGAGGAGAGCGGCTATACCGACATGCTCCAGAAGGACCGGTCGCCCCAGTCCCAAACCCGGCTCGACAACCTCAAGGAGCTGATCCGCGCCATGGGCGAGTTCGACACGCTCGCCGGCTTCCTCGAACATATCGAACTGGTGATGGATGTGGGCGGCCAGTCCACCGGCGATGAAGTCCAGATCCTCACCCTGCACGCTGCCAAGGGGCTGGAATGGCCGCTCGTCTTCCTGCCCGGCTGGGAGGAAGAAGTGTTCCCCTCCCGCCGCGCAGTGGATGAGAGCGGGCTCAAGGGCCTCGAGGAAGAACGCCGGCTCGCCTATGTCGGCATCACCCGCGCGCGTCAGCACTGCCACATCAGCTTCGCCGCCAACCGCCAGATCTATGGCCGCTGGCAGTCTGTCCTCCCCTCCCGCTTCGTCGATGAGCTGCCCCACGAACATGTCGATGCCGCCGCCGAGACCGGCTATTCCAGCCAGCCCGGCGCGGACCAGGGCTTTTCAGGTACGATGGAAGATCTGGGCGAACGGAGCAGCTACACCAGCCCGGGCTGGCAACGCCTCCAGAAGAACGCCAAGCGCGGCACCTCAGAGCCCCCCCGAACCCTCGACGGCACGGCCACCCTCGTCGCCACCTCCGGCGGCCCCTCAGCCTTCAAACCCGGCGACCGCGTCTTCCACGACAAGTTCGGCTATGGCGATGTGAAGGCCGTGGAGGGCAATAAGCTGACGGTGGGTTTCATGACCGGCGACAAGAAGGTGATTTCTACGTTCGTGAGCAAGGGTTAGGCCGGACGCCTTGATACCAATCCGTTGCAAGCGAGACTGATGAACAGGCCTTAAGCTGCTGTCCACAGTGTATTCCGCAGGATAACCTCAAAAAACACACTGTTTGGCTTGTGTTCGTTTACGGAACCCACGGCCTCTCACTACGAATCGTGGGAACGTCGTATCGACTGCGAAACTTGATGGGCCGCCGAGGGGTAAGCAGCCTCGACGGCCCGGATGGTTCGCGCCTTGTGTCACTGTTCCGAACACGAGGGGATGCGACCACCGAAGGCTGCCGACATCGGCAGTTGGCTCTCATCCGTCAAGCCGGATCGCAGATGAAGGCTCATGAATTATGAGAGTACGAATAATATGTATCAATAAGTCTGACCGATACGATCCTCATGAAAGGATTCGCGCGGTCGGAGGAGTTAATCCTGATGGAAAACGCTGGAAGTTGTCGTTGGATCAGGCCGTCGAAGGTGCCTTAGCGGAAAAGTATGACTTTTTCGTCGTTCGAGGCGGTAGTGAAGTAGAGGTTGTAGTGGCGCGTAGCGCTGCGGGAAATCTTTACCTCAAGACCGAGGCCGATGGTGAGACCCCTAACAACCTCTTGAGCTTGCCAGAGTGTCCATAGTTGATTTCTAGAACTGAACAGGCGGGGAAACCCCTCGCCTGTTCTACGACCGTTGCCATAACCGTTGGGTGGATAGGGCGTAGCGAATTTATCCATCCGCCTCCACAACCAACACTGCCGATGGATGTCGGCTTCGCCTCTGTCCACCCTACGGCAACCGCCCCCCCACCCAAACCGTGTCCCCGGGCCTGACCCTGGGCCTCCACCAGCAGCGCGCCCCGGGCCACCCAGCCACCCCCCAACCCCGGCAACACCGCCACGCCCCGCGCCTCCGCCGCCGCGCGCAACCGCGCGTCCAGGCTCGCCAGCGGCACGCCCTCCCGCAGGGCCAGGTCGAGATAAGCAGCATCGTAGGCGGTCAGCCCCTGCGCCGTGCCAAGCTGTGCGACACGCCGAATACCTGCCGTGTCCAAAGGTTCAGCGACGATGATTGGCAGGGCCGCCAGCACCGCCAATCGGGTTTCAAAACTGTCCTCGATAATACGCCCGCGACGGACGGCCTGGATAAGAAAGTTGCCAACCTCAAACGACCAGATTGCCGGCAATTTCGCCGTTGTCTTGGTGAGTTGGTCGAGAAGCGCTTCGGTCTCATCCGTCGCTTCGTCCTCCACAATCCACGGGATCGTGACAGAACAGTCAACGACAAGCGTTGTCATCGCTTGCCTTCATCCCGCAACGCCTTCCAGTCGAGGCCGCCAAGGGTGAAATCCTCCCGGATCTCCCGCACCCGCTCGATCGCCGCGCGCCGCCTTTCACGTTCATCTTCGGCGTCCTCCCCATGCCCAACCAGTTTTGCCACGGGCTTGCCGCGCTTGGTGATGGTGATGGTTTCGCCCCTCTGCACAGCCTCGATCAGGGCCGACAGGTGCGTTTTCGCTTCGAAGAGACCAACGGTTTTCATGCCAACAAACTAGTTTATTCAGCTGGTTTGATCAAGGATTGAAGGCCTGGACGTCCACCGGCAAATAACCGCCCCCCTACCGCCCCGCCCCGCGCGCCCCATATCACCGCCATGGCCGTGCCTGACCCGTCCCTTTCGCAGACTGATGCGGCGCCGGCCTCCGCGGCGGCGTCGCCGGCTGCGCCGGGCGTTGCCCCGCCCCACCCCAAGGGCCCCGCGCCGGTCCGCCTGGCCTGGGGCGCATTCGGCCTGCTCTGTGTCGGCTTCGGGGCAATCGGCGCGGTGCTGCCACTGATCCCGACGACGCCGTTCCTGCTGCTGGCCGCGTTCGCCTTTGCCCGCTCGTCCACCCGGCTGCACAATTGGCTGGTCGGCCACAAACGGCTCGGGCCCCTCATCCGCAACTGGCAGCGCCATGGCGCGATCGACCGGAAGACCAAGACCCTCTCCCTCGCAGCCATGGCGGCCATGCCGGTGGTCAGCGTCTATTTCGGCATGGCCACGTGGATCGTTGCGGTCCAGGTCTTCGTCCTTGCCGCCTCGGCCGCCTTCGTGGTCACCCGCCCGTCGGTGCCCTGAGCGATGACCGCGCCTGCCCCTTGACGCGGCGCCGCTTTTCCCGTTTACCCGCCGCTTCGTTACAGGACGGATCGGTGCGGAGCCGCCGTTGAAATCGTGGTGCCCATCTGCCCGGAAGGCGGACAGCACACCACCGGCCCGCGTCAGACAATCGAGGCACACATGACACGTCGCTTGAAAGCGAAGTACAAGATCGACCGCCGGGTCGGTGAAAACATCTGGGGCCGCCCCAAATCTCCAGTCAATAAACGCCAGTACAAGCCGGGCCAGCACGGCCAGGGCCGGCGCCAGAAGACCTCCGATTTTGGTCTCCAATTGATGGCCAAGCAGAAGCTCAAATTCCACTATGGCGACATCACCGAAAAACAGTTCCGGCGCACCTATGACGACGCGGCGCGGTTGAAGGGCAATACGGCGGAAAACCTGATCGGCCTGCTCGAAAGCCGGCTCGACGCTTTCGTCTACCGCTCGAAATTCGTGCCCACCATTTTCGCCGCCCGCCAATTCGTGAACCATGGCCACGTGAAGGTGAACGGCGTGAAAACCAACATCGCCTCGTTTCGCCTCAAGCCCGGCGACGTAGTCGAAGTGCGCGAGAAAAGCCGCAACATGGCCCTCGTCCTCGAAGCGCTGGGCTCGGCTGAACGCGACCTGCCCGAATATATCGAAGTCGACCCCAAGGCGATGACAGCCACTTATGTGCGAGTTCCGGAACTCTCCGATGTGCCCTTCGCGGTGCAGATGGAGCCCTCCCAGGTGGTCGAATACTACTCCTCCTGATCCGGCTATCCTACGGAACCGAACCGGTTATACAGTGATGAAAGCCGCTCCAGACCGGGGCGGCTTTTTCATTCGGAGGTCACATGAGCCAGCCAGCCATCAAGACGGTGCGCAAGGCGTTGATCGCCAAGCCGGGCAAACCGTTCGACCTGTCCGACCATCCCAGCCGACACCCGACCCTGTTCGATGACAAGCAAGAGGCCGAAGCCTCGCTGGAAGAGGATGCCGCCCGGATCAATGAACTCCAGGACAAGCTCTACGCCAATGGTGATCGGGCCGTCCTCGTCATCCTCCAGGGCATGGACACCTCCGGCAAGAGCGGCACAATCCGCAAGGTCTTCGCCGAAACCTCGCCCCTGGGCATGCAGGTTGAAGCCTTCAAGGCGCCGTCAAAGACGGAACTGGCGCATGATTATCTCTGGCGTATCCACCAGGCCGTGCCGCGCAAGGGCCGGATCGGCGTGTTCGACCGGTCCCACTATGAAGACGTGCTGGTGGTCAAGGTCCGGAACTTTGCGCCGGCCGATGTGATCGAGGCGCGCTACGACCAGATCAATGCGTTCGAAGCGCACCTGGCCGCCAATAATGTGACCATCGTCAAATGCATGCTGAATGTCGGCTATGAAACCCAGGGCGAGCGGCTGGCCGAACGCCTGTCAGAGCCGCACAAGCGGTGGAAGTTCAACCCCGGTGACCTGGAAGACCGCCAGCTCTGGCCAGACTTCATGGCCGCCTATGAGACCGCGATCCGACGCTGCTCGACCGATCATGCGCCCTGGTACATTGTCCCGGCCGACAGCCGCACCCGCCGCAATGCGATGATCGCCCGGCTGGTGCGCGGCGCGTTGGAAGACATGGATCTCGACTGGCCCGATCCCGGTCACCGGCCCGGTGACTTCGACATCCCGTGACGCCCGCGCGCTCCCCGGTCAGCCGCCGGGGCCAGCCGGCGCGCTGAGATACCAGCCCGAAACAGCCTGGCGCACATGGCCGGCGAACGGGGCCACGAACGTCACCGCCTGAACCTGGTCGATGTCGTGAATGTCGAGCGTATTGAACCCCGGCGCAAAGGAAAGGGTCGGCGCGCCGGCATCATTGTAGAATTGCAGCAAGCCGCCCCAGTCAGGATGCCATTGCGGGGTAAAGCCCCAGGCAAAGGCCAGCCGGCGCCGCTCCTGGGTGGGATCGTCCCGGTGGCGGGTCAAATAGTGGCTCGGGCCAAAACGGGTTGCCTGGACGGACACTCCGTTCAGATCGGCATAGCCGGAAATCTCGCTGACAAGTCCGCGAATTTCCGGTCCCATGAGCGCGTCGTAGAAATGGCCCAGCGGCGTGTCCGGCGCCCCGGCCGCCCATCGGTCATCCATCCGATACCCGAGAAAGGCAAAGCCCTGACCCTTTCGGCCCGATGCGGCGAGAGAGGCCTGGAATTCGGCCTGCTTCTCCCGGGGCCAACCCTTCATCTCCCGCGTATCGATCACCGCTGTGCCCGCTTCAGTGCCGCACAGCAGCGACCATTCGCCGACCTCACCGAGGCTGCGAAGCACTCCGGCCGCCTTGTCCGTGTTCAGGATATTGCCAATCCGGATGTGGCGGTTGGAGCGAAAAGCCTCTGCGCACGCTGCGCGGTCGAGGGTCGGGTTCAGCCAGTCTGTCATGCCCAAGGTGTACCCAGCCGGGCAGGCCCGGTCCAGTCAGCACCGCTGCTGGGCCGGGCCGGGTCGGATCGGGCCGATCAAGTCGGGCTCAAAGCGCACCGGGCCGGATGTTGACCGATGCGCCGCTGGACCGGTCGAGATCGCGCACTTCCGGCGATCCGGTCACATTGATGCTAGCGCCGGACGAGGCGTCGACCGAAATCGACTCGCTCACTGCCAGCGAGAGCGACGCGCCGCTCGAGGCATCAAGCACCGCGTCTTCGCAGCTCAGATCGGCAGCGTTGACACTCGCGCCGGAGGACAGGTCCACATCGATCGCACCACAGCGGCCGGAAACTCTCACGCTCGAGCCGGAGGAGACGTCGATCTCGAACGTTTCGGCATCAACGCCAGATCCCGAAAAACTCGAGCCCGACGACGCTTCGATCGCCGTGAGGTTTGGTGCAGTGACCGTGAAGGTCGCCTTGACCTTGTCGCCGCCCCAGCTCCAGCCGGACTGTTTGCGCTTGATCACCAGCGTGTCGCCCTTGACGTCGACTACCACGTCCTCAGGCCCGCCCCGCTCAAATTCCGCGGTCACGGAGTGGGTATCGGCGCGCTCGAACACGACCGACAAGCCGGCGCTGACATCGATCTCGTCGAACCCATCGGCCGGATACGCCAACGTCTCCGCCATCGCCGAAAGCGCCATGGCGCCCGCCCCGATACTGGCGGCCACGCCGGTGATCATCCATTTCTTCGCCATGTTCGCTCTCCTCGTTTTGACGGCGGGCGGTCATATCCCTCAGGGCCAACTGACCGGGCTGATTGTAGATGACTTGACGGATACATATTGATAATCAATACGTCAATCACGATTTTCAATATGGAGCAGCCCCAATGACCCGCCCATTCCGGCGAACCGCCACCAGCTTCACAGCGCTCACCGCCGCCAGCGCCCTGCTCGCCGGCTGCATCATCATTGATGATGACGATGCAGCCGGTGCCGTCCGCTCAGAGTTCAACCGATCAGGCCCGGACTATAGCGGCAGCCTCGGTACTGTGTTCGGCGCCACCATCGGCGTCGATACCGTTAGCTTCCAGGTCTCCAGCAATGGCTGCACCGATGAGCGCTATTTCAATGTGGATGTAGACAGGCTGGGCGACCAATCCTACGCGGTCTCCATCGACCGGACGCAAGCTGACAGTTGCAACAGCCCGGTCGCGAACGGGACCGCTGTGACCTACAGCTTCGACACGCTCGGCCTGCCGCCTGGCGCCAGCGTGCAGGTTCGCAATCCGATCCGCCGCCGTTAGTGCTCCGAGAGTTCTGGGCGCTTACGGGAGCTTCACACCCTGAGCGAGAGCACCTAGGACCGATTGCATTACAAATCGCCTTATCCAGCGTCTTCCACAATAAGAGGGCTTCACAGATCGCCTGTCCGGCGTAAGAAGGCTGCCTCAAGTATAGTACCCACAAAGCGTCCAGTAGGGGCGACAGCATAGATGCAGGGCTGCATCGGGGTCACGGGGCTTAGAACATGCCAGACACAATCCGCCTCGAGGCGGAGGACTTCGTATTGTCGGGGGACTATACGATCGAGAACCGCGGGAGTGCATCCGGCGGACAGTTGATCCGGGCGCTCAATGGCGAGGGCACAGCGACAACGGTCTTCAGCGGCGAGAGCGGGTCGTACCAGTTTGACGTGCGCTACTTCGACGAGAGCGACGGCGTTGCCACGTTCGAAGTCCTGGTCAACGGCCAAGTCATCCAATCATGGATGGGGACCGGCGGAACCAATGGCTTCGGCACACCGACAAGTCGGTCATTCTCGGCTGATCTTGAGGATGGTGACACGATTACCCTGCGCGGGATCAAGGGCGGAGAGGAATTGGCCCGTTTCGACGCCCTCGACCTGACACTCGACGAGACGACTGGTTCGCCGCCACCGCCGCCGCCGCCCCCTCCACCACCACCACCTCCTCCTCCTCCTCCACCACCGCCACCGCCGGTGGAGCCCGGCGAGTTGGACGTCGGGACCGTCGAGATCGAGCACCTGAACTTCTCAGGCGGCTACACAATCAGCGACCGGCCTGAAGCCTCAGGCGCCCAACTGGTCCGGACGTTCGGCGAAGACGGCGAGGCGTCCGGCACATTCACCGGAGTTTCGGGCGTCTACCGGTTCGAGACGCAATTCTTCAACGAGGCTGATGGGGTCGCGACGTTCCAGATCCTGGTGAACGGGACCGTTGTCGACGCCTGGCAGGGCATTGGCGGCCACGGCGGGCTTGGCACAGCGGAAACCCATGTCTCGGACCTGGCGCTTGAAACCGATGATGTGGTCACCTTTCGCGGCATCAAGGGCGGCAAGGAACTGGCCCGCCTCGACAAGGTAGAAATCACCGCCCTCAGCGTATCGGCGACCCCACCGCTCGCCACCGATGATGCGGTGGCGACTGCCGAAGACACGCCGATCACAGTGGACGTTCTGTCCAATGATACAAGCGCCGGCACGGTTTCGGTGACCGCGATCGATGGCGCGGCTCTTCCCGATGCTGGCTCGGTTCTCCTGGACTCGGGCGCGTCTGTGGCCCGCGATCCAGACGGGTTGCTCGTCTACACACCGGCCTCGGACGCCAATGGCACAGACACGTTCACCTACGCCGTGTCGGACGGCACCCTCAACGCGGATGCCGAGGTGACGGTCAGCATCACGCCAGTGAATGATGCCCCGGTTGTCCAGACCGCTCCAGGGCCCGCCACCGCCGCGGTCGGCGCGCTATTCACGCTCGCCCTGCCCGCGGCGACGTTCCTCGATGTTGACGGCGATGTCCTGGCGTTGTCCGCGGATCTGGGCGGCGCGGCGCTCCCGGCCTGGCTCGACTTCGATGCCGGCACGGGGACCTTCTCCGGCACACCCGCCGCATCGGATGCCGGGGTCCTGACCATCACGGTGACGGCGGAAGACGCGGGCCTGGAGACCGTCAGCACCCAATTCACGTTGACGATCCCGCCGCCCAGCGTGCCGCCGGTCGCCCATGACGCTGTTGTGAGCCACCCGCTGAGCGCGGCGATGGAGACCACGCTCACCGTCGGTGCCGATATCCCCATTGATGCCCTTGCCACCGACGCCGACACCCATTTGCAGACCTCTGATTTCACCTTTACTGGCGTCCGTATCGATGGCGGCGCCGTCCAGACGCTGGCGAGCGCCGGATTTGTGTTTGATGGCGGAACGGGTGGGCTGAGTTTCACGCCCGGCCCCATAGGGACCTATACCGCCCTGCCGGATGGCGAGTTGGCCGATGTCGTGCTCGACTTTAGCGTCAGCGATGGGTCCAGCACCGATACCGCGACGCTGAGCCTGCAAGTGGAAGGGGTAAATGATGCGCCGGTCGTCGGTGTACCCCTCATCGACCGGGGCGTAACGGAAAACACCACGCTCGTCTTCGCGCTGCCGCCCGGCACGTTTTCCGATCCCGACAGCGGTGACACGCTGGCCCTGACGGCGGCGCTTTCGGATGGGTCTGACCTGCCCGACTGGCTGGCCTTCAATGGCGCAAGCGGCACGTTTACAGCGGCGCCAACCAGCGACGACCTTGGCGAGGTGGATATCCGCGTCACAGCCACTGACGATGCGGGCGCGAGTGCGGACGATGTCTTCACCCTCTCAATTGACCCCGAGCCCACCGTCAGCCTCAACCAGGACATTACAGAGACAGGGTCCGAAACCTTCCAGGCCCTCGATGGCGAGAGCCGAACCGGGATCACAACGCTGGATATCGGCCCGGACGGGCATCTCTATTCCGGCGACATTTTCGGCAACATCCTGCGCTACATCATCGACCCCGATACTGGCCTGGCGATCCGGTCCGAACCGGTTGCGTCGGTCGGCGGGGTCATCACCGGGCTGAAAATGGACCCGGGCGCCAACGCGGCCGAGCCGAGCTTCTGGGTCTCCTATTCGGATGCATCCAGCGATTTCGCGGGGACTGTTTCGCAGATCACGCTGCCCATTGACGGGCCGTCGGTCGAGACCATGGCGATTACCGGCCTGCCCTATGGCGGGCATCAGGTGAACGGGCTCGATTTCGGCCCCCATGGCCATCTTTATATCTCGGTTGGCGGGGTTTCGTCGCTGGGCGCGTTTTCGGGCGGCGCATTTGCGGCCACCGAATCGGTGCTCAGCGCCGCTATCATCGTGGCTGACGTGAAAAATGACCCGGCCTTCGCTGATGGGCCGGTCGATGTGAGCGCACCGATCGACGGGTCTGGGTATGATCCGTTTGCTCCCGATGCGCCGGTTACGCTCTACGCGACCGGTTTGCGGAACGCTTATGATATCGAATGGACGCGCAACACGAGCGGCGAGGATGTCGCCATATCGGGGATCAACGGGAACTCCCTGAACAATGCCCGCACCCCCGATGACCCCGATACACCTGCCGACGAGACCCGGTTTGGCATAAAGCCGCCCGAACAGTTCGCGGTCATCGAGGCCGGGGCCCATTACGGCCACCCCAATCCGTCACGCGGGGAATACATCCTCAATGGTGGAAATCCGACCGGCGATGTCGATCCCTGGGAAATCGCCGAATACGCCGTCGGGACCCTGCCAGAACCGGGATTTGACCCATCCCGATTGCTCGATATCGACCAGTTCGGCGCAGACAGCCCCAATGGATCAGACACCTATATCGACGGCACAATCCTGCAGACCACCTTCTCCGGCGACCGGAAGATACTCTTGTTCGAGGTGGACGAAAACAACCAGCCCCAATATCTCGGTGATCTGCTGGATCCGGATGGCGCGGTGATCTCGCTGTCGTCGCCACTGGATATCGTGTCTGATCCGAATACGGGCAGGATCTATGTGGCGAACTTTGGTAACAGCCAGTCCGACCCGGCGAATGGGGCTATCTTCCTGATCTCGCCCGAAGCGGGCGCGGTGACGCCTGATCCGGGTCGGCCGGATGGTAGCGGCAGCGGCTCGGGCGGCCCGGGCACTGGGTCCGACGAACGAATTGAGGCGGAATTCTTCCAAGTGGTGGACGGCCTCGAAACAATCACCATCGCTGATGCGTCTCAAGGCGAAGGGCTGGGTCTGGCAAGTGGAAGCAATTCCGGTACGGCGCTGCTCCGCTTCTCCGGGGCATCGGACACCTATGATCTGGACGTCGCGGTCTATGACGAGACCGACGGACAAGGGTCGATCACAGTCTTCCAGAACGACATAGTGGTCGGTACGATCACGCTGGACCAACCTCCCGGCGGGGCCGACCCCGGCGCCGATGCGCTGCGCATCGTGACGATTTCAGATCTGGAGTTACAGGCGGGCGCGTCCCTGCGCTTCGTCGCCACGGGCGACGGCGATGAGGGTGCGGTGATCGACTATGTCGAGCTCACGCCAGCCGTTTCGCCACCCCCGCCGCCCCCACCGCCTCCTCCTCCTCCTCCTCCGCCGCCGCCGCCAGGCGATGATCCAGCAGTGCTTTGGGCCGAAGACTTTTCCGGACTGGCGACCGGCGCGCGCGAAGACACAGGCGATACCGCCTGGGTGGCGAGCACGACGTCGTCGCTGGCCGCACCGCAATATGGCGTAGCGGACGGGGCGTTCCGGTTTTCGGAAACCACGAACGCGCCCGATGACAATACAGCCATCGTGACCTGGGAAAGCGAGACGATCGATATCTCCGGCCATACCGACCTGGGGCTGAGTTTCGACCTATTCTCTTCCGTCGGCCTCGAAACTCAGGGCCCGTTTGTGGACTTCTTCCGGGCCTATGTCGTCGTCGACGGGGTGCGAACGGATATCTACAGCCTGAATGGCGGACCGGCGGGAACACTGCAGTCGATTGATCTCGATGACCTGCCGGAGGGGGACTTGCTCAGCATCGGCTTTGAAGCCAAGACCACTTTCCGAACCGAGCGCTACCAGATCGATACGCTGGTTCTGTCTGGAACAACCGAGGACGACGGATCGCTTTTCCAGGCGCCGACGGACAGTTTCGATTTCGGCCCCGGCGCCATGGTAAGGGCTGCTCCACCGCCCGGCGCCAGCGACGAAACCGCTATCGCCGAGATCGGCATGATTTCGTCTCTGGTCGAAGCGGAAGCGGTTGGTGCCTTTGCGTTCGACGAGGGCTTGGTGCTGCCCGAACCGCTCCTGCCCGATGATGATCTTGCCGTCCTGATTGCCTGATCGAGCCCAGGAGCGTAGCGGCCCCGCGCGCCCTGCGATTTCTGCCGGTCAGCGCTTGCGCTGGGTCCTCCTCGCCGCTATGTGTCCGCGCTCACCTAGGTCCGATAGCTCAGCTGGATAGAGTACTTGACTACGAATCAAGGGGTCGGGGGTTCGAATCCTCCTCGGACGAATAGCCTGGGTTAACTGTTGTTCTGAATACTGTTGTGCGTCTTGTATAAAAGCATGGCTTAACGGCAGCGATC
>JBCCBN010000002.1:0-51654 GCA_039034035.1 Pseudomonadota bacterium
CCGGCCCGCCCACGGCCTAGGCGGAGCCGAGTATGAGCGGCTTTTCGTTGGCCGCGATCTCGGCGTAGCTGAGCACCGGGTTCTTCACGGTCACACCCTATGGAGGCCTTATTGTGGGTTGGACGAAATCCAGGGGTTTGACCCATGAAGTACGACGTTTTCCTTGTCTCCGCGAAAGACGACCAGGCCCAGGCCGAACTGGTCGTGCGCCGGTTGCGGTCCCTCAAATTCAAGGTCCGATACGACCGCAAGCGCACCCACACCACGCCCGCCCCGCGCGACACCAGAGACATCAATGACAGCCAATCGGTCGTCGTGCTGTGGTCAGAAGCGGCCTGCAACACCGACAATCCCGAAAGCGACTGGGTCCACGCGATGGCCCACACCGCTCGGGCCCGGAAGGATGTCCTGCTCCAGATGGGCCTGGACGACACCGTGCCCGACGATCCCTTCCATCTCGACGACCGCTACATGATCAAGGGCATGACTTCGCGTACCACGCCAGAGGATTTCTACCTGTTCGTCGAAGAGCTGGGCCGTCGGGATGGGCGGGTTCACTTGCGCGATTGGCTGATGATCCCCACCAAGGACCGCGCGAGCCAGGATGAGTGGCGTAATCGCCATCCCAATGATCCCCTCGCCATCAAGGGCGACCCGGTCGGCGTCAAGAAAACGCCCGACCCCGTGCCAGCGCCGAGTGCTCCCGAGGTGAAGCCCGCGGTCACCAGTGGCGCCACGGCGCTGGCGGCCGCGTCCGGTGCGCAGCTCACCGGTGTTCGGGTGCCATCCTCTCCGCCCCAGGCGCCACCACCACCGCCGCCGACGCCCATGCCAGCGCCGGTCCAATCGCCGCCACCAGCGGCGCCTGTCGGTTCCATTGGCGCCGGCATGGCAGCCACTGGCGCAGCGGCCTTCACCGCAACCGCCCCAGCGCGAGCCGAGCCGGCGCCCGCTGCCACAACCGCCTACGCCTATGAAGAGGCCGAGCCCAGCGCCACCAGTAATCCGGTCTGGTGGATCCTCGCCGGCATAGCGCTCTTGTTCCTCGCCGCCTATCTCTGGCGCTCGTTCCAGGCGATGCAGCCCTCGGGCCTGCCGGCGGTCGCCAATTCCGTGCGTTACGCGGTTTGCCCCGCCGGCTATGCCCATCGGAGCCTGTTCACCGCCGACTATCTCGCTACGCTGGATGCAGGGCCCATCGTCAACGATACCGAAAGCGGCGAGACCGAATAGGCGCGAGTCGGCCGCTCACCTGCCACCGGCGCTCCGGATTAATCCCGCCGCGCATCCTTCCGCGGATCGGCTTTGGGCGCCGGCGCCAGCCGCAGCACTTCGGTCTGGTAGCGCTCATCCTCGCCATCGACCAGAAAGGGCAGGGCCCGCGCGCAAGCCTCAAGCAGGGCGGCCACCCAATCCTCATCAGCCTTGGCGAAGTCTGACAGTACATACGGCATCACCCGGTCTTTCGCGCCGGGATGGCCGACGCCCAGTCGGATGCGGCGAATGTCCGGGCTGAGATGGGCGCTCAGAGACCGGACCCCATTATTGCCCGAATGTCCGCCGCCGCGTTTGACCCGCACACGGCCCGGCGCGAGGTCGATCTCATCATGGAATACCGTCACCGCATCGGCGTCGAGCTTGAAGAAACGGGCCGCTTCTCCCGCTGCTTGGCCGGTCTCATTGTAGAAGGTCTCGGGCTTCATAAGCAGTATTTTGTGCCGACCGGACGGTGTCTCCACCACGCCTTCACTCACAAGCGCTGAAAACCGGGTGCGCCAGGGGCCGAACCCATGGGTTTCGGCAATCCGGTCGATCACCATGAAGCCGAGATTGTGCCGGTTGCCGGCATATTTCGCGCCGGGATTGCCTTGGCCGACTAGGATCAGCATGGGGGGCTCTTCCGTCGTATGCGCGGTGTGGGCGGCGGCGCCGAAACGCCGCCGGACCCAGTCGAGGAGACCGCCCATGGGCGCGGTTCCTATTCCTCGGTCGCTGGTGCGTCCTCTCCGCCTTCATCCGGCGTTTCCGCTGCGTCCTCATCTTCCACGGCTGCAGTGGCGAGGCGGCCGGTGATCGTGGCGATGGTGAAGTCTCGGTCCGTGATCGTGGGCTCGGCGTTCGCTGGCAGCGTGATGTCGGAAATCTTCACATTGTCGCCAATGTCGAGCGGCGCGAGGTCCGCTTCCAGGAAGTCCGGAATGCTGCCAGCCGGCACATCCAGCTCGACCGTGTGCCGCACCACGTTCAGCGCGCCGCCGCGCTTGATGCCGGGGCACTTGTCCTCATTCACGAAGTTAACGTTCACCTCAACCTTGATCCGCTGGTTCGCATCGACCCGGAACAGGTCCACATGAACGGGCTGGTCGGAGACCGGATGCATCTGGATGTCCTGGGGGATCACCAACTGGCGCTCGCCCTTGTGGATCAGCGTCGCGGTGGACGACAGGAACTGGCCTGTATTGATCGCCTTGATCACCTCATTAAGGCGCAGGCTGATCGCCACGGGATCATCACCGCCGCCATAGAGCACGCCGGGCACGAGGCCGTTGCGCCGCGCTTCGCGAGCGCCGCCTTTGCCCACTCGGGAACGGACGTCTACATTGAATTCGATATTGGTCGACATGGGGTTTCCTTCGCCCTGAAGTCCGCCGGAAGCGGCATCGCAGCCTGAACCGGTGACAGCCTGACACGAACGGCCTTGCGCCGCCGTTTCATCAAGGCGCTGGACTTATAGGCCACAGGCGCAATTGGCAACTGTCGGTGCGCGCCTCTGCCGCTTGGACGGTCGGCGCCAACGCCCTATTTCAGGCCCATGACAAATGTGACGGTTTGGTATGACGGGGCCTGCCCCCTGTGCGTCCGGGAGATCGGCTTTCTCCGGCGCCTTGACCGCCGCGGGCGGCTGGTCTTCGTCGATGTGGCGCCACCGGACGCTGCCCCGTCCTGTCCCATTGACCGGGGCGAACTCCTCGCCCGGTTCCACGCCCAAGAAGCGGGAAATCCCGTCGTTTCCGGCGCCGCCGCATTCGCGACCGTCTACCGCCAGATCCCAGCGCTCGCGCCTCTCGGATACCTCCTCGCCATCCCCCCGATCCGCTGGCTGGCAGATCGCGCCTACCGGCAATTCCTCAAGATCAGGCCACGCCTCCAGCGCTGGGCCTCATAAAGCCGGAGATTAGCCAGCGCCCGCCAGCCGCATAGCTTCCGCCCGGCAGTCATAGGGCAGCGCTTCAGCATCGCAGAAATCCGGCCACACATCATGGTCGAGCCAATACGCCACAAGACCGTAGCGATGCGCCAGCGGCATGAACCGCGCATCGGCTCGAAATGCAGCGAGTTCGGGCATGAACAGATGCTTCAGCGGCGCAGTGGCGCGCGGCCCGAAGTCGACCCCTTCATGGAGATCATATGCCAGGTCCAGATCGCCCAATGCGGCAGCCATATATGAAAGCCGGTCCGGCGACTGCCCTCTGCAGGCCTCGACCACATCGCTCGCGCGTGTTTCGGCGCTGAAGCGAGCGCGGACGAAAGTGCGGGAACACGTGATCGCGTCCGGTTCGCCTTTCATTGCCTCCAATGCAACCTCGCGAAGGGCGAACGTCACCGGCCTCGTCCTGTCAGCAATGGCCTTCAAGGTTTCAACCGCCGCCTCGGCAGCTACCTGATCGCCCCGAATCGTCGTCCACAACGCCGGAAGGAACTTCGTGTAGTGGTTCAGCCGCGGCTCGTCGGGATACCACCCCACCGTCGGCCCGATCATTTCGAGTGCGGTACCGAGATCATCGTGCCGGGCCGTCAGTTCGATAAGCAGCGTGTGGCCGATCTTTGTGTCGGGGGCATCCGCAATCGACCGGTGGGCCATGTCGAAGGCGTCATCGATCCGGCCCGTCGTGTAATGAAGTTCGCCGAGCCAGTAATGGATCATCACCGAAGGCTCGGTCTTCGCATAGGCCGCTTTCAGGTGTAGGGCCCGTTCGCTGAACGCGCCTGTCGAGGGCAACGCCATCGCCATGGCTTCATGGGCCAGCGCACGTTCGGGATCTGCAGCAAGCGCGCCCCGACCGTTCTCCATTACGATGGCCTGCAATTCCTCCAGCCTTTCTGGCGGTGCCCTGGACATGTTCAACATGGCGTTGAACGCAAGCAGCGCCATCGCTGCGGCGCTGTCGGGGGCGTACTCGACGAACGCTTCGCTCTTCGCTAGCGCCGCCGGAAGGTCCCAGTGCATCACTTCGCCACAGACATGGAACAGATGCGACAAGTAAACTGGGTGGCTCCGGTCCCGCACGCCAAGGGCGCAGTCAACCGTCTTGACCACATCCACCAGCGCGATGCGAGACAAGCGCTCGATCTCGTCATGGGAGGCCACGAGCCGATGGGTCCAGATCGTCATGCCGCTACTGGGATGGGTGATGTTCAGGAACAGTTCGCTCTGCGATTGGCGGCGTTCAAAAGACCCTTCCAGCGCCAATTCCGGTATCGAGAGGAGCGCGTCAGGGGCGGCGGACCGGGCCCGCGCCTTGATTTGGCGCGCGACCAGGTGACCGGAAAGCTCCTTGTCCACATCGATCCCCAGGGGCCAATCATCCGGAGCGTCGATCGCGCGGATTTCGATCAACCCGCTTTCGACGGTTTGTGTTTGCCCGTCACGGGGCTCCGACCCGCGCCAGCCAAGCCATATGAAGCCGGCCAGGGTGACACACGCCACCGCAGCGGTGATCGGTGCGAGACGGGGGCGCCACGGCAACCATCTGGAAACCGGCGGCAATGTCCACACCTCCGCCCCACTGCCAGGTCTGCTCGCAACCTCCTCGACCGGTACGATGAGTTGATAGCCGCGTTTGGGAATCGTCACGATTTGGCTTTGGTCGCCGCGCTTTTCCCCCAGCGCCCGCCTGAGCTGGGACATGGCGCGGGTCAGGCTCTCATCGCTGCCGACCTGGTTGGGCCAGATTTCCGAGATCAGATCCTCGCGGGTCGCAACCGCCCCGTCCCGGCGCGCGAGCGCAGTGAGCAGGTCCATCACCTTGGGTTCGACTCGCACCACATGGTCGCCATCTACCAGTTCAAGCGCTGCCACGCGCACAATCCGGGCCCCGATCCTGAGATCGTTTGGCGGGGCGCTATTAGAATTCGGACCAATCTCTCCGCATTCGTCCGCACCGGACGCGGCCGAATTGTCATGTTCGCCATCCGCACCCATGGCTCGCACCATCCTCTCGTCTTCCGCTACGTCGTCATAATCCCGAGCGATCTGCAACGACACGGCGCGAAATAGGCGGTTTGCGGCACATCCGTCAGGTATCCGTCCGTTTTCCATCAGGACTCCGGGGCGATGGCAGGCTTGCAAGGAGGGGTCCAATTGCAGGAGAGGGAGGACGCATCGTGTTGAAGAAATTGATCGGGGCCATTTCGGTTCTGGGGCTGATGGCGGGAATGGCAGCGGCGGACAACCAGCAAAGCTGGCCGAAATTCTCGGAGTCGGCCCAAATCCAGGCGGGCGTCGGGATCAGCGTCACGAGCTTCCCGTTCACGCCCAAACCATCCGTTGGTGTCTTGTTGCGCGAGCAGACGCGGATCAGCTTTGATGGCTCATTCACCGATCTCTCACCCGACAGCGCCTATTCGGCGTGGTGGACCATCTTCAACAATCCGGCGAAGTGCGAGTTTGGTTGCACCGTGCCCGATATCGAGATGGGCGCGGGTCAGATCTTCTATGCCGGAGCGATGTTAACCGACGAACAGGGTCGCGGACGGGTGACAACGGCCCTCCCGGCCGGGCGGATTCCCCAAGGCGCGGCGCGGTTCAGCGAAGCCAATGATTTCGGTGTGATGATCGACCCGCTGAGCGAGACCGGCCTGCGCCGCCCATTTGGTGCGCTTGTGGTGCTGGTCGTGCGAAATCACGGGCCGATCAATCCCGAAACGCTGACCAGCCAGGTCGGCACCTATACAGGCGGATGCGCCCAGTATCCGCCGGAAGGCGATGGCGAGTTCGAATGCTTTGATGAGCAGGGCATCCTGTTCGAACCCATTCCGCGATACAGCCAATAGGTCCTGTCTGGACGCAGGCGATAACACCGCCCCTTGCCTGCTTGGCGGGTGAGGGGCGATTGTTCTGTGGGACAAATGCCTAATCGAACAGTTTCGACACGCTTTCCTTGTTGGCGATGCGGCGGATGGCTTCGCCGAGCAAGGGGGCGACAGACAGGACGCGCAGCTTTGGCGAGGCCACATCCTTGGCGTCGTGCAGAATGGTGTCGCACGCGACAATCTCATCCAGTTCGCTGGCTTCGATCCGCTTGATCGCCTCGCGTGAGAACACGCCATGGGTGACATAGGCCCGAACCGATTTCGCGCCCTGCGCCTTCAGCTCCGCAGCGGCGTTCGCCAGTGTGCCGCCGCTGTCGCAGATATCGTCGATCATCACCAGGTCGCGCCCGTCTACGTCGCCGATGATGTTCATCACTTCGCTGACACCGGCCCGGGGGCGCCTTTTGTCCACGATCGCAATCTCACAGCCCAGCCGGTCCGCCAGCGCCCGCGCGCGCACCACGCCGCCCACATCCGGCGAGACGATCATCAGCGTGTCGATCCCATTGCGCTCGCGGATATCGGCTTCCATCACCGGCGCGGCGACCAGATTGTCGGTCGGGACATCGAAGAAGCCCTGGATCTGGCCGGCATGCAGGTCCATGGTCAACACCCGGTCAGCGCCGGCGGTGGCGATCAGATTCGCCACCAGCTTGGCCGAGATCGGGGTCCGGCCATCGGTCTTCCGGTCCTGCCGAGCATAGCCGAAATAGGGGATGACGGCGGTGATCCGATGGGCCGACGCCCGCCCCAGGGCATCACAGCAGATCAGCAACTCCATCAGATTGTCATTGGCAGGATATGACGTGGACTGGATCACATAGACGTCTTCCCCCCGCACATTCTCGGCGATCCGGACGAAGATTTCATTGTCGGCAAACCGCTCGATCCGGCGCTCGGTCAGCGGTACGTCTAGATAGTCGGCAATGGCTTCGGCGAGGGGCAGATTGGCGTTGCAGGAGATGAGCTTCATGGCGCTGGATCCGTTGACGGCCGGGGTATCATGGTGATGGCCCGCTTCTCTCTCAAGGATTACGCGGGTGCAACGATTCTCTTGCCAAGAATGCTCCGCCTACGGCTGTATCATGATCACCGATGCATTTCGGCCATAGTCCGCCAGGCGCGCCTTGTTGCGCCGCCGGTTGGAGAAATAGCGCGTTTCCAGTGCGCACGTGTCATGGGAGATGGTGTCCACAGTCGCCAGCCCACACGACCAGTGCAGCCGCCGCGCCACATAGCCCGGCAGGTCGAAATGGAACCGGTCGCCCATGCCGGCCTGGAAGAACCGGTCATTGCCGGCATCGTCAGCCACGAACCGGTCGCGGAATTCGGGCCCCACTTCATAGCTCGCCGCATGGATGCACGGTCCGATCGCCGCGGTGATCTGCGAGACGTGCGCGCCGGCCCGCTCCATCTCCGCGACGCACGCCTCCAAAACCCCGCCCAGCGCGCCTTTCCAGCCAGCATGGGCGGCGCCGATCACGCCGGCCTCAGCGTCTGCAAACAGGATCGGCGCGCAATCGGCAGTCAGGATGCAGAGCGCCAGTCCCGGCGCCGTCGTCACCATGGCATCCGCTTCGGGGCGCACCGCCGGCGGCACATCCAACCGCACCGCCCGGGCGCTGTGGATTTGGTAGAGCGAAACAAGGTCTGCCGGCTCGGCGGCGCCAATATCGCGCGCCACCCGGGCGCGGTTCTCGGTCACATTCCCGGGCACATCATCCGACCCCGTCCCCGTATTCAGCGAGGCATAGAGCCCCGACGACACCCCACCCACACTGCCGTAAAACCCATGGGAAACATGCACGCTCGCCCCTGCACCAGCCGTTTCCAGCGCGCGGCTCACCGCATGCGGTATCGGAGCATGGGGGACGGGGCTCGGGGGAGTGGGGGCAGAGGGTGTGCTCATGCTGGCAGGCCTATCAGAAACCGGCCGGCGGGGGCAGGCCTTGGGTCGACAGGCAGATCACCTGAAACCGCGTCCCCATCTCTGCCGGGTCCACCAGCCGCTGCGCCGCTGCAAAGATGTCCGCAGCCTCATCGGGATTGGCCGCGACCAACTGGTCGAGCCGCGCCTGCAGCCCTAGCGCCATGAGAAACCCGCCCTGCAGCACGGGCCCATGCACCGCCAGCCCAGCCGTCTCGGCCAGGCGCTTCAACCGTGCGAAGTCCACATCCACCGTCAGGTCCGCCTCGCCCGGATCGGCGAGCGGGTCGACCTGCTCGCCCGCCCGATAGGCCCGAAGCGTGTCTCCCGGCGCACGATCCGCCGGTCCATAGTCGGCGAACAGCGCCCGGAACGGTCCCCTCCGCCGACCCAGCGTCTCGACCAGCGTTTCCAGCCCGGGTTGCAGCTCCAGCACATTCTCCGGACTCGCTGGCATATCCGGCGCCTGGTCAGCGGCCAGGCCAGCGACCAGCCGCCCTTCATCCGAAATCCCGATCACCCGCTCGCGCCACGTCCCGCCATCCCGCACAAACTGGCGGGCCGGCAAGCAGTCCAGGAACTCGTTCGCAATCAACAGCGCCGGCCCATCGGGCACCGCGCTCAGGTCCCGCGGATGGCTCACAGCCACCTTGTGCGCGGCGGCGCTATCGCCCGCCAGCCGCTCGGCCTGCTCTGCCCGAAGCGCCGGGCTCGCCTCCACAAGCTGGACATCCAGCGCCTCCCGAAACCCGCCATGGCGCGCCGTCGCCCGCAATGCATCGGCCAGCAGCGTCCCTCGTCCGGGACCCAGCTCGATCAGGCGACAGGGATCGGGCGAGCCCATTGCCAGCCATTCATGGGCGCACCATAGGCCTATCAGCTCGCCAAAGGCCTGGCTCGTTTCCGGCGCCGTTGCGAAGTCCCGTCCCAGCCCCCCGCCCCGCGCATAATATCCATGCTCGGGATCATGCAGGCACAAGGTCATATACACCGAGACGGGCAGGGGCCCGTCCGTACCGATCAGGGCGATGATCCGATCTTTCAAAGACATGTCTATTCGCCTGCCCAGAATGCCCGAGGGCGTGCGGCCGGCCGGGACCTAGGCATTCGCCGCAGACGGTCGGGCGCTGACCCCGCGATAGACCAGCCACGCCCCGCCAATCCACATCGGCAACGACAACAGCATCCCCATCGTAATGTCGCCCGGCAGGAAGCCGAGGAAACCGATATGTGCGTCCGGCTCGCGGAAACTCTCCGCAATCGAACGCCCGATCCCATACATCAGCAGGAACAAGCCCGCACTCAGGCCCGGCCGCTCCAGCAGCCTGAACCGGAACACCAGCAGCGACAGTACAAGAAACGGGACGAGCCCCTCCAGCACCGCTTCGTAAAGCTGGCTCGGATGGCGGGGCATTTCCGCCGTGCGGCAGCCATAAAGCCCCAGATTGTCCGCACAATACACCCAGGCCCGGTTCGCCCAGTCATAGGCCCCCGGCGCCGCACCCACATTGGCCTCCGGGAACACCATGCCGAAACTGCTATCGGTGTGCCGGCCATAAAGCTCTGCATTGATGAAATTCGCCAGTCGCCCGAAAAACAGCCCGATCGGGGTCACCACGCCGGCAATATCGCCGATCGACATCAGGCTCACCCCGCGCTGCCGGGCCACCCAGAACAGCGCCAGCGCAACACCAATCAGTCCGCCATGAAAGCTCATCCCCCCTTCCCACACGCGCAGCAGCATCATCGGATCACTGGCGATACGGTCCGGCTCGAACGGGATCTGGTAGAACAGCATATAACCGATCCGCCCGCCCAGAATGACGCCCAACGTCGCGAAGAACAGCAGATCGTCAATAACATCCTTGGTCGCCGGCGCCGTCCCGCCGAAAAGGGCCGGCCGCGCCACCAGGCTCACGGCATAGCGCCAGGCCAGGAGCAGTCCCACCAGATACGCCAGCGCGTACCAGCGGATGGGAAAGTACAACGGACCGACATCGATAGTGAAGATCGCCGGGCTGAACTCGGGAAACGCCAAGGCGGTTGCGGGAAGCGCCGAAGCGGCAAAAAGCGTAGCAGCAGTGCTCAGCATCTCACTTTACCCTTTCCACCCCCGCTCCCATGTGTTGGGAGTGCTCGCAATCGGGTGCGTTTAGCCATTCGCGCGAAGGAGTAGCCCCATGGCGAACACAAATCCACTGCTTGATGATCTCGCTGGCCTCATGACCGGCGCCATGGGCGCCGCCCGGGCCGCTGGTGATGAAGTGCGCACCGCCGCTTATAGCCGCGTCCGCGAGGTGATTGCGGATATGGACCTGGCCGGCCGGGACGAAGTGGACGCCCTCAAGGCGCTCGCCACTGCCGCGCTCGAGCGGGTCGAAGCGCTGGAAGCGCGTGTCGCCGCGCTGGAGGAGAATTCCTCTGGCGGGCCAAGCGCTTAACAGCTTTGTGCAGATCGCAGCTATCGTAACTTGCGGGCGAATCCCGCCATGGCTAGCGTATTCAGGAAGCGGCCGGGGGGGCCGCGTCGCGTATCGGAGGGCTGCAAAATGAGCCTTAGCCAATCCCATCCCACGGATCCAACCGGGGACACGCTCGATCTTATCGAGGATTTTCTGGAGACCAATAGCTGGCCCCATGAGCGCGAGGAAGACGATGCGGTTCAGTGCATCGTGCCGTCTCGCTGGGGCGAGATGGGCGGCCTGTTTGCCCTGCGCCTCGACCCGCCAGCCCTACATTTCTCTGTCACGCTCGACGTCAAACCGCAGATCGCGAAGAAAGCTGCCATCGCTGAATTGGTGATGATGATGAATGAGCGCCTGTGGCTCGGCCATTTCGACTATTGGGCCGAGGAAGGGGTGATCCTCTTTCGCCACGCCTTGCCGATGCTCGACCGCGACTGCCCCTCCGGCGGCGAGATCCGCTCGCTCATGGCCGCCGCCGTCGATGCCATCGACCGGTTCGTGCCCGCGTTCAACTTCGTGGTCTGGGCCGGCAAGACCCCGCGCGAAGCCATCGATGCCGCCATGTTCGAAACCAAGGGCGAAGCCTGACCTTCGCCCCTGATTGGCACCATCTTTGGTGCGCGCCGAAGGAGCCTGCCCATGCCTCAAGGCCCGCTCGTCCTGTTTGGCGCCGAGCGCATGGGATCTGCCCTTGCGGAGGGCTGGCTCAAAGGCCCGCTCGACCGCCCGCTTTTCATCATCGACCCACACCCCGCCGCAGGGCTGAAAGCCCACGCCGATGCCGGCCGCCTCACCCTCAACCCGCCCGCTGAATCGGCTGGTGTGCTCGCGGTGTGCGTCAAGCCGCAGGTCTTCCCATCGGTCGCCCAGGATCTCACACACTGGATCGGCCCTGAAACCGCTGTGCTCTCCATCATGGCCGGCATCCGGCTCGACCAATTGGCCAGCCGGCTCGGAACCGCCCGCATCATCCGCGCCATGCCGAACACGCCGGGGGCCATCGGTCAGGGCGTGACCCTGATCTCGCCAGGGCCCGGCGCAACCACCGCAGATACCACGCTCGCCACGGCCTTGCTCGCCCCGCTCGGCCTCGTCGAAGGCCCGATGGATGAAGACCAACTCTCGATCGCCACCGCCGTCTCAGGATGTGGGCCGGCCTACCTCTTCCTCCTCGCCGAAATCCTCGGTGACGCGGGCACCGAAGCCGGGCTCGATCCCGCACTGTCTGCCCGCATTGCCCAGGCCACCGTCACGGGCGCCGCAGCGCTCCTTGCGTCCGGTGACACGTCTCCAGCCGACCTGCGCCGCGCGGTCACCTCGCCCAATGGCGTCACCCAGGCCGCGCTTGAGGTCTTGATGGCCGAGAATGGATGGCCATCTCCCATGCATGAGGCGATTGCTGCGGCCGTCGCCCGGGATGCAGCCCTCTCGGCTGCGCTGGATGCGGAGCAGGGCGATGGACAAGACTGAAATCCTCGACAAGGGGTTTGAAGCCGCGCTTGGCTTGGCGGCCGATCGGCCATGGTCCAGCCTCAGCCTGCGCGAGATCGCCGAAGCCGCCGCCGTCCCGCTCACGGCCTTCCAGGGCCTGGCCGACCGCGACCGGCTCGCCCTCCATGCCGACGCCTATTTCGACCGGCCCATGTCCGCAGAGACCCTCGACTCCAGCGACCCGGCTCGCGAACGCCTGTTCGATGTCATCATGCTCCGGTTCGAGGCCATGGAACCCCATCGCGAGGGCCTGGTATCCCTGCTGCGGTCGATCGACCGGTCCGGCGTGCTCCGGCTGCAGCGGCTCAAGGCCCGGCGCCAATCGGCGGAATGGGCCCTGATTTCCGCTGGTCTCGACCATGGCGGACAGGTGCCCCTTCCGGTGAAGGCGCTCGGCCTCGCCTGGGTGCTGGCGCGCACTGAAGAGGCCTGGCGCCGGGAAACCGATCCCGGCTACGCCAAGACCATGTCCGCCCTGGACAAGGGCCTTCGCCAGGCCGAACGCCAGCTGGACCGCATGGGCTCATTCGGATTTTCCAAGGCCCGCCAGTCTCCTGACCGGTCTCCTAACCAGTCTCCGGAGGCGCCGGAACCCCCGGCGCCCAGTGCAGACGAAACCCCCACACCGGCCTGAACCCAACGCTCGCGAAAAAGCTGACCCTCCCGGCGCTGGCCCCCCGCGCCGCAAATCAGTGTGTTGGCCAGGAAACGTCGCTCAGCCGATCGTTTCGTCCTCGAACGATCCCGGCCCCCTCTCAACCAGCACGGCCCCCTCGCTCAGGTCGATCTCATAGACCGCAAGGCTCCGCTTGGTCGTTCCGTCCTCGCGGAAGCGGAAGAGGCCCGTCACGCCGCGAAACCCGTCTGGATCCTCGATGCCCGCCTCGTCGATCCCGCGCCGGGACCGCTCCAGCACCATCGCAATCGATGCCGCATCATAGCCAAGTGCGGCCAATTCCGGCGGCTGCCGGCCATATACCCGCTCATACGAGCTTTCGAACGTTGCTAGCGCTTCGGGCGGGGGCGCGGCAAACCAGGCCCCGCTCAGGGTCGGTTCTCGCAAGGCCGACGGGTCGCTCGCCCAGCGGCTAGTGCCCATCATCCGGATACGCCGGAAATCGACCCCGAAATACGGGATCAATGGCGCCACCGCCCGCAGCCTCGTACCATTCTCCGGGATCATCAGCGCCACCCGGTCGGGCCGGAACTCGATCTCCTGCTTCAGCACTTCGGCCACGATCTGGGCCTCTGTGGTCGGCGCTTCGCTGGCGGGATCATAGAACTGCGACACCGAAAGCCCCGCGCCGGTCTCCAGCGCCTGCTCCCGCAGCGCCGCCTCGACCCGGTAGCCATAGGCATTGCGCGGGCCGAGAAAAGCAAAGCTTTCCACTCCGAACTGCCGCGCATACCGCACCACCCGGGCGACTTCTTCCTCGACCGTCAATGATGAGAGATAAGCGCCTTCACCGGCTGCGCCCGGATCATTGGAGAATGCGATCACCGGTGCGTCCGCCTGTTCCGCAATCGAGCGGATCGCCTGCACATTCGCCGAAAACAGCGGACCCAGGAACACATTGGCCCCTTCCGAAACCGCCTCCAGCGCCGCTTCAGTGGTCCCGGTCTGGGTCCCGGCCGTATCCTTCGGGATCAGCAGGAAACTGTCATCGCCCTGTTCGAACAGCGCGAGCTCGATCGCCGCCAGCAGGCCCTGGGCCTCACTCTGCACCCGGCGATTGGGATGGCTGAACGGCAACAGCACCGCCGCGCGCGTAATGTCACGCCCCTGCATGTGCGGCGGGGTCAGATCGCCGCTCACGGCCGGTTCGTCATCGGTCACGATCACGACCGGCGTCTCGTCGCCGGGCGGCAACGCGTCTTCCGCTTCGGGCACCGGATCGACGCGCGGATCGCCGGTGGAGATCGGCACGGTCGGCCTCGCGGGCCCGCCTGCGCAGGCCGTCATCAACAGTGCAGCCAGCAAGAGGGTTGGCGCGCTCGCCATCCCGCGCAATGGTCGGATCGATGTCATCGTCTGATCCCTCTTCCTCTTCACCGGTTCAACCCTGGCGCGACCCTAAGGCGGGCCCCAGCGGCGGGCAAGCTGCCCCAAGCCTCGCTCCCGGCCTCTACATCGTGTCGACGCCCATCGGCAATCTCCGCGATATCACCCTCCGCGCCCTCGACACGCTGGCGGGCGTTGACGAAGTGCTGGCCGAAGACACCCGCGTCGCCCGAAAGCTGCTCGATGCCTACGCCATCAAGGCACGCCTGACAGCCTATCATGACCACAATGGGGCGCAGCGGCGGCCAGACATCCTCAGGGCCCTGGCCGCCGGTGCACGGATCGGATTGGTCAGCGATGCCGGCACGCCGCTCGTCTCTGATCCCGGCTTCAAGCTGGTGCGCGAAGCGGCCGAAGCGGGCCACACCATCGTGCCCATCCCTGGTCCATCGGCCATGCTGGCCGGGCTGATAACGTCCGGCCTGCCCAGCGACCGGTTCCTGTTCATCGGTTTCCTGCCCCAGAAATCAGCCGCCCGCACCCGGGCGCTCAGCGCCGTCGCCACCACGGATGCCACCCTGATCGCCTATGAAAGCGGCCCCCGCCTCGCCGCCATGCTCGCCGACGCCGCCGAAGCGCTCGGTCCCAACCGGCCCGCTGCCATCGCCCGGGAGCTGACCAAACGCTTCGAAGAGACCCGCCGCGGCACGCTCGCCGATCTCGCCGCCCACTATGCCAGCGCCGGCGGGCCGAAAGGCGAGATTGTCGTGCTGATCGGCCCCGCCCATGGGAAGGAGACCGGCGCCGACGCCCTCGACGCCTACCTCCAGACCGCCCTGCAAGAGCTTCCCGTCAAGGCCGCCTCGGAAGCGGCCGCCGACGCACTCGGCGTCCCCCGCCGCGCCGCCTACCAGCGCGCCCTCGCCCTGAAAGCTTCGGCCGATGGCTAGTGCCGGCGGCAATCCAAACCCCAAAGCCAACCGGCGCAAGGCCGCCGAACGCCGTGGCCGCCGGGGCGAGACCCTCGCCGCTCTGATGCTTCGACTGAAGGGCTACCGGATCGTCGCCCAAAGGCTCCAGACCCGCCTCGGCGAGATTGACCTGATCGCCCGCCGAGGAACCGTGCTCGTCTTCGTCGAGGTCAAGGCCCGGCCCACCATAACCGGTGCCATCCATGCCGTCTCGCCCAAGGCTCGGCGCCGGATCGAGCAGGCGGCCCACCAATGGGCGTCCCGCATCGACCCCAAGAATCAACTCGGGCGCCGCTACGATATCGTCGCCGTGCGGCCCTGGCGCTGGCCCGTCCATATTCGCGACGCCTGGCGCCCAGATTTTGCCCAATCGCCGCGTTAAACCCCAGCGAATTCAGCCTTCCCCTCCGGCTCGAAACGGGAGACTCCCCACAATGAACCCCACCTCACCGCAACCCTGCCCCTCCACCGCCCGGCGCGCGACACCAATACAAACCGCGCCGAAAGCCCTGATCCTCCCCACCCTTGCGCTCGCAATCCTTGCCAGCTCAGGCTGCGCAGCCGCCGTTGTCGGCAGCGCCGGCGCCGTCGGTGTCGCCGCGGTCCAGGAGCGCACCGTGGGCGAAGCGGTCGATGACGCCGCCACATCCGCCGACATCAAGACCCGCCTCCTGTCCGAGCGCGGCTACGGCGAGGTTGATGTGGAGGTCGAAGGCGGCCAGGTGCTCCTCACGGGCCGGGTCAACACCCCCGAAGAGCGCGTCCGCGCCGAAGATGTCGCCTGGAGTGTCACCGGCACCCAAAGCGTCGCCAATGAGGTGAAGATCGAACCGGCCGGCGGCTTCATCGCCAATCTCGGTGACGAATTCATCACTGCCCGCGTGCGTGCCGCCCTTGTCGCCGCCTCCGACGTTCGTAGCGTGAATATCAATGTCGAGACCTATGATGGCGTCGTCTACCTCATGGGTCTGGTCCGCACCTCGCGGGAGCTGGAAGAAGCCGCCGAGAAAGCCTCCCTTGTGCGCGGTGTGAACCAGGTCGTGTCCTTCATGCGGGTGCGCGAGGCCCGCCAGACCCCGCAAGCCGCGCCCGTCGTTCAGGGGACCGACACCGATAGCGAACTGCTCGGCGGCACCGATAGCTGACCGGTTTCACTGACCGGTTTCACTGGCCGGTTCGCTGGCGCGCCGCACAGACCGAACTGGCGAAAAGACCTGTTGGTGACTGCCCCCCCTACGCGCGAACGGCCTAGCATCCGCCCCATCCAGACCCTACCTTGCCGGCCAGTGTCCCGAGCCAGCGATGTCTCGCGCGGGAAGCGTTCCGAGCGGACAAGGAGGCCTTTACCCATGGCAGAAGCACCGAACCTGCGCGTTGCGATCCAGATGGACCCGCTCGAAGACGTCAATGTCGATGCCGACACGACCTTCGCCCTCGCCGAAGCCGCCCAGGCGCGGGGCCATTCGCTCTGGGTCTACGGCCCCGAAGCGCTGACCTATGACAGCGGCCGGGTGAAGGCCCGCGCCCGGCCCGTCACCGTCCAGCGCGTCGCCGGGACGCCCGGCCTGTTCGGCCCCGAAACCGTGCTCGACCTCGCCAGCGACATGGATGTCGTCCTGCTCCGTCAGGACCCGCCCTTCAACATGGCCTACATCACGACCTGCCACCTGCTCGACCTCATCTCCGGCCAGACCCTGGTGCTCAACAATCCCGCCAGCGTCCAGGCCAATCCCGAGAAGATCTATCCGCTGCTCTATCCCGATATCACCCCGCCCACCCTGATCAGCCGGGACCTCGCCGCCATCGACGCGTTCCGCGCCATCCATGGCGACATCATCCTCAAGCCGCTCTACAGCTATGGCGGCAAGGGCGTGTTCCGTATCCGGCCCGGCGACCCCAACCTGTCCGCCCTCACCGAAATGCTGATGAGCGGCTCCCCCGAACCGGTCGTCGTCCAGGCCTTCCTCCCGGCCATTTCCGAGGGCGACAAGCGCATCATTCTCATCAATGGCGACGTCGCCGGCGGCTTCAACCGCGTGCCCCAGGGCGACGATATGCGCTCGAACATGCGCGTCGGCGGCGAGGCGGTGCCCATCGAACTCAGCCCCTCCGATCGCGCGATCTGCGAGCGCATCGGTCCGGACCTCAAACGCCTCGGCCAACTCCTCGTCGGCATCGATGTGATCGGCGACAAGCTCACAGAAGTAAACGTCACCTCTCCCACCGGCATCCAGGTGCTCAAGCAATTTACCGGCATCGATGCGGCCGCCATGTTCTGGGACGTGGTCGACCAGATGCACCAGGCGCGGGCGGCCTGACCAACCTTCCCCACACCTCGTTCCAATCGCGAGTTGAGCTGTGGAATTCGCAAATCTTTACGATTTGTTCTTTTCCTGTTCCATGCGCCATGTTAACCATTGGCGACGGGATGGGGAAGGCATGGTCAACCGGATCACCACGTTCGCCTTTGAAGGCATCGAAGCAAAACCCGTGGACGTGCAGGTCCACATCATGGGCGGCCAGCCGACGATGCAGATTGTCGGCCTGCCCAGCAAGGCGGTCGCCGAGAGCCGGGATCGGATCCAATGCGCGTTCTCCGCCATGGGGCTGGCCCTGCCGCCAAAGCGGGTGGTGGTCAATCTCGCGCCAGCTGATCTGCCCAAGGACGGCAGCCACTATGACGTGGCCATCGCCCTTGCTATGCTCGTCGCCATCGGCGTTTTGCCCAGCGACGCCCTGGATGGCTATGCCGCCATGGGCGAGCTGTCGCTGGATGGCGAATTGGCCGAAACCATCGGCGTTCTTCCCGCCGCCATGGCAGCCGAAGCCCTCGGCCTGCGCCTGATCTGCCCGGCAGCGTGCGGATCGGAAGCGGCCTGGGCTGGGAATGGGGCGATTGCTGCGCCCTCGCTGATCGGCCTGGTCAATCACTTTACGGGCCGGTCCGTGCTCGCCCCGCCCAAGACCGCTGACCTCGAAGATGCGCCAAAGGGGCCAGACCTGCGGGATGTGAAAGGCCAGGAGGGGGCCAAGCGCGTCCTCGAAATCGCCGCGGCCGGGGGCCATAATCTGGTCTTTTGCGGCCCGCCCGGGTCCGGCAAGTCCATGCTCGCCCAGAGACTGCCGGGCCTGTTACCACCGCTTACGGCGCCGGAACTGCTTGAGGTCAGCCAGATCCAGTCGGTTGCCGGCCTTCTTGAACGGGGGCGCCTGTCGCGCCAGCGGCCTTTCCGTGCGCCCCATCACAGTGCCTCCATGGCCGCTCTAATTGGCGGCGGCATCAAGGCCAAGCCCGGCGAAGTGTCCCTCGCCCATCACGGTGTCCTGTTCCTCGACGAACTGCCCGAGTTTCCCGGCCAGGTGCTCGACAGCCTGCGCCAGCCCCTGGAAAGCGGCGAGGCGGTGGTCGCGCGCGCCAATCGCCATGTCCGCTACCCCGCGCGGTTCCAGCTTGTGGGCGCCATGAACCCGTGCAAGTGCGGCGGCGGGCCCGGCGACAATGCCTGCCGGCGCGCCCCCCAATGCGCGCTCGACTACCAGGCGCGCCTGTCAGGCCCGTTCATGGACCGGATCGACCTGTTCTACGATACACCGCCCGTCACCGCGACCGATCTCGCCCTGCCATCGTCCAGCGAGGGGTCGGCCGATGTTGCCGAGCGGGTCGCCCAGGCGCGGGCGGTCCAATCCAACCGTTTCGAGGCGGCGGTGGAGGATGGACGCCGGCCCCTCAATGCCGATGCACCGGTTGCCGATCTCGACCACATCGCGGCGCCAGACGAGAAAGGCGCCGCGCTCCTGTCTGAAGCAACCCAGACATTCTCGCTGACCGCGCGGGGCTATCATCGGGTGCTGAAAGTCGCCCGCACCATCGCAGACCTTGAAGGCCAGACAGCCGTCTCGCGCGTCCACATCGCGGAGGCCCTTTCCTATCGCCGCAGGCTGCCGACCGAAAACCCCGCCGGCGCCCTGGCTGGACGCGGCCAGAAACGACCCGTCCGATGACGGCAGTCACCCCCATCTCCAGCCCAGGCTCCGGCCCTCGTAACAACGCCCGATTAAGACGTGCGTGTCACACAGGGGCCATGACAGGCCGCGACCCCGACCCCCGCCCCGAGCAGACCTTTCTCGCAACCGCGAGCCACGAGATCCGCACCCCCCTCAACGGCATTCTCGGGACAGCCTCTCTGCTGCTCGAGACCGAGCTGTCCCCAGCCCAGCGGGATTATGTGAACACGATCCGTTCGTCGGGGGCCCGCCTGCTCGATCTGCTCAATAGTGTACTCGATCATGCCCGCCTCGATGCCGGCGCGATAGATGTGGAGCACGCCCCCTTCTGCCCGGTCGGTCTCGCCCGCGAGGTCACCGAATTACTCGCCCCGCGCGCCCATGCCGCCAGTCTGGACCTGGCCGCCCGCGCCCTGTCGCTGCCCATGCCCACCATGGTTGGCGATGCCGGTCGCCTGCGTCAGATCCTCTTCAACCTGGTTGGCAATGCGCTGAAATTCACCGCGCGCGGCGGCGTCCTGGTCGACGTTTCCGTCCGGCCGGGCGGTGTGCAGTACTCCATCACCGATACGGGGCCAGGCATCGCCGCCGCAGACCGCGACAGCCTGTTCGAAGCGTTTCGGCAGTCAAGCACCGCAGACGCCCAGAATGATGGCGGCGTGGGCCTGGGCCTGTCCATCGTCAACCGCCTCACCGATCTCCTCGGTGGCCGCATCTGGGTCACCGGCGAAACCGGCTGGGGCACCGCCTTCCACGTGTTCATCCCGATGGCTGTGGCCGATCTTCCACCCAGCCATGACCTGCCATCGCTGGGGTTGCGGGTCGGGATGATCGGATTGCCGCCCGCCACTGGACTGGGCGCAGCCGCTTCACTGGCCGCAGCCGATTGTGTGCCCATCCAGATCGATCCGGGCGCGCCGGCCCGCGCGGGTCTCGATGTGCAACTCATCGGTGCGGAAACGGCGCCCAATCTCATCGCCCGCCATGCCAGCGCCCATCCCAGCCTCGTGGTGCTCCGGCCCGAAGACCGCGGCGCCATCGGCAAGTTCCGCTCGCTCGGATGCCGGGGCTGGCTCGTGCGGCCCCTGCGCAGCACCTCCACCGTGGAACGGGTTTACCTCGCCCATGCCGGTCGGCCCGAGGCCGACGAACCCGTCATCGAGACCGGTTCCGGCCAGGTCCTCATCGCCGACGATAATCCGGTGAATGCAATGATTGCGCGCCGTGCCTTGGAATCGGCCGGATTCGCAATCACGGTCGCCTCCACCGGCGCCGAAGCTGTAGAGACGGCGGAGCTGGTCAAGCCGGACCTGGTGCTGATGGATTTGCGCATGCCTGTGATGGACGGATTTGAAGCCACGCGCCGCTTGCGCGCCGCCGCCTATCGCGGACCCATCATCGCGGTATCGGCCGAGGTGAACCCCGATGTCGAGCGCCAGGCGCGTGCGGCGGGTGCTGACCTGGTCGCCGCCAAGCCGATCGACCCCGAAACCCTGCGCCAGATCGCGGCGCGCTGGACGGCGCACCCGCCGAAGGCGCGAGCCTCATGACGCTGGAGGGATCGGCCAGTCAACATCGCCAGGCGTTGACGGAGGCGCTCGGCGCCTTCCGGCAACCGAAAATGGCGATGATGCTGGTACTTGGCTTTGCGGCCGGCCTGCCATTCCTGCTCTATTTCAGCGTCCTGTCGGTCTGGCTCGAACGTAGTGATGTGGAAGAGGCCCTGATTGGCTTTTTCTCCTTCTTCGGCCTTGCCTATTCGTTCAAGTTTCTCTGGGCACCGGTCCTCGACCGGTTCGACCCGCCCGGGCTCACCCGGATTTTCGGCCGGCGCCGCGCCTGGATTTTCGTGGCCCAGATCGGTCTTGCGCTCGCCATGATCGGCATGGGGTTCACCGACCCCACCACCAGCCTGGCCGCCACCGCCCTTTTCTCCTTCCTGATCGCCTTTAGTTCAGCGTCCCAGGATATCGGTATCGACGCCTGGCGGATCGAGGCGGCCCGCAATGATGACGAACAGGCCAGCCTCGCCGCCGCCTACCAATATGGCTACAAGGTCGGCATGGTGATTTCGGGCGGTGTCGCCCTGATGATCGCAGACGGGGCGGGCTTCCCGCTGGCCTATTGGGCCATGGCCGCGATCATGGCGCTCAGCGCGCTGGTTTTCGCGGTGTGGGACCGGGCAGGAGGTGTGCGAGCGGCTGGCGCTGCAGGCGTGATGTTGCTGCTGGTCGGGGCGGCCTCTGCCTTTGGCGGCTTTGCTGGGGTGATCGCCGATGCCAGCCTCGGGCAATGGGCCCTGCGCGGTCTGGAATATGGGTTCTATGGCGGCGCCTTGCTGGCCGCCGGCCTGTTAATCGCCGCCCTTTCAACCGCCCTGCGCGACCGGCCCGAGGGCGCGGAATTCTCCCTCGCGGGTCTCGGCACCGGGATCGGTTTTGCCGCTATCCTCTTCGTCGCGATCGCGGCGGCCTGTGCAGCGATCGCGACGCTGGTGTCTGCCGGGGCGGCGGAGGTCGGCATCGTGCCGTCCCGGTCGCAGATCGCCCAGGCGGCGGTATATCTGGCGATCACCCCCCTCCTATTGAGCGCCCTGGCCATCCCGGCAATCCGCCGATTACCGGCGACATCGCCCAGGCTCAGTTCGCCGGCATTCGGCCCATTCCTCGACTTTTTCTGGCGCCATGGCTGGATCGCCCTGCTGATCCTGCTTTTTGTCTCCTCATATCGGCTCAGCGATATCGTGATGGGGATCATGGCCAAGCCGGCCTATAGCAATATGGGCTATTCGCCGGCCGAAATCGGCATTGTCAGCGGGACTTATGGCCCCTGGATCATCTTCGTCGGCGTTGCGCTGGCCGGCGTTTCAGCCTTGTCGCTGGGTTTGCGAACCTCGCTGGTCATCGGCGCGGTGGTGTCGATCCTGGGCAATCTCACCTTTGCCTGGCTGGTCAATCAGTCTCCCGACACGCTGGTCCCGCTGTTCGTGGCGGTCACCGCCGACAATATCGCCGGCGGGTATGCCGGCACCATCTTTGTCGCCTTCATGTCGACCCTGGTGAACAAATCCTTCGCCGGCCCCCAGTATGCGATTTTCAGCTCCACCTTTTCGCTTGGCCCCAAGCTGGTGGCGGGAACATCCGGCGTGATGGTGGAGGCCTATGGCTACACCCAGTTCTTCATCATCGCCGGTGCGCTCGGCCTGCCCGCAGTGATCCTGTCCCTGTTCGCTGCTGCCATGCGGCCAGACCGGGACGGCGCGCCGCCAACCCCGGCCCCTGCGTCCGCCGACCCCGGCACTGCCGCACCATCCTGAGCACGCCCTGGCGCACCTGAAGCCCGTCGCCCTGAAGCCGGCCGGGGGGCCATCTAAAGCCGGCCTGGCCCATCCGAAGCCCGCCGCATCGCGTCTGTACCGGCCAGACCACCGCAAGCCCCCAGCTCACCGGCCCTCAACTCACCCGGCCCTCATCGCGCCTCATCGACATTATACGCCGCCACCGTTGCCAGCGTCACGATATCGGCCACGGTCGCGCCCAGCGATGCAATCTGAACCGGCTTTTCAAACCCGAGCACCATCGGCCCGATCACGGTCGCCCCACCCATCGCATCCAGCAGTTTCGTCGAAATCGAGGCCGAGTGCACCGCTGGCATGATCAGCACATTCGCCCGCCCGGTCAGGCGCGAGAATGGATAGGCCAGCTTGTGGTTCGGGTTCAGGGCCACATCGGCGGCAAGGTCGCCCTCATATTCGAAATCGATATCGTCCCGCTCATCGAGAATAGCGACCGCATCGCGCACCTTCTCGATCCGGTCGCCCATCGGGTTGCCGAACGTGGAGTAGGACAGCAGTGCCACCCGCGGCGTAAAGCCGAGCGAACGCACCCCGCGCGCAGCCTCGATCGCAATGGCGGCAATCTCGTCAGCATCGGGCAGTTCCACAACGCTGGTATCGGCGATGAACACGGTCAGCCCCCGGCTGATCACCATCGACATGCCGATTACGGGCTGGCCGGGCAGGGCATCCAGTACCAGCGTCGCATCGTTTAGCGCCACATTATAATTCCGGGTGACCCCGGTCACCATGCCGTCGGCGTCGCCCAGGGCCAGCATACAGGCGCCGAACACGTTGCGATCCTGGTTCACCAGCCGTTGCGCATCGCGCTTGAGATAACCGTCCCGTTGCAGGCGGGCATAGAGATAGTCGGTATAGTCCGGGTTCCGGTCCGAAACCCGGGCGTTCACGATCTCCAGCGCACCTTCGGGCACCCCCATCTGTTTCATCGTTGACTGCACCCGGTCCTGCCGTCCGATCAAGATCGGCTTGCCCAGCCCCTGATTTTTGAACGACCAGGCCGCCCGAACCACCGATGGCTCCTCGCCCTCGGCAAACACGATACGCTTGTTCATCGGGCGAACCGCGCTTTGCAGGCCCTGCATGAACGAGGCGGTGGGGTCCTGGCGCCGGGCCAGCGCGCGGCGGTAGGCATCGACATCCTCGATCGGCTTACGGGCAATGCCGGTGTCCATCGCGGCCTGGGCCACAAAAGGCGGGATGAACGAGATGAGGCGCGGGTCGAACGGGGTGGGGATGATATATTCCGGCCCGAATTGCGGCCGCTGGCCATGATAGGCGGCTGCCACTTCATCGGGCACATCCTCCCGGGCCAGTTGCGCCAGAGCTTCTGCGGCGGCCACTTTCATCTCTTCATTGATGCCCCGCGCCCGCACATCCAGCGCCCCGCGGAAGATATACGGAAAGCCCAGCACATTGTTCACCTGGTTGGGATAGTCCGACCGGCCCGTGGCAATGATCGCGTCGTCGCGCACCTGCTTGATCTCTTCAGGCGTGATTTCGGGGTCGGGATTGGCCATGGCGAAGATGATCGGCTTGGCGGCCATGGATTTCACCATCGCCTTGTCCACCGCCCCTTTCACCGACAGGCCCAGGAAACAGTCCGCTCCGTCCATGGCTTCGGCCAGGGTTCGCTTGGCGGTCTTCACCGCGAAGGCGGATTTGAACTGGTCCATCTTCTCGGTGCGGCCTTCATAGATCACGCCGCGGCTATCGCACATCAGGATGTTTTCGCGTTGCACGCCCAGGTGCGCGATCAGGCCCGCACAAGAGAGGCCCGCCGCGCCGGCGCCCGAAATCGCTACTGTCAGGTCCTTCATCTCCCGGCCGGTGATCGCGCAGGCATTGATGACGCCAGCGGCCGCGATGATGGCGGTGCCGTGCTGGTCGTCATGGAATACCGGGATGTCCAATTCTTCGCGCAGCCGGCTTTCGATCAGGAAACAGTCCGGCGCGCCAATGTCTTCCAGGTTGATGCCCCCGAATGTCTCGCCAATATTGCGCACGGTCCGGCAGAAATCATCCGCGTCCTTAGTGTCCACTTCGATGTCGATGGAATCCACATCGGCAAAGCGTTTGAACAAGACCGATTTGCCCTCCATCACCGGCTTGGAGGCCATCGCGCCCAGGTCGCCGAGGCCCAGAATGGCCGTGCCATTGGAGATGACGGCCACCATGTTGCCCTTGGCGGTGTAGTCATAGGCGGCGTCGGCATCCTCCGCGATCGCCTTTACCGGCACAGCCACGCCCGGGCTGTAGGCCAGCGACAGGTCGCGTTGGGTCGCCATCGGCTTGGTCGGCGTGACCGACAGCTTCCCGGCCGGCGTTTGCGAATGGAATTCAAGCGCTTCCTGGTCGGTGAAGCTCGGGCGTTTCGGTGTCATGCTGGTAGGTCCCGCTGGGGGTTGGATGCGAAAGATCGGCGACCTTATTCACCTCTTGAAGCGGTCACAACCCTTTGGGGAATGACCGTCATCAGGCAAGGGCGGGCCAGCCGGTTATCGCGAGGATGCAGGCACGTGACCGCCCGCCCATACCCCGCCAAATGGGTTGCGCTTTGCCGCTTGACGCGCCACCCAAGGGGCATGGCTGAGCCCGGTTCACAGACGATTCGGCAGGACCCATCTGCCGCCGCCCCATCCACAGGGCCGGCAGACCCCGAACAGCCGCCAAGAGCGGCCAAGACGCCCACGCCCTTCATGGTCCAATACCTTGAGATCAAGGCCCGCCACCCCGGCGCGCTCCTGTTCTTCCGCATGGGCGATTTCTACGAATTGTTCTTCCAGGACGCCGTGGACGCCGCCGCCATCCTCGACATCACCCTCACCGCACGGGGCGAGCATCAGGGCGCCCCGATCCCCATGGCTGGTGTGCCCTACCATGCCGCCGAAGCCTATCTCGCCCGGCTGATCAAATCGGGCCGCACCGTCGCGGTCTGCGAGCAGATGGAGACCCCGGCAGAGGCGAAGAAGCGCGGCTCGAAGGCCGTCGTCGCCCGCGATATCGTCCGCATTGTCACCCCCGGCACGCTCACCGAGGACACCTTGCTGCCCGCCCGCCAGGGCCAGTGTCTGGCCGCGGTCGCCTTCGCCCGGGGCGGCGCCGAAGCCGCCATCGCCGCGGCCGACGTGTCCACCGGCCGGTTCGAACTCATCGCCTGCACGCCCGACACGCTGGCCGACCAGCTATCGGCCCTGCCAGTCCGCGAATGGTTGCTCACTGAAACCGGGAGCCAGCGTCCCGGCATGCCCGCGCTGCAAGCCGCCATCGCCGCTCCCCTCACCCAACGGCCCGACCGCACCGCGACCCCCGCCAAGGGCGAAACCCTCCTGAAAGACGCGCTCGGCGTCGCCGCGCTAGATGCCTACGGAACCCTGTCGCGCGCCGAACTCGCCGCCACAGCGCTCCTGCTCGACTATGTGCTGCTTACCCAAGCTGGCGCCGACATCCGGCTCGATCCCCCGATCCGCCGCGCCAATGGCACCGCGCTCGCCATTGATCCGGCCACCCGCGCCAGCCTCGAAATCGACCGCTCCCTTGCCGGCGAGCGCGCCGGCTCCCTGCTCGCCACCATTGATTGCACGCTCACCGCTTCGGGCGCCCGGATGCTTGCCGCTCGCCTGTCCGAACCCTCTCGCGAGGCCAGCGAGATCACCGCCCGGCTCGACGCAGTGGGCTGGTTCACCACCCGCCCGCATATCCGCGCCGATGTCCGCGGCCACCTCAAGACCGTGCCCGACCTCGAGCGCGCCCGCACCCGGCTTCGGCTCGGCCGCGGCGGTCCGCGAGACCTTGCCGCCATCGCCGCCGCGCTCCAGGGCGCCGATGCTGCCGTCGCCGCCATGGCTGAACCGATGGACGGTGCCCCCGTCCAGCTTGCCAGCGCCATGGCCGAGCTGACCCTGGCAGACCACCCCGAACCCGCTGCCCTCGCCGCAGACCTGGCGCGCGCCCTCGCCGCTGACCTTCCATTGCTCGCCCGTGATGGCGGCTTCATCGCGCCCGGTTGGGATGCCGCGCTGGATGAGACTCGCGCCCTGCGCGACGATTCCCGCCAGATCATTGCCGGGCTCGAACGCAGCTACGCCGAAGAAACTGGAATTTCCGGGCTCCGCATCAAATACAACAATGTGCTCGGCTACTTCATCGACGTGGCCGCCCGCGCTGCGGACCCGCTCATGGCCGCTCCGCTGAACGCTAAATTCATCCACCGCCAGACCCTCGCCAAGAATGTCCGCTTCACCACCGAAGAGCTGCAAGCTCTGGCCGGCCGCATCTCCCGCGCCGAGGACGAAGCCAAGGGCCGCGAGCGCGCGCTCTATGACGGCTTCCTCGCCCGCATCGAGACCCTGGAAGCCCCCCTCCGCCGCGCAGCCGATGCCCTCGCGACCCTCGACGTGGCCAGCGCGCTTGGCGAATGGGCCGAGACCGCCGGCGCCGTCCGTCCAGAACTGGCCGACACGCCGGTGATCGAAGCGGAAGGGCTCCGCCACCCGGTCGTCGAAGCGGCCCTGCGCGCGTCTGGCGAAGGGTTCACCGCCAATGACCTAACCCTCGATGCCAGCGGTCTGGCCGGCCCCCGGCTGTCGTTGATCACCGGTCCCAACATGGCCGGCAAATCCACTTTCCTGCGCCAGGCCATGCTGGCCATAATCCTCGCCCAGGCCGGCAGTTTCGTGCCCGCGCGCCGCTTCCGTTTCGGCCTGGCAGATCGGATATTCTCCCGTGTCGGCGCGTCCGATGACCTCGCCCGGGGCCGCTCAACCTTCATGGTCGAAATGGTGGAAACCGCCACCATTCTCAGCCAGGCCACGGACCAGAGCGTGGTCATCCTCGACGAAGTGGGCCGCGGCACCTCCACCTTTGATGGCCTTGCCATCGCGTGGGCTGCGGTTGAGCATCTCCACGATACCAATCGCTGCCGCGCCTTGTTCGCGACCCATTATCACGAACTCACCGATCTCGCGGCCCGGCTCAAACATGCTGCCAATGCTTCGCTCCGGGCCCGCGAATGGAAGGGCGACCTGATCTTCCTGCACGAGGTCCAGCCCGGTCCGGCCGACAAATCCTACGGCGTCCAGGTCGCCCGGCTGGCCGGCTTGCCCAAGCGGGCCGTGGCCCGGGCCGCCGAAATTCTCGCAAAGCTGGAAGCCGATGGCGGCGGGGCAGGCCAGGCGGGCGGCGCGCTGCCCCTGTTCGCCACCGCACGAGACCCCGATCCGGGCGCCAGTCTGGCGGCATCAGAGCCGGCCAGCGCCCCAGCCTCCGAACCCAGCGCCGCCGAGCGCCTGCTCGAAACCATCGACCCCGACACCCTCACCCCCCGAGAAGCCCTCGACCTGATCTACCAGCTCAAGAGCCCCCCAAAGAAAGCCTGACCCCAACCGGCAACCGCCCGCCGCCCGGCTGCGGTGGGCAAAAACCAACCTATCCAACACCCCCCAAGCGCCCCTCACGCCACCAGGCACCCGCCCACCAACTAGCCCCTGCGCAGCTCACCCCCAGAGGGCGCAGCCGATCTGCCGCGAGGAGTATCCCATGAGCGCGTAAGCGCTAACAAAGGGCGACCGCCCGTCGGCCCGAATGGGCCGCCCCCGCGGAGGCGCCGCGCGCCGTGAGCCCTAACAATGCGAGCGACAAAATCCCTAAAACACCTTCTGCCATCCCAGCGTCAGCGTCAGGTCCGTCTCCATCTGCGGCCCATTGAGATTCCGGTAGAGCGGCAAGCCCACTTCCGCCGCCAGCCGGTGCCCCTTCAGCAAACCGCTCTGACCCGCCCAGTTCACACCGGCCAGGAATTCCGCAGTCTCGCCGCCATAATTGTCGGGATCAGCGGTCTGCACCGGCGCCATGATCTGCGGGTCGATCCCGTCGATCTGCCCGGTGCTCGTCGCCTTCAACCGGCCAGACAGGGACACGGACGGCGTGAACTCATAGCCCAGCCACGCCGTTCCCTCGAACACATCGCCCAGCGTGTAGCCCTCATCATTCTCGCCGGTCCGGATCACAGCCATCGCCTGGCCACCCACACTCCAACTGCCCAGACGCGTGCGCCCGGTGACCGCCGGTTTCAGGTCCACCGTCCCAGAGCCCAGCTGCATCGCATAGGGCAGTCGCAGCGTCGGCATGGTGCCCATGGGCGTCAGCACCGTGTCGGTCTCATCAATCGAACCGGTCGGCAGCGAAACGACCAGCGAGATATTCACCTGCCGGTGCTCGTCAGAGCCGTCATCCAGCCCGAAGATCGCGCCGACAGACGTATCGCCCAGTCCCGAAACCTCGGTGGTGAACGCGCCCAGCCGCGTGGTCCCCATCGGTCCCTGGAAGGTGATGTGATCCATCTCCTTGGTCACATACATCCCCATGGCCACCAGCGTGACCCGGTCGGTCCAGCCATACATGCCGCCAACCATATGCATCTGCATCGGCATGGTCACCGGCACCACGCGCAGGTTCGGCGGCATCATGGGCGGGTTGGCAAATCGGTTCGGCGCCTCGGTCACCTGTTCGGGGCTCAGCCCATCGGTGCCGTCCCGATTGCCGTCCATATCCATGTACATGTAGCGGTAAGACACCATCCACTCACTCTTTTCGTGGCGGTGGTCGGCCATCACCCCGATCGGGGCGTGATCGGTGGCATACGTCACCTCGCCACCATCGCCTTCATGGGCATGAGCGGGCAAAACGCCCAGACCGGGCGCGGAAAGCCAGGCGGCCGCAGTCATCGCAACGCCGGCCAATTTGATTTTACGGGTCATATCGAACTCTTTCGAAAAGCAATTTCAGAGCCCAGCCTGCGCTGAAGGGGCAGGCGAGCGTGAAGATCAATCAAGCTTTTCGAACACGCGGCGGACCCTGCGGCGGGGCACCGGGCCAAAGCGGTAAGCGCGGTGAAACAGCGGGGACATCAAGCGGCAAAGGCGCCGGTTCGCGGGCAAGCCCGACCAGCATCCGCACCGGAGCTTCAGCCGGCAGAACCGGGGCGACCAGACACAGCCCGCAGCAGGTGTCCCCGGTCTCTTCCGCGGGCGAGCTGCCCAGATCGACGGCCAATTCGCCGCCGCCGGGCCCGCAAATCCCAACATGGATCACCTGCGAGCCGCCCGGAACAAGATGCGCCAGCGCGCCGTTCGCGGCATAGGCCGCAATCGCGAGAACGGCCAACAGACGAAGCACCTTGCCCATGCCGCGCTGATAGACGAACCAGGCTTCCTCGTCCCTGCGGCAGGGCGTCATCGGTCCCCCGGATCCCGCTTGTTTCGATCCGCCATGCGCAAGAATTGGGTGGCTCCGGCCACCTCCCATCCGCTAGCGTCACAGGCGATGCGAGAGGAGCCAGACCCCATGACCGACCAGGCCGCCAAGGCGCGCACATTCGAAGCGCTGCACACTTCTGGAAACATGTTCATCCTGCCCAATCCCTGGGATGTGGGCTCGGCCCGCATCCTGGCGGGTCTCGGTTTTCCAGCCTTGGCCACCACCAGCGCCGGCTTTGCCAACTGGCAGAAAGGCGCCCCTGACTACGGCGTCACCAGAGACGACGTTCTGACCCATGTCCGCACGCTGGTGCTAGCCACCGATTTGCCAATCACCGCCGACCTCGAAAACGGGTTTGGCCACACTCCGGAATGCTGCGCAGAAACCATCCGGCTCGGCGCCGAGGCCGGCCTAGTCGGCGGGTCGATCGAGGATTTCACCGGCGACCGGGCGGCGCCGCAATATTCAATCGGCCAGGCCGCCGAACGGATCGTGGCCGCCGCCGAAGCCGCCAATGCGCTGGCTTTCCCCTTCCTCGTCACCGCCCGCGCCGAGAACTACCTCACCGGCAATCCCGACCTGGCCGATACCATCGCCCGGCTCCAGGCCTACCAGGAAGCCGGCGCGCAAGTCCTCTACGCACCTGGCCTCCGGACATTGGCCGACATCCGCACAGTACTCGCATCGATCGACCGGCCCCTGAACGTCCTTCTCGGCCCTTTCGAAGGGTTCGTCTCCCTCGCTGAGCTGGCCTATCTCGGTGTCGCCCGCGTCTCCATGGGCTCAGCCCTGGCCAATGCCGCCTTCGGCGCTCTGATCAGGGCCGGCGAGGAACTGCTCGGCCCGGGAACGCTCGACTTCCTCGCCGACGCGGCTGACAGCGAAACAAGAGATCGCTTGCTCGGCCATGCTCACGCGCCAAATTGACGCTAACGTCAACGGAAGCTTGATCTTGGCGAGCCGAAACCGTTATTTCTGGCGCTGAGAAATGTGCGGGACTTGCAAGGTCCCGCCACACCCGCTTGGGTGAGTTCAGGAAACGCAAACAGGAGCTGGCCCATGAAGGTCCTCGTCCCCGTCAAGCGGGTGATCGATTACAATGTGAAAGTCCGCGTCAAGCCCGACCAGACGGGCGTGGACCTCGCGAATGTGAAGATGTCCATGAACCCGTTCGACGAGATTTCCGTCGAAGAGGCGGTTCGCCTCAAGGAAGCGGGCACGGCGACCGAGATCGTCGCGGTTTCCATCGGCCCGCAACAGGCCCAGGAAACCATCCGCACCGCGCTCGCCATGGGCGCCGATCGCGGCATCCTGGTGAAGACTGACGAAATGCCCGAACCGCTGGCCGTCGCGAAGATCCTCAAATCCATCGCCGAAGCCGAGAGCCCCGATCTCATCATCCTCGGCAAGCAGGCCATTGATGATGATTGCAACCAGACCGGCCAGATGCTCGCCGCCTTGCTGGGTTGGCCCCAGGGCACCTTCGCGTCTGAAATGAAAAAGGACGGGGACACGCTCCACGTCACCCGCGAAGTCGATGGCGGCTTGCAGACCGTTGCGCTCACAGGCCCCGCAATCGTCACCACCGATTTGCGGCTCAATGAACCGCGCTATGCTTCGCTGCCGAACATCATGAAGGCCAAGAAGAAGCCCATCGATACCAAGGAAATCGGCGAGTTCAGCGCCGATGTCGCCAACCGCCTCACGGTGGTGAAGGTTACCGAACCCCCGGTCCGCGAGGCCGGTGAAACGGTGGAAGACGTGCCCGCCCTCCTCGAGAAACTCAAAACTGCTGGAGCTGTCTGATGGCTGTCCTGGTAATTGCCGAACACGACACTGCAACCGTCGCCGACTCGACCAACAAGACCGTCACCGCGGCCGCCAAATTCGGCGGCGACGTGGATGTGCTCGTCGCGGGTGAAGGCGCCGGGGCCGCAGCTGAAGCCGCCGCGAAGATTTCCGGCGTCCGCAAGGTCCTCCACGCCGATGCGGCCCCGCTGAAAAAGCAACTCGCAGAAGCCATGGAAGCGCTGATCGTGCCGCTGATGGAGGGCTATGACGCCGTCTTCGCGCCCGCGACGACAATGGGCAAGAATGTCAGCCCCCGCATCGCAGCCCGGCTCGACGTTATGCAGCTCTCTGACATCACCGCTGTGATCGACGCAAACACGTTTGAACGCCCGATCTATGCCGGCAATGCGATCATGACGGTCACCTCGGCCGACCCCAAGAAGGTCGTCACCGTGCGCGGCACCGCATTTGACGCTGCCGGCAATGATGGCAGCGCCAGCGTCGAAACGGTCGATCTCGGCGTGTCGGAGTTCAAGTCTGCCTTCGTGTCCGACGAAATTGTCGAGAGCGACCGGCCAGAACTCACCGCCGCCAAGCGCATCGTGTCCGGCGGGCGGGCCCTGGGCTCTGCCGAGGAATTCAACCGCCTCATGGAACCCCTCGCCGACAAGCTCGGCGCGGCCATCGGCGCGTCCCGCGCGGCGGTCGATGCCGGCTATGCTCCGAATGACTATCAGGTCGGTCAGACCGGCAAGATCGTCGCCCCGGAACTCTATATCGCCATCGGCATTTCCGGCGCGATCCAGCATTTGGCGGGCATGAAGGATTCCAAGGTTATCGTCGCGATCAACAAGGATGAGGAAGCCCCGATCTTCCAGGTCGCCGATTACGGCCTGGTCGCGGATCTCTTCTCCGCCGTGCCCGAACTGACCGACGCCCTCTAGGCCTTCAGGGCAGGGCAGGGATGGGCGAGGGGCGAAGGCGGCTCGCCCTTCTACCGTAACGGGAATTTTTCGCGCCAGCCTCAACGGGCTGGGGCTTTCTGTCTTATAAGCAATGGTCCACCAGCATTCTCGACTCGCCTGGGATGCGTGATTGCGGTAAACATGAACAAAGCTGATGGAGACGCCCGTGCTCGCTCTACTTGTTTTGGTCCGTGATCTCGTGGTTGCCGTGCTGATTGGCCTGATCGGGGCGGGTGACGCGCCTGAAGATGGGCAGAAATCAGACGAGAATGCAGCAGCAATCGTTCTGGATTGGTCCAGAGATTAGGCAACTCTGTTCAGGAATGCGTCGGCTGAGGTCTGCTATCGCTTCATCAGCAGGGCGAGGGTAGTATCGTATCCATGAAAGATCCGATCATGATGGACGGCACGGGGCCTTCGGGGCCCACCAATGCACAACTCGATGCCATCAGGCAGGCGGGTCAGTGGATGCCATGGGCCGGTCTCGGCCTCGCCATTGTGTGGTGGGCATCGGTCGCGGTCACCGTTGTCACCAGCGTTGATCCCGCCCAGTTCTCCGAAGCCAGCGCCCTCTCGGTCATGGCAGCCATCGCCCTCGCCGCCGTGCCCGGCCTGGTCGTGCTGTTCGCCGGTTACGTCGCCCGCGAGGGCGCGCGCCGGAACGCCGCCAGCAATCTGATCCTGAAAGCAGCCACCCAGCTTCTCAACCCCAGCAAGGCCTATGGCGAAGAAGCTCAGACCCTGGCGGCCAGCCTCAAGGCGAGCAGCGACGAGATCGACCAGGCCATGGAAACCGCGCTTTCGGCCATGAAATCGGTCTCTTCCGAGATGGGGGACGAGCGCATGCGCCTCGAAAGCGTCACCTATGCTGCCGCTGACAATGCCCGCGACCTCGCCTCCCGTCTCGCCGATGAACGCGCCGCCCTTGAAACCCTGACCCACGACCTGCGCGAGCAGGCCGACACGATGGGCGAGACCATCCCCCGCCAGGCCGCGATGATGGTCGATGCAGCCCGCTCGGCCAGCATCGACATGGCCAAGTCCGACGAAGCGCTCGAACAAAGGCTGCAATCGCTCAAGCGCACCGGTACCCAGATCACCGAAGAATTCGCCAAGATCGACGGCATGGCCCACACGCTCGAAAAGCAGAGCGATACGCTGGTCTTCGCCGTCTCCCGCCTCGAAACCCAGCTCGCCGAGGCCCAGCAGACGGTGTCCGATGCGATGCGCGCAGGCGATGTCGCCAGCGATGCGGCCGGTGAAACCGGTGAGGCGCTGACCCGGGCCGTCAATGGCGCGCTCGAACATGCCCGTCGCCTGAACGCCGAAATCAATGCCAGTGCCCGCCAGGCCAGCGACGAGGCCAACCGTGCGATGGCCGAACTGCGCTACGCCGCCGAACAAACCGCCGCTGCCGTCGGCCAGGCCAGCCGCGTGGCCCAGAAGGATGGCGGCTTGTCCGACCAGCAGCTCGGCCAGGTCGCCGAAGCGCTAAGCCACGCCGCCGGTCAGTCCAGCCGCGCCGCTTCTGCGGCCGATACGCTCCGGCACGCCGATACGAACGCGGTGACCGATGCACCCGCACAAGACCCCGCAGTTCAGGCCCCAGCTTTGCGGGCCCCATCTTCGCACGCTCCGGCGCCCGGGGCCCGGCCAGCGAGCCGCCCCGGTGCCGGCTCCGAAGAACAGCCATCGCGGCGCGGCATTCCGCGTGCTATCTCCCCCGCAGACACGCCCGTCACCGAAGCTGCGCGGCAGGCGCTCAATGGCCGCAGCGGTCTGAATGGGCAGGGCAGGCCGCCTGCGCGCCCCGAGCCAGACCCCGCACCTCAGTCCTCACCCTCGACCCAGGCGGCAGCGCCCAAGCCCGTGCTTCCCCCGCCAGCGCCAGAACGGCCCGCTCCCGGCCAGCCGCAACAATCGGTCACGCTCACCTCTACGCGGTCGGCCGGATTCGCGCAGCCGAACGCCCATGTGGCCATGCCGGCTAATCTGGACGCGCCCCGGGCGCTTGCCGGCACACCCGACGAAACGCCGGCAGCACCGTCCCGGCCGAACTCCGCGCCATCGCGCCCACCACGGCCCACGCCGACACCTCCCGCCGCTGGCGAACCCGCCCCGCCCCGCGCCTCGCTCGGCGGTGCCCCAGTACCGGTCGCGCCCGCGGCTGCAAACCGGCCAGCGCGCGCTTCGGAGCCGGCGCCCGCCATTGCGCGGCCGCCCCAGACCCCGTCGCGCCCCCACACGCCAGCGGCCGGCACCGGTTCTACCGGCGCCAAGGCGCCCCGGTCAGTCCCGCGCCTCGATGCGAGCCCTCGCGAACTGGAAGCGGAACTCTTCGGCGGCGACGATCTCGGCGCGCCGCACGCTCCGGCTGAATCCGAATGGCCCGATCCGCGGACCGAAGATCCGATCGTCGATGACAATATCTTCCACGCCAATCCGCGTGATGCGGGCCTTGCCAATGGCGCTGCATCCGAGGCACGGCCCGCGCCGGCCGCGAACGGTGCTGAGCCACGTCACAAGAATGGCAGCGACCGGGCCGAGCGGCGCTTTCTCGACCGCCTCGCCCCCCGAGACACCACTCCGGAGGCCCGCCGCGAGACCCAACCCGCCGCCCCGCGCCCGGATGCAACGGCGCGCGCAGCACAGGACGGCCGGAACGTGAACGGCCACGGTGTGAACGGTCACGGCCACGCTCCGCCCGCGCCGGGCGACCGGGTCGGTCCACCGCCCGCCAATGTCGATGTGCAGCCATCGCTGCAGAACGGCTCGCCGGCGCCCGCTCCATCCCCCGCGCCGAACCCCGCCCCAACCGAGGCGCGCACGTCCCCCGCTGCTCCATCCCCCGCTGCGTCAGCACCCGCCGCTCCGGCGTCCCCCGACCCTTTGGCTGGCGACGCCAAGCGCGATGCTGACTGGTCTACCATCCTCAACGACATGGACCGCGAGGAAACCGGACAGCTTCCCCGGGAGGAGACCGCGGAATCGGTCATCCAGCGCCTGGAAACCTCTGGCATCGCCCTGTCAAACATCTTCCGCCCCAAGGCGAAGAAGAAGATCGCCGCCGCCGCCCGCAAGGGCGAGCAGTCGCGCCGGGCGGCCATCGTATCGGCGGCGCGAACCGAAGTTGACCGCGTCGCCAAACGCCTGGTGGCCGATCCGGAACTGGCCCAGCTGGCCGATGATTTCGTCGCCATGGAAGAGCCGGATGCCATCGCAGCCCTTGACCGGACCCAGAAATCAGGCCGCAATGCCAGCCCGCGTCTCTCGGCGTTCCTCCTGCTTGATGCCGCAACCAGTAATCAGAGCGCGCCGCACTGATCCCGGGCCCTCTATGCATGATCTTCTGGCAGCACGTGACTTTCCGTCACGCCCGGAACGGCGGTCGCGGAAGCTTTACCACTTCATGGTAAACACCCATATGCAATGAAAGAGCGCTGGTTCAGACAGCGCAAACCCGCCTGGATAACCGCCTTGCCCCGTTCCGTAATCACCGCCGGCATCATCTTGTTCGTGCTCCTCGCCTATTTCGGCCTGCGGACAGCCTTTCGGAGTGATCCGGCCGACACGGCCCCGGCGGCCGAGGCCTCAGAGGCTCGAGCCGATGTCCGCCCCCAGGCGGTTGTGCGCCCCGTCCTCGCCGAACCCCACGAAGTATTCGAATCCCTGAAAGGCCGCACCGAGGCCGAACGCTTGGTCGTCGTTCGCTCGGCCACCACCGGCACCGTTGTCGAGGCCCCTGCCCGGGAAGGCCGCATCGTTTCGAGCGGCAGTGTCCTGTGCCGGCTCGATGTGGAGGCCCGCGCGGTCCAGGTGGAACAGGCCGAAGCGAATCTTGCCTCCAAGACGCTCGATTGGGAAGCGGCCCGCGATCTCGCGGAGAAAGGTTGGACGTCCGCCACGTCCGCTGCCGCCGCCAAGGCCGCCTATGACGCTGCGGTTGCCGCCGTCGATGCCGCTCGGATCGAGATGGAACGCACCATCCTCCGCGCGCCCTTTGCCGGTGTTTTCGATGAGCGCATGGCCGAGGTTGGCGATTTTCTCGCGCCCGGTGGCGCCTGCGGCCAGATGCTCGATCTCAGCCCCATCCTGGTCGTCGTTGAAGCGACAGAGGCCCAGGCCGGCCGGATCGCCCTCGGCCAGACCGCTGCGGTAACCCTCGCCGATGGCCGCGCGCTGGAAGGCACCGTCCGCTATGTCGCGCGCACCGCCAACGCCGCCACCCGCACCTTCCGTGTCGAACTCGCGGTCCCCAATCCCGACTATGCCATCGCCGCCGGCCTCACCGCTTCGCTTCGCCTGAAGATGGGTGAGGCGCCAGCCGTCCTGCTCTCGCCGGCCCTCCTGGTCCTGCACGATGATGGCCGGGTCGGTGTGCGCCATGTGGACGATGCCGACACGGTCCAGTTCGCCGAGGTCCGCGTGATCGATGATGCCGACACCGGCATCTGGGTGGCCGGCTTGCCCGACCAGGCCAGGGTCCTCGCCGCCGGCCAGGACTATGTTCGCGAGGGCATCGAAGTTGTCCCCGTCGTTGATGAGGGGCTCTGAACGATGCATGGCTTGATCGATGGGGCCATCTGGCAGGCCCGTATGGTGCTGGCGGTGCTGGTCGTTGCTCTGCTCGCTGGTGGCGCGACCTATGTCAACCTGCCCAAGGAAGCCGACCCCGACGTCCCGATCCCCTTTGTCGGCGTCACCATCCCGCTGGAAGGCGTGTCGCCCGAAGATGCAGAGCGCTTGCTCATCCGGCCCGTCGAGACCGAGCTGAAATCGATCGAGGGGCTCAAGCAGATCGACAGTTATGCCCTCGAAGGGGCTGGCCAGATCATCGCCGAATTCGAAGTCAGCTTCGACCAGGACCAGGCCGTCCTCGACGTGCGCGAAGCGGTCGATCTGGCCCAGCGCGAATTTCCCGAAGACGCCCGCGAACCGATCATCTCCGAGCTCAACGCCTCGTTGTTCCCGATCCTCGTGATCAACATCTTTGGCGATGCGCCCGAGCGCGGCCTCTACGATGTCGCCCTGGGCCTCCAGGACGAGTTGGAAGGCCTTGAAGGCGTGCTCGAGGCGCGCCTCCTCGGAGACCGCGATGAAGTGCTCGAAATCGTCGTCGATCCGGTCAAGCTCGAAACCTACAATTTGTCCTACCAGGAAATCTTCGCCGCCGTTTCGGCCAATAACCGGCTTGTCCCGGCCGGCAACATCGCCATGGAAGAGGGCCGCTTCCCGGTGAAGATCCCCGGTCTGATCAAGACCGCCGAGGATGCCTTTTCCCTGCCAATCAAGACCTCGGGCGACGCTGTCATCACCCTCGCCGATGTCGCCGACATCCAGCGCACCTACAAGGACCGCACCAGCTATAGCGAGTTCAACGGCCGCCCATCGGTCCAGCTCCAGATCGTCAAACGCGTCGGCGCCAACATCCTCGACACCGTCGATATGGTTGATGCCGTCATCGAGCGCCAGCAGGCCACCTGGCCCGATACCGTCCAGGCCGAACTGACCTCCGACATGTCGGAGATGATCGAGGACCAGCTCGGCCAGCTCCAGGCCTCGATCGCAACCGCCGTCGTGCTGGTGATGATCATCGCTGCGCCTGCGCTCGGCCATGATGGTCGGCCTCGCGATCCCCGGCTCGTTCGTGATGGAGTTCCTGATGCTCGGCGTCTTTGGCTACACCATCAATATGATGGTGATGTTCGGCATGGTGATCGCGGTCGGCATCCTGGTCGATGGCGCCATCGTGGTCGTCGAATATGCCGACCGGAAAATGGCCGAAGGGCTCCATCGCCGTGAAGCCTATGCCATGGCCGGAAAGCGCATGTTCTGGCCCATTGTGGCCTCCAGCGCGACGACACTGGCGGCTTTCTTCCCCTTCCTGTTCTGGGATTCCATGATCGGCAAGTTCATGTCCTTCCTGCCGATCACGCTGATCTTCGTGCTCGCCTCATCCCTGGTGATGGCGCTGATCTTCCTGCCCGTGCTCGGCTCGGTCGTCGGTGGGCGCGGCCGTTCAGAGGGCGGTGACGACCTCGCCGCTGTCTCTGGTGTCGGTGGTGACCCGCGCGACGCTCCCGGTTGGATCGGCACTTATGCCCGCTCCACGGCCACTCTTATCCGCCGGCCGTGGCTCGTGACGATGGGCGCCGCTCTCGCTATTGTCAGCATCTTCATGTGGTTCGGCGCGACCGAGCACAGATCCGAGCTTTTCCTCGATGTCGAGCCCGAACAAGTCTACGTCTTCGTCCGCGCCCAGGGCAATCTCTCCGCCGCCGAGGAGTTCGCCCTCGTCAGCCGCACCGCCGCCGCCATCAGCGATATTTCCGGCATCGAATCCATGTCCACCACATCGGGTTCGGAAGGCTCCGGCACCCTGAATTTCGACGGCGTGGCCCCCCCGCCCGAAGACACGGTCGGCCGCATCCTGATCAATTTCACGGACCGCGAATTCGGCTTTGACGGCCGCGAGACCGAACAGGCCATCCGCGACCGCCTTGACACGCTTTCGGGCGTCCGCTCCGAGGTTTCGAAACCCGAACAGGGTCCCCCGGTCGGCAAGGACATACAGGTCATGCTCCGCTCCAATGATGGCGACGCCCTCAACCGCGCGACCCAGCAGGTGTTCGACTATGTCAACAGCATGGACGGCCTGCGCGAGGTGGAAGACACCCGTCCGCTTCCCGGCATCGAATATCAGATCAGGGTCGACCGCGCCCAGGCCGGCAAGTTCGGCGTCGACGTGGCCGAGGTTGGCGCCGCCGTCCAACTGGTCACCAATGGCATCCTGGTCGGCCGCTACCGGCCCGACGATGCGCTCGACGAGGTCGACATCCGCGTCCGCCTGCCCGAAGACGACCGCAGCGTCGAAGCCCTCGACACACTGCGCATCGGCACGCCCCAGGGCCAGGTCCCGCTCTCGCTCTTCGTCACCCGCGAGGCCGCCCAGAAAGTCACCAAGATCGAACGCCGGGACGGTAAGCGCGCCCTGTTCGTCCGCGCCAACGCGATCGAACAGGGCGCCGGCGCGGCCAAGGTCCAGGAAGTGCGCGAATGGATCGCCACCGCGAATATCGATCCTGCGGTAGAAGTGGGCTTCGAGGGCGCCGATGAAGATGCCGCCGAGGCCAACGCCTTCTTCGAAACGGCCGCGCTGGTGTCGCTCTTCCTGATGGGCATCATCTTGCTCTGGGAGTTCAACAATTTCTTTCATGTCTTTCTGACGCTGACAGCGGTCATCCTGTCGACCGCAGGGGTGCTCATCGGAATCCAGGTCTTCTTGCCCTACGTCTCAATCCTGATGGTTGGGGTCGGCATCGTGGCGTTGGCCGGTATCGTGGTGAACAATAATATTGTCCTCATCGATACGTTCCAGCGCCTCCGCCGCGATGGCCGAACCGCCGAAGAGGCTGCCATCGCCGCCGCCGCCCAGCGTATCCGCCCCATCCTGCTCACGACGCTGACCACCATTTGCGGCCTGTTGCCCATGATGTTCATGCTCAATGTCAATTTCCGGGAAGGGTCGATTACCCATGGCGGCGTCACAGCAGAATGGTGGGTACCGCTGGCCACCTCTGTTGTCTTCGGACTGGGTTTTTCGACCATCATGGCCCTGATCGTCACCCCGGTCTGGCTGGCAGCCCCGGAAAAGATCGCCCGCGCGGTCGAGCGCACCCTCGTCACCGCTGGCCTCCGCGAGCCCACGCCAGAGCCAGACCCGCTCGACGAGCCGGTCCAACCCCCACTGCCCGACATCGGCCTCGCCCCGGTTCGTCCCGCCGCGGAATAGCGCGGCGCAGCACCTGGCAATCGCCACGGATGCCCCCCGAATTCCGCGCCGATTTGTGATGTTATAACATTGTCGAGCCCCCGCAGCGGCCATACAATACAAGCGCAACCAGCCATGAGAGCCGTGATCCCATGACCACCGAAACCGCGACCGACGACCAACGCCTCCCCGTCACCGTGCTGTCAGGATTCCTGGGCGCGGGAAAAACCACCCTGCTTAACCGCGTGCTCAACAATCGCGACGGGCGGCGCGTCGCGGTCATCGTGAACGACATGTCCGAGGTTAACATCGATGCCGACCTCGTCCGCGCCGGGGCCGAGCTGAGCCGCACCGATGAGACGCTGGTCGAAATGTCCAATGGCTGCATTTGCTGTACCCTGCGCGACGACCTCCTGGAAGAAGTGCGCCGGCTCGCCACCGAAGACCGGTTCGACTATCTGCTGATCGAATCCACCGGCGTCTCCGAACCCCTCCCCGTGGCCGCAACCTTCGATTTCCGGGACGAAAGCGGCGTGAGCCTCTCGGACGTTGCCCGCATCGACACCATGGTCACCGTTGTCGACGCGGTGAACCTGCTCAAGGACTATTCCAGCCATGATTTCCTCCGCGACCGGGGCGAAGTCATGGGCGAGGAGGATACCAGAACCCTCGTCCATCTGCTCACCGACCAGATCGAGTTCGCCGACGTCGTGGTGCTCAACAAGGTGGACGACGCCACCGCGCAACAGGTCGATGCGGCCCTAAAGATCATCCGCAGCCTCAATGCCGACGCTGAAATCGTCGAAGCCAACTATTCCGATGTGGCCCCGGCCAGGATCTTCGATACCGGCCTCTTTGATTTCGCCAAGGCCGAAACCCACCCCATGTGGGCCAAGGAGCTTTACGGTTTCGCCGACCATGTGCCCGAGACCGAGGAATATGGCGTCACCTCCCACGTCTACCGCGCAAGGCGCCCGTTCAACCCCGAAGCCATCCACGCCCTGCTCAACGGCCCACTGCCGGGCGTCATCCGCGCCAAGGGACACTTCTGGATCGCCACTCGGCCCGAATGGCTCGCCGAATACTCGCTCGCTGGCGCACTTTCCAGCGTCGCGCCCCTTGGCACCTGGTGGGCCGCCGTACCCGAAGACCGCTGGCCCGAAAGCGATGCCCTTCGCGACTATCTGAACACCCATTGGCAGGAACCCTGGGGCGACCGGCGCCAGGAAATCGTCTTCATCGGCGCCGGCATCGATTGGCCGGCCCTGACGCGAAAACTCGACGAGGCGCTGGTGCCCGAAGGGGTCGACATGGCCGCCGCCGACCTGCCCGACCCGTTCCCGCTCTGGCGCCGGCAGGAGGCTGAACAATGACCGTGATCCCCCAGAATTTCGATGAATGGAAACACTGTATCACCGTGCAGTGCGGCATCCCGTTGACGCCTTCCTTCGTGGAAACACGCATCAAGGCGCTGGAAGACGAGAAAGACTATCGCACCCGCAAATTCATCGAAACTTGGGGCCAGGCCCACCACGCCAAAACTCTCGAATGGTTCCGCGAAGCCGCCACCCATTTCAACCAACCCGGCACTGCTACAGACACGGTCCAGCCCGTCCCCAAGGCCTGAACAGATTGTTCTCGGCGAACAGCTGCGCTGCGGGCTGGGCGCTGGCAGAAACCCGCGCCGATTCGTTTATCGCTTCGAACGCACTAGCTTCCTCCTGGGCGATAAAAGCATGACAGCGCTCGGGAGGAAAAATTGGGGTATGGAGCGTGGAGCGACTGGGTCGGGCGAACCCATGCCGTCGAAGACCTGATCGGTCCCGGCATCGCCCATGCCATGGCGGCCACATTGGGCTCAACCGGCGCGGCGTCGCTCGACACGGGCGCGCCCGTCCCACACCCATGGATCTGGGCCTATTTTCTGGAGCCCGCTGAAAGGCGCGAGATCGGTCCGGACGGTCATCCGAAGCGAGGCGGCTTCCTGCCGCCCATACCAAACCCCCGCCGCATGTGGGCGGGAAGCCGGTGCACGTTCGAAAACCATCTCCGCGTCGGTCAACAGGCACGGAAGACATCGACCATTCACTCCATCGAGGAGAAAAACGGCAGGACCGGACCGATGGTCTTCGTCACGGTTCTGCATGAGACCACCGCGAACGGAACGCTCGTCATGCGAGAGGCGCAGGACATCGTCTACATTGATATTCCCGAAGTCTTCTCTCCGCCCCCGGGCAAACCGGTGCCGCCTTGCGAGCATGTGGAACCGTACGACATCGACCCGGTTCTTCTGTTTCGCTACTCCGCCCTGACGTTCAATGGACACCGTATCCACTATGACCGGCCCTATAGCCGGGATGTGGAGAAGTATCCCGGGCTCGTTGTCCACGGGCCGCTCCAGGCAACGCTTCTCCATGATTTTGCCAGCCGGAAGTACCCTGATCGGACCCCCGCCAGCTTCGCATTTCGTGGTGTCCGGCCCATCTTCGATTTCGACGACATGACGCTCAATGCGCGCGAAGTCGATGGCAATACCGCGGAATTGTTCACCGCCAATGGCGATGGGGCGATCTCGATGACCGCCACGATGGAGTGGGCCGCATGAGCGAGACGCGCCCCTTCCGGCTGGAGCGCTCGGCCCTGATTGTGCCCGGCTCAAATCCGGGGATGATCGAAAAGGCTGCTGCGGCCAGGGCTGACGCGGTCTGCATCGACCTGGAAGACGCCGTTGCGCCGGCGATGAAAGCCGAGGCGCGAAACCATGTGATTGGGGCCCTGAACACCCTGGATTTCGGCGGCAAGCTGCGCCAGGTCCGCATCAACGGCCTCGACACCCAATTCGCCTATCGCGATCTTGTCGACGTCCTTGAAGGCGCCGGAGACACGATTGACCTGATCGTCCTGCCCAAGGCCAGTCGCCGTGAGGATGTCGCCTTTGTCGCCACCTTGATCGACCAGGTCGAAGCGGCCATGGGACATCAGCAGCCAACCGGCATCGCCGCGCTGATCGAAACTGCTGCGGGCATCGCCAACATCAATGAGATCGCTGCCACCAGTCCGCGTCTGGAGTCGCTTATTTTCGGCTCGGGCGATTTCGCCGCATCCATGCAGATGCCGCTGAAAACGATTGGCGGCGAAGACGAGAATGATGCGCTTTATCCTGGCCATCGTTGGCACTTCGCCTTGCAATCCATCGCCATCGCGGCCCGCGTCAACGGCCTGCGCGCCTTAGACGGACCCTATGCAGGCACGCGCGATCGGGAAGGCATGGAGCGGTTTGCACGAATGTCCCGGTCCCTGGGCTTTGATGGCAAGTGGTGCATCCACCCAAGCCAGCTCGAGATCGTGAACGAGGTCTTCTCGCCGAGCGAGCGCGAGGTCGAGTTTGCCCGCCGCGTCACTAGCGCCTACGCCGAAGCCCAGGCCGCCGGGACAGGCGCGATCACCATCGACGGCAAGATGGTCGACGCAGCCAATCTGAAAATGTGCCGGACAGTCCTGGCCAAGGCCCAAGAGGCTCAGCGTTTGAACTAGACACACCCCACAAAGGAGGCACCATGGTCAAGATCCTTGGCGGTATGCGCATAGTAGAGGGCTCAGCATTTGTTGCGGCGCCCCTGGCAGGCATGACGTTGGCCCAGATGGGCGCAGACGTGATCCGCTTCGACAGGATCAAGGGCGGGCTCGACTATGATCGCTGGCCCGTGACAAAGACCGGGCGCAGCCTTTTCTGGGCGGGATTGAACAAGGGCAAGCGGTCGATCGCGGTCGACATGTCCACGCCCCAGGGCCAGGAGGTTCTCACACGGCTCATCTGTGCACCGGGCGAGCAGAACGGCATATTCCTGACCAATCTCCGCGTTCGCGGTTGGATGTCTTATGAGGGGCTCAAGGAACACAGGCCCGATCTGATCATGTTGTCGGTGAAGGGCGATCGCAGTGGCGGGCCCCAGGTCGACTACACCATCAATCCTGCTGTGGGTTTTCCCATGGCCACGGGCCCCGAAGGCTCCGATGAGCCCGTGGGACATGTCCTGCCAGCATGGGACTGCATCACCGGTCAACAGGCCGCCCTCGGCATTCTCGCAGCTGAGCGCCATCGCCGCCTGACGGGTCAGGGGCAATTGGTGGAACTCGCCCTGAAGGACATGGCGCTCGCGATGCTCGGCAATCTGGGCATCATCGGCGAGGTCATGGTCAATGGAGACGACAGGCCGAAGATGGGCAATGCGCTCTTCGGCGCCTACGCTCAGGACTTCCTATGCAAAGATGGCGAGCGGGTCATGGTCGTGGCGCTCACCTCTCGCCAGTGGCGGAACCTGAAGATCGCAACAGGCACCCAGGACGCCCTGGCCGATCTTGCGAGCAAGACGGGCAACGATCTTGAGCATGAAAGCGCGCGGTTCGAACACCGCCATGCGATCACTGAAATCCTCAAGCCTTTTTTCGACAAGCGCCCCCTGGCAGCCGCGGGCGAAGCGCTCGACAAGGCCGACGTGACGTGGAGCCAGTATCGGACGTTCAAACAGGCCGTCCATAACGACCCGGATCTCTCAACCGACAATCCGATGTTCTCAAAGTTGCACCACCCCGGCATCGGCTCGTTCCTGACGCCGGGCAATCCGGTCGCGTTTTCAGGAACAGAGCGCGTTGAGCCCCGCCGGGCACCGAGCCTGGGCGAGAACACGGAAGAAATCCTTGCTGAGATCGGCTTCACGGGAACCGAAATCGCTCGCATGTACGACGACAAGATTGTAGCCGGGCCAACTCACTAGAGCGCTTTCACCTTTGGTGGAAGCGCGCAGCGGGCAAGGCCCGCCGGGCGGCCAGCCCGCCCCATTTCTCCAAAGAAAATGCGGCGGCGTTTGGCGAAGCCAAATTGCCGTGAGCGACATCAAACGACGACTGATTCCGCCGAAGGCGAAATCAGTCTAGCATCTTCGGACGGTGCGCGACGACGAGGCTGACGGAACAGGCAAACGGCCAAACGCTGCAAATTGGCCGGAAGGCACTCTACAGCGTTTCCGGCTTTGGCGGCAGTGCTACAGCGGGCAACGCTCGCCGGGCGTTCAGCCCGCCCTCGCGGAGGCGAAGGCGAAGCCGGCAGCCGTGGGCGCACGGACAACCGACGATCGTTTCCGCCAAAGGCGGAAACGATCTAGGGCCGCAGAGACCGTGCCGCCTTTCGCGCTTCCCGCGCACGCAGTGTAATGGAGGCCCAGTCGCCGCTCTCAAGGAGTTCGGGCTTGGTAATCCATGTCCCGCCCACGCTGAACACGTTCGGCTGGGTCAGGAAGCTCGAAATGTTGGACAGCGTCACGCCGCCCGTCGGCATGAACGCCATATCGGGGAACGGTGCCGCCAGCGCGCGAAGGAGCTCCGCGCCCCCGATGACAGATGCAGGGAACAGTTTTGCGTACCTGATACCTGCTTTATAGGCGACCATTGCCTCGCTCGCCGTGGCGACACCCGGCAGGACGGGGACGGGGCAGCGATCGATCGCGCTCAACAATTCCTCATCAAAACCCGGTGAATCGATGAAATCCGCCCCTGCCGCCAGCACGTCCTGCATCGCGCCGGAGTCCAGCACACTGCCACCACCCGTGATCATGTTGGGCTCTGCCGACTTGAACGCTTCGATCGCGGAGAGACCCACATCTGTCCGAAGTGTGACTTCGCAGACGGTAATGCCGCCCGCGGCGAGTGCACTCGCCAAGGGCCCGGCATCTTCAAGGCGTAGAACATTCAATATCGGAACCAGTGGACACTCGTTGAGCGCAGCTTCAAGCCTGTCCCAGACCATGACGTCTCCCCCTTGTTTTCCGAAACGATAACAGATCAGGTCAGGAACGCTAAGGTTATAAGGCGCTGTGATGATCGCATCCAACCGATGGCCCTATGCGCATGGCCGAGAAAACGCACGCGATTGTCCAGCGTCGCGTGTCCGAGCAACGGTGGCACGGCCCTGAAGCGGGACAGTCTGGCCCGGACTCAGAGCGCCGCTGTAGAGCCTTGTAGTTTTGTGCTTTTGTAGGCTCCGCCGGTGCCCATTTAACCTGGAAATGCTTCAACGCGCCCGACGCTCGCCCCACGCCGGCGCCAAAACCAATCCGACCGATTGCGTCACCCGTCATACTCGCCGGGTGATGTTCAATGATCCCATCTTCCTCCGGCATAAAGACGATGTGCTGCCGTTCTTCTGGCCCATCTTCGTCATTTCCATTCTCATGTTCCGGTCCAAAGCAGACCGGTTGCTGGCCAATGGGTGCCAGAGCGTGGGCTATGAGGTGACCGTCTATGGCGCGGTCCGGATCACCGATACCGTCTATCCCGGTACCCAGTCCCGTTGGGAAGACGACCTCTTCGCCGCTACCGGAGCCTATGGCACCGCCGGCGCATCGCTCGGCCTCAAGCTGCCGGCGCCCCTCGCAGCGCCCGAAATCGAGATCGCTTGCGCCATGAACATCGTGCTCCTGCGCCGCGTCCTTGGCTTGCCTGGCCACGGCACCCCTGCGCGCCTTGGCGCCGGTTTCGGAACCGGTGGCCGCGCCGGCCGTGCCGCAGTCCTGCTTGCCGGCTTTCCGCTCCCCTCAACCTGACCCTGCTGACCCTGAAACCAGACAATCCAGACCCATGACCGACGCGGCGTTGCCCCGGCGGCCGCGCGTGCTGGGCCAAACCTCCGGCCTACTTCATCAGCCCCGCCGCCTTCAGCGTCTTGCCCGCCCGCAACACCCGCGCCAGCTTGTGCTCGCTCGACCGGTCGCCGCCATTGCTGTCAGGATGGAACCGGCGGACATATTCGGCGTACCGCGCCCGGATCGCTTCCGATGTTGCCTCGCTCTCAAGGTCCAGCTCGTTCAGCGCGCGTACCTGCAGCGGCGTCCGCCCGCCGCGCCGCTCCCTTGCCTTGTGCTCGCCTTCCACCCCATCCTCAAACATCTCCCGGCCGCGCCAGAAACGGGGATTGTGCACCTTCTTCGCATTCCCAGCGCCAACCGGCCCGGTCCCGAACTTCCAGGTCTTCTTGTGATCATAGCGGGCCTGGTCGTTGAAAGCCGCCGCTTCGGCGGCGGTCATGCCCTCGAAAAAGTTGAACGAGCGGTTATATTCCGCCGCATGGGTTTTGCAGAAATAGTGGTAGCCGCGCCCGTTTTTCTTCGGCGCCCTGTGTTCGCCTGCGAGGTCACATCCCTCATGCTCGCAAACACGGGTTTCCTTCGCCTTGCGGCGTGAGGTTTCGGTCGCCGGGGGTTTGACCCGGATGTCCATGAACTTCACACGGTAGGAAAAGGGATCGTCCATTGGCGGTACTTTAGTGCGGTGCGATCGAGGAGACTAGAATTGACAAATCGAGAGGGCCGTATTCGTGAGGCTTTGTCCGAGGCTTTTCGCCCCGTTTCCCTGACAATCACCGATGACAGCGCCAAACATGCCGGCCATGCCGGCGCCGCGCCCGGTGGGGAAACCCACTACACCGTCCAAATCGTTTCCGAAGCGTTTCACGGATTGAGCCGCGTCCAGGTCCAGCGGTTGATCTATTCCCTGCTCGGGCCTGAATTCGAAACCGGCCTCCACGCCCTCAGTCTCAAAGCCGGCGCCCCGCCGGAAGAGGCGCCCTGACCTCACGCCTCCAGCAGGGCCAACCCATCGCCCAACACGTCCGGCCCCACAGCGCCATCCGTCGCCAAGGCCACAACATGGCGTCGTCCAGCCACTGAAACCGGTTCGAACAGCGAAAACCGCCAGGGTTTGTCCCCCCCATCCAGAGGCAGGGTAAACTGGCGAACATGGCCCTGCGAAACTTCGAACACCGTATCAGCCGGCGAAAGGCGAAGCCCGCGGCCAACCGCCTTGCCAAACGCCTCCTTCAGGCACCAGAACTGAACGGCCAGCCGCCCCGCATCGCCGGGCCCACCCAGGGCCAGCGCCCGATCCACCGCAACCGCTTCTGCTGGCGAGAACTGCGCCGCTGCAAACCCCGCCGGATCGGTGGCCAGTCGGTCGCGGGGTTCGGCATCGATGCCCACGCGGCCGGCATCGGCCACCGCAACGGCGACCAATCCATCGGTGTGGGAGATCGAAAACGCCAGCGGACGGCCAGGGCACCAACCCGGATCCACCACCGGCCTGCCGTCCGGTTCGACCTGAAACCGGATTTCGACCGGGTCCCATCCGCCAGTCCGGGCCAGCGCAGAACGGACGATTGTGTGGGCCAGGATAAATTCTCGCTGATTGCGAGGCGTCACCAGCCGGTTGGCGCGGGCTCGCTCATCGGCGCTGAGAACGGTCCGGCACCGGTCCGCCAGCGCCCCGTCCAGCAAGCGATCAGGATCGCCGGTCCAGATCGCACATGCCATTCGCCGGCCTGGCCCGCATCAGTCGCGGGGAAAGGGCATCAGCGATGCCCAGGATGGCGATTCCGGTTGGCACCAGGGTTTGTCCGCCCCATCGGGTATCGCATGCCCCTGGGCGAGCAGCCGGGCCGAAAGGCTCTCGCCATCGCTGAGAATGGTGTCGGCCACAACCCGGCCGGCATATTTGCCCATACGGATATCGCGCAGGAAAACCCGCTCGCCCACTTGCGCGGCGACAGCGGCCTTGGCCGCCCGGGCCGGCGCTTTCTCCGCTTCGCAACGGGGCCGGTAGATCTCTGGCGCATCAATGCCGGCCAGGCGAACCGAAACCTCGACCGACTGATCGACCCAGATCTGTGCCCGCACCTTGATCGTGTCCCCGTCCACCACGCGGATCACATCGGCAGGAATAGGGCCGGGCAGCGGGGCATCGGCAAGGGCTGCGGGGGCAGAGATCGCGAGAATGGCCAAACCAGACAGCGCAGGCTTGATCCATGTTCTCAATTTCTCAATTCTCATGAGGTTTCTCCTCTGTTCCCGCTTTATACGAGAACATTCCGCATAATTCGAGAATTCGTGCAACCCTTAACACAGTGCGAAAAATTGGTTTCCGGAGCCTTAACCCGGCAAGGCTCGCGCGATGGCGCCGACAAAGCGGTTCCCCGAACAGGGGCGCACCGTTCCAATCGGGCCTCAACGCCCCGGTGGCGGCTCTGGCAGTCGCAACAGGCGGCGCGCGGCTCGGCGGTGATGGTCCTGAACATGGGCGCCCACAACGCCAAGGGCGGTGGCCAGCACGGTGGCATCATCGGTAAACCCGAACCCGGTGATCACATCGGGCAGGGCGTCGGTCGGGATCACGAAATAACCGAGCGCTGCAAACAGGACCGCTTTCGCCTTGCGCGGCGTCGCTGGGTCCAGCGCTGCATAATAGGCGGCGGCGAGATCATCGGCGAACGGGATCCGGCCGGCCACCTTGAGCAGTTTCGGAATGAACCGCCGCCGGGTTGTCCGTTCCGCCTCCACGGTCGGAATAGGCAAGGCCTGGCGCATCTGGGAGGGCGCATCAAATGCCGGTGTGTCTTCGTCCATTGCCGCTGCGTCAGTCATTGGCTGTCTTGTCCATAAAGGCTAAATCGCTGCGACTGGGAACAAGTTCAAGGGAGCGAGCGCTATGGAACTGAATTCGAACGTATCCGCTGTGATCACCGGGGGCGCTTCGGGCCTGGGTGCGGCCACGGCGACGAAGATGGCCAAGGAGTTTGGCGTGAAGGTCGCCTTGTTCGACCTCAACGCCGAAAAGGGCGAGGCCCTGGCAAGCGAGTTGGGCGGGGTTTTCTGCGAGTGCAATGTGACCAGCGAAGAGAGCGTCGACGCCGCGTTTGCAAAATCCCGGGCAGCGATCGGTCAGGAGCGAATCCTGATCAATTGCGCTGGCACGGGCAATGCGATCAAGACCGCGTCGCGCAACAAGGAAACCGGCGAGATCAGCCATTTCCCGCTCGATCAGTTCGACCTGATCATCCAGATCAATCTGGTCGGCACGTTCCGCTGCATCGCGAAATCGGCGGCCGGCATGATGACGCTCGACCCGGTAGATGGCGAGCGCGGATCGATTGTGAACACCGCATCGGTGGCCGCCGAGGATGGCCAGATTGGCCAGGCCTCCTATTCCGCGTCCAAGGGCGGGGTGGTCGGTATGACTCTGCCGATCGCGCGGGATCTGTCGCGTGAACTGATCCGGGTGAACACGATCCTGCCGGGCATCTTTGACACGCCCCTTTTGGCGGGCGCGCCGGAGCCGGTTCGCCAGGCGCTTGGCGCCCAGGTCCCCCATCCAGCCCGGCTCGGCAATCCTGTCGAGTACGCCGCCCTTGCCGTGGAGATGTGCCGGAATGGGTACTTCAATGGTGAGGATGTCCGGCTCGACGGGGCGATCCGGATGGCGCCGCGCTAAGAGACGGCCGGTGCCAAGGCGAGGGTGTGGGCGAGGTCGAGGTCCGGAGTGAAGCGGCTGCTGATCGTCTTCCACACCCGCACCGGTGGATCGCGGCAGATGGCAGAGGCTGCACACGCCGCCGCCCGCGAGGTTGAAGCCGGTGTCGACACGCTTCTGATGGACGCCACCGAAGCCGGCGGCGGCGATCTGCTGGCCGCTGACGGATTTGTGTTTGCCGGGCCGGAAAACCTGGCCGCGCTGAGCGGTGAGATGAAGGCTTTGTTCGACCGGTGTTATTATCCGGTATTCAGCCAGATCGAAGGGCGGCCTTATGCTCACATGATCTGCGCCGGTTCGGATGGGGAAAACGCTGCCCGGCAACTGGCCCGTATTGCGACGGGGTGGCGGCTGAAACCGGTCCAGCCGCCGCTGATCGTCAACACGGCCGCCCAGACCGAGGCGGACATTCTGGCGCCGAAGACGATTGGCGAGGCCGACCTCCAGCGCTGCCGCGATCTTGGCGCGGCGATGGCGACGGGCTTGGCGATGGGGGTTTTTTGATGGGAGACCGTTCGATAGGCCAAGAAAAACGGCGCCCCGGTTTCCCGAGGCGCCGCTATCCGTGGACATGGCGAGTGGCCTAGTTCAGGTCAAACCGGTCATTGTTCATGACCTTGACCCAGGCGGCCACGAAGTCCTTCACGAACTGCTCGCGATAATCGCTGGAGGCATAGACCTCGGCGAGGGCGCGCAGTTGGCTGTTGGAGCCGAAGACCAGATCGACCCCACCCCCCACGCAAGCCAACCCGAGACCCGCGCAGCGGTAGGTCCGGGAGGGGGCTGGCGGCGACCGTGCGCTCTCGCGGCGAGCTCACCGCGCAAACACATCCTCCATCGAAATGACGCCAGCTGCCATAGCTGCTGCCTTCGGGGAGCAGCAGCAGCAGCAGCAGCAGCAGCAGCAGCAGCAGCCGCTTGAGCAGCGGCACATGACACTCGCGGCCGCACACGGCGGCGCGCACGCTCTTGCATCACCCTCGCTGCACCACAACCTCTTGCGGCGCGAACTCGGCGGCGGCGGATACGGGTACAGGTGCGGCGGTGGTGGCAGCGGCGCAGGCGGGAGCGCCTTCCGCCAGGCGCGTCGCGCGCTGCGTCCATCGGTGGAAGGCTTCGCCTGTGACGCGAAGCGTGCACCGGGTAGCGGAATCGTGCCCATCGAGCCTCGCGGCACATTAGTGCCGCCTTTCGCGCTGCGCTTCGCC
>JBCCBN010000003.1:0-53051 GCA_039034035.1 Pseudomonadota bacterium
CCTACTCCGCTGCAACTGCCACTTCGAACGGATCATAGTTCAGGATCGGCGCGAGCCAGCGTTCGGCGGTGCGGAGGTCCCAGTTCTTGCGGGCGGCGTAGTCGGCGACCTGGTCGCGTTCGATGCGGCCGACGGCGAAATAGGCCGCGTCGGGGTGGCTGAAATAGAGGCCTGAGACGGACGGCGCCGGGTCCATGGCGAAGCTGGTGGTGAGGGAGACGCCGATGCGGGCTTCGGCGTCCAGCAGCTTGAAGAGGGTGTCTTTTTCGGTGTGGTCGGGCTGGGCCGGGTAGCCGGGGGCGGGGCGGATGCCGAGATATTTTTCCTTGATGAGGGCCATGTTGTCCAAGTCTTCATCCGGGGCGTAGGGCCAGAGCTCGCGGCGCACCTTGGCGTGCATCATTTCAGCCATCGCTTCGGCGAACCGGTCGGCGAGGGCCTTGACCATGATGGCCTGGTAGTCGTCGCCGGCGGCTTCGAAATCCTTGGCGAGGGCATCGGCCTCGGGGCCGGCGGTGACGCAGAAGGCGCCGATATGGTCGTCCTCTTCCCTGAGGAAATCGGCGAGGGCGAAGTTTGCCCGGGTGTTGTCCTTCACCATTTGTTGGCGGAGGGTGTGGAGCGTGTCGCCGGTGTCGAGCTTGATGTCGTCGCCGTCGCGCTGGGCCCCCCAGAAGCCGATGACGGCCTTGGGCTTGAACCATTGCTCGCCGATCACGCGCTGGAGCATGGCCTGGGTCTCGTTCCAGAGATCGGTTGCGGCTTCGCCAACCACTTCATCTTCCAGGATTTGCGGGTAGCGGCCGGCGAGGTCCCAGCTGGCGAAGTAGGGGGTCCAGTCGATGTATTGGGTAAGCTCGGCGAGGTCGAAATCGTCGAAGGTGCGCACGCCTGTGAAGCTGGGCGGCGGTGTGTGCTCGGCGGTGCCGGGGTCGAAGGCGCGGTTGCGGGCCTCTGCGATGGGGAGGCGGGGCTTGGGGGGGCCGCCCTCGCGGGCTTCGCGCATGCGCTGGTAGCGGGCCTGGGTGGTTTCCCAGAGCTTGGGGCGCTCTTCCTCGTTCATGAGGGCGCTGACGACGCCGACAGCGCGGCTGGCATCAGTGACGTGAATGACGGGGCCCTGATTGTAGGCCGGCTCGATCTTGACGGCGGTGTGGGCGGGGCTGGTGGTGGCGCCGCCGATGAGGAGCGGCTTGTCGAGGCCGAGCCGCTGCATTTCGGCGGCCATGAACACCATCTCGTCCAGGCTGGGCGTGATGAGCCCAGAAAGGCCGATCATGTCGACGCCGTGCTCGGCGGCTTCGGCGAGGATGGTCTCGGCCGGCACCATGACGCCGAGATCGATGATCTCGTAGCCGTTACAGGCGAGCACCACGCCGACAATGTTCTTGCCGATATCGTGGACATCGCCCTTCACGGTGGCCAGCAGGACCTTGCCATTGGACTTGCCGATGAGGCCCATCTCTTCCTTCTCGGTCTCCATGAAGGGTTCGAGATGGGCGACGGCGGCCTTCATGACGCGGGCCGATTTCACCACCTGGGGCAGGAACATCTTGCCGGACCCGAAAAGGTCTCCGACGATGTTCATCCCGTCCATCAGGGGGCCTTCAATGACGTGGAGGGGGCGGTCGTGGGCCTGACGGGCTTCCTCGGTGTCTTCGACGATGTGGTCGAGGATGCCGTTGATGAGGGCGTGTTCCAGGCGCTTGGCGACGGGAGCCTCGCGCCACTTGGTGTCTTTCTCCCGGGTCTTGCCCTTCTGGCCGCGATAGGTCTCGGCGAGGTCGACAAGGCGCTCGGTGGCGTCGTCCCGGCGGTTGAGGATGACGTCCTCGACGGCCTCACGCAGGGGCGGGTCGATCTCGTCATAGATGTCGAGCTGGCCGGCATTGACGATGCCCATGTCCATGCCCGCGGGGATGGCGTGGTAGAGGAAGACAGAATGCATGGCGCGGCGGACGGGCTCGTTGCCGCGGAAGCTGAAGCTGACATTAGAGAGCCCGCCAGAGATATGGCAGCCGGGACAGGTGCGGCGGATCTCAAGGGCGGCTTCGATGAAGTCGACGGCGTAATTATTGTGCTCTTCAATGCCAGTTGCGACGGCGAAGATGTTGGGGTCGAAGATGATGTCTTCAGGGGGGAAGCCGACGGTTTCGGTCAAGATGCGGTAGGCGCGCTGGCAGATCTCGATCTTGCGGGGGGCGGTGTCGGCCTGCCCCTCCTCATCAAACGCCATGACGACAACCGCCGCGCCATAAGCGAGGCAGGCCCTGGCCTGTTCGATGAATTGCGCCTCGCCCTCCTTCATGGAGATCGAGTTGACCACCGCCTTGCCCTGGACGCATTGCAGGCCCGCCTCGATGACCGCCCATTTCGAGCTGTCGATCATCACCGGCACGCGGGCAATATCGGGCTCGGCGGCGATGAGGTTGAGGAAGGTGGTCATGGCTTCGGCACCGTCGAGCATGCCCTCATCCATGTTCACATCGATGATCTGGGCGCCGTTCTCGACCTGCTGGCGCGCGACCTCCACGGCGGCGGTGTAGTCGCCGGCGAGGACCAGCTTCTTGAAGCGGGCGGAGCCGGTCACGTTCGTGCGCTCGCCGATATTGACGAAGGTGGCGGTAGAAGATTGGGTCATTCGCGGTCCGTCAGCCTTTTTCCATGCCGGGCAGGCCGTCGATGCTCTCGGCGTTCATGGTGAAGAAGTTCTCGTCAACGCTATCGCCATGCTCGGCATAATGATGGTCCCAGTTACGCTTGAGCTGGTCGCGATGCTCGCGGAAGTCCATGAAAGGAACGGCCCAGCCGCAACTGTCGGCAATGCGGGTCACGTCCACGGTGACGATGGCGCGCGCGCGATCGAAGCCCGGGAAATGCTCGAGGAGGGCGGGAAAGCGAGAATCGTCGAATTGAACCGCCTCGCCTTGTCCATAGAGGCGGAGGATGTTGGCCCGGCCCTCGAAGGCGCAGAACATGATGGTGATCCGGCCATTCTCCTTGAGGTGGGCCAGGGTTTCGATGCCGGATCCGCCCATATCGAGCCAGGCGACCTTGTTGGGGCCAAGAATGGCGAAACTGTCATAGCCCTTGGGCGACAGGTTCACATGACCCTCGCCCGATAGCGGCGCGGTGGCCACGAAGAACATTTTCTGGGCCTTGATGAAGGCTTCCAGCTTGCCGTCGATATGGTCGTAAGTCTGTCCCATGGGGCGCCCTCCTCAGGCGGTTTTCCAGCGAGATGGCCGATGAAGCGGCCAGTTCCCGTCCTCTATGCGCGGCTGGCCGGTAATCGGACGATTGTACCAATAGACTTGCGCGGTTTCGCCTACGGACTGGCCGGTTGCGGTCAACAAGGGTGTCAGCTTGCGCCAGTAAAGTGAGCGATCCGGATCGGCGGGGTCGAGATCTTCGAATGCGTCGAGATCGGGGATTACCGCCGGGTCGCGGACGCGCCAGAGCATGGCCCGGCAAAGCCCGTCGCCCGGAACGACGCCAGGATACCCGCCAAGATCGAAGACGTTTGCGCGAATGAAGGCCGGGCCTTCAAAGCGCCCGGCCGCTTCCAGGTTGATATGGGCTGGCATGCCATCGGCGCCCTGCTTGAGCAGGCCGTAGAAGGCGAACGCGTCGCCGGGGGAAACGGGCGGGAGGGTCATTGGGATGCCGCGATTTTGACGTCGGTCATGGCGAAGTCCTTGCCCTTGAACAGGAGCGGAATATCGCGGCTCTTCGCAAGGCCATAGGCGAAGCAATCGCCGAAGTTCAGCGCCGCCGGTTCACGCCCTCGTCCCTTGCCAAACCGGTCATACCCAGATTGGGCCGCGGCAAGCATGGTTGCGTCAAAGGAGACGGTCTCGATCTCCAGATCGCGAACCAGCTCATGGGCAAGGTCGCGGAGGTCGGGTCCGGACTTCCGCCAGGCGCCGACATGGAGTTCAACGAGGCTCGGCGCGCACATGACCAACACATTGGTACTGAGCGCATCTGTATAGGCCTCGTGCTCCGGCTCAGCGAGCAAGAGCACAAACAACGCTGAGGCATCGACGGCGATCACGACGATTCTTGACCGATTTCGTCGAGAATTTCAGCCATCGGACGCGGGTCTCGGGCCGGCAGAACCGTGCCTTTCGCGATCACTTGCTTGATGACGTCGCGCTTTCGGGCAATTTCGCCATCACTCTTGGCGCGCTCTCTGGCGAGATCGGCCCGGACTGCCCGCCACACAGCGTCCGTTACATTTCGCCCGGTTAGAGCCGCAAGCTCACGTATGTCTGTTTCGGCGGGGCTATTCTTGATGCTGATACCCAAGCAAACCTCCGTTTCTAGAAAAATCGCTACTTTCTAGATAACACTTCAACTCGCCAGTTCAAACGGCTCAAGGCCGGAGAGACGCATGGCGCGGTCGGTGCTGGGAATGGTGCGGGGCGGCTGGCCCTTGGCGGCACCGGCGATGGCGGTGATGTGCCCTGGCGTGGTGCCGCAGCAGCCGCCAACGATGTTAACAAGGCCCGCGCCGGCCCACTCGCCCAGATGACCGGCCGTTTGGTCCGGGGTCTCGTCATATTCGCCGAAAGCATTCGGCAAGCCAGCATTGGGATAGGCGATGATCCGGGTGTCTGCGACCTTGGAAACGGACGCAATGTGGGGACGCATGAGGTCTGCCCCCAGCGCGCAATTGAGGCCCACGGCCCAGGGTTGGGCGTGGCGCACGGAATACCAGAAGGCCTCTGCGGTCTGGCCAGACAGGGTGCGGCCTGAGGCATCGGTGATGGTGCCGGAGATGATGATCGGGATCGCCTCGCCGGTTTCGGCGCGGTGGTCGAGCAGGGCCTTGATAGCAGCCTTGGCGTTGAGCGTGTCGAACACGGTCTCGATCAGGAAGAAGTCGATATGGGGCGCCATGGCGACGGCCTGCTGGTGGTAGGCGGCGCGGACATGCTCGAAGGTGACGTCACGGTAGCCGGGATCGTTCACATCGGGGCTGAGCGACAGGGTCTTGTTGGTGGGCCCGATGGCGCCGAGCACGCCGACCGGGCGGCCTGCGCCATCGGCAGCATCGCGCGCGAGCCGTGCGCCCTCCGTCGCGATCTCGGCGGCTTCCGCCTCCATCCCGTAGTCGGCCATGGCGATGGATGTGGCGGAGAATGTGTTGGTCTCGATGAGGTCTGCACCGGCTGCGATGTAGCGCTCATGGATGGCATGGATCGCTTCGGGCCGGGTCAGATTGAGCAGGTCATTATTGCCCTTGAGCGGCTTCGCCCAATCGCCGAACCGGTCGCCGCGGAAATCCTCCTCGGTGAAGCCAAACCCCTGGATCTGAGTGCCCATGGCCCCATCGAGCACGAGGATACGGCGGCCAGCCTCGGCCTCAATCGCGGCGATGCGAGCGGATCGGGCTGTGCTTCTGGACGGGTTGGACGTTTTCGACATGGAGAAGTCCTTTCACGCGGCTGCCTTCTGCGCGGCAGGTTTCAGCCCGAGCAGGTGACAGGTGGACAGCGCGAGGCTCGCCCGGTTCAGTGTGTAGAAGTGAAACTCGTCGATGCCCTGATCGGCGAGGGAGTGGCACAGTTCGGCCGCCACATTGGCCGTGATCAGGTCGCGGGTTTCGGGATCATCATCCAACCCCTCATAGAGCGCGTTGAGCCAGTCCGGCACGTCGGCCTGACACAGGGCAGAGATCTTCCTGAGGCCCTTGAAATTCGATTGCAGCATGATGCCCGGCACGATCGGCAGGGTGATCCCTGCGGCATCGACCCGGTCGCGGAACCGAAGAAAGGTCTCGGGCTCGAAGAAGAACTGGGTGATGGCCCGGTCTGCGCCCGCATCCTGTTTGGCTTTCAACAGATCCAGGTCAGCGCCCCAGCCCCGGCTCTCGGGATGCTGTTCGGGATAGCAGGCGACCGACACTTCGAACACCTTGCCCAGCTCAGGCCGGTGTTCACGCAGCGACCGCACCAGATCGACAGAGCCGGCAAACCCGTCCGGATGGGGCGTGAACGCAGCGCCCATGCCTTCGGGTGGATCGCCGCGCAGGGCGACGATATGCTGGACCCCGGCCTGCCAGTAATCCTCGGCAACCTGCAACACTTCAGCCTTCGGCGCGCTGACGCACGTAAGGTGCGCCGCCGGTGTCAGCGTCGTCTCTTCCGCAAGCCGGCGGACGGTCTCGTGGGTCCGCTCCCGGGTGGACCCGCCAGCGCCATAGGTCACCGACACAAAGCGCGGCGCCATCGGTTCGAGCCTGGCCACACAGTCCCAGAGCCGCGCCGACATGGCGTCGGATTTCGGCGGGAAGAATTCGAAGGAAACGCGCGGGCTCCCTCCGGCCTGGCGACGGGCGACGGACAGGGCGCTCATGCGGCGGCCTCCTTGTTCTTGAGGGTTGGGTTCGGGGATGCGTCAGCGGTCTGTCCGGCCGGTTTGTCCGCCGTCCAAATCTGGACGGACAGACCTTCAGCCATGCCGGCGGGCGGATCGAACCGGCGCGGATGGGACAAAGCGAGGGCCGTCGGCTCGACCCAGTCGGCCATGGTTTCAGCGCGGATGCCCAGACGCCGGTGGCCATGGTTCTCTCGCAGGAATTCCAGCGTATGCGGCGCGAAATCAACCACGATCAGCCGACCGCCCGGCTTCAACAACCGGTCCGCTTCGGCCAACACCGCGGCAGGATTGTCGATGAAATGCAGCACCTGGTGGAGAATGACCAGGTCCGCACTCGCAGTCTCGAACGGGGTGGCCGCCGCATCGCCATGCCGGACCCGGGCGTTCGCAATGCCGGCGGCCTCGAGATTCGCGCGCGCCACATTCAGCATGTGGTGGCTGAGATCGAGGCCTTCGACCTGGCGGGCATGGGGCGCGAGGATGGCCAGCATGCGGCCCGTACCGGTGCCCAGATCGATGATCCGGTCAAAGGCCGGGGCGGCGCCTTCGGCCACGCCAGCGAGATCCATGATCGCCGCTTCGATTGCCTCGTTCGGATAGTGCAAGCTGCGCACCGTGTCCCACGTCCCGGCGACGCTGGCGAAATAGGCCTCTGCTGCGCTGGACCGGGCCTGGCGGATCGCTTTCAGCCGCGCCCCATCGCGCTGGGTGTCGCCGGGCTCAGCATCGATGCGGGCGAATAGCGGCGCCAGGAGCGAGACGGCATCTGCGCTGCTTGCGAGGCGGTAGAACACCCAGGCGCCCTCGGGGAGCCGCTCGACGAGCCCAGCCGTGCTCAGCACTTTCAGATGGTGGGACAGGCGCGGCTGGCTTTGTCCCAGGATCTGCACCAACTCTCCCACGGACAGGTCATCCTCGCGCAGCAGCGCCAGGATCCTCATCCGCGTCGGTTCCCCGGCGGCTTTCAACTGGTCAATCAATCGGTCCATCACCACACTCGTATCATCACATAAAAATACGTTTATACGATTATCGCAAGCGGAAATTTGTTGCACGATTGCAACGCACGCAGTTGTGAACAATTACACACGCACGTTCATATTGCAGACAGGCGCGGCGGCGCACATATGCACTGCGAGGTTCAGGGAGCCCGACCAGATGCTGAGAGTTTTTTGCGCCGCCACACTGGTTATGGCGACAGGGGCCTGCGCGACGACAAGCGCTCCGGCTGACACGACGACAGGGGTGTACGACCCATTCGAGGGCTTCAATCGCCGCGTCTTCGCGTTCAACGAAGCGGCCGACAAGGCCGTTGTCGGACCGACCGCGAAGGTCTATGAGGCGGTCACCCCGCGCCTGGCCCGCACCGGGATCAGCAATGCGCTTGGCAATCTCAACGAGCCCGTCGTGTTCGCGAACGACCTGTTGCAGGGCGAATCCGAGCGCGCGGGTGAGAGCTTCTACCGGTTTTTCGTGAACTCTACCGTGGGCGTTCTGGGGCTCTGGGACGCGGCGGCTTATTTCGGCGTTGAGGGCCATTCGGAAGATTTTGGCCAGACCCTGGCAGTCTGGGGCGTCGATCCGGGGCCGTTCTTGGTTCTGCCGCTCCTCGGTCCCAGCAATCTCCGCGACACGTTCGGAAGCGGCGTCGATGTCGCCCTCGACCCGCTGACCTACGTCCAGATCGACAATGATAATGACACCGATATTGCGTTTCGTGCAGGCTCGGGCGTCCTCAGCGCCCTCAATGCCCGGATCACGCTGGATGACGCCCTGCAGGCGCTGCGCGAACAGCCCGAACCCTATATCGCCCTCCGGCGGATCTACAGCCAGACCCGAGACGCCGAGATCCGAAATGGGCGAGAAGAAGAAGACCCCTACAAAGATTTGCCCGATTTCGATGATTTCTGATCGGACGCGACACCGCGAGACAGGAAGGGATATGCCCATGCCACGCTTGAAAACCACGCTTTTGGCCGGACTGCTGGCCTCCATTGTGACGGCCGCACCCGCTTTTGCCGATGCTACGACCGAAGCCTATGTGGAAGAGAATGCCAGTGTCGTTCTCCAGACCCTCAATGACCCGGCGCTCGATGACGCTGCACGGACCGCTGCATTCTCCACCTACATGGACACGTTCACTGATCTCAATCGGATCTCGAACTTCGTTATCGGCAAGTACGCCCGCCGGTTCGATGACGCCGAGTTGGCCCGCTATCGCGACGCCTTCCGCACCTACGCGCTGACCGTCTATGAGGTCCAGCTCGACCAATATCGCGGCGAAGCCGTCGATGTAACGGGCTCGGTTGACCGGTCTGAACGCGACAGCATCGTCAACACGCTGATCAAACGGGCCGATGGCGAAGCAATGGACGTTCGGTGGCGCGTGATGACCCGCGACGGCGAATATCAGGTGGTCGATGTGGCCCTCAACATTGATGGCAACCTCCTCTGGCTGGCGATTGAACAACGCGCACAATTCATCTCCCTGCTTGACCGGACGAACGGCTCTGCCGACGCCCTGATCGAAAAGATCAACTCGATGACGGCCAAGCTGATGGCCGAAAAAGCCGCTGGGCGAGCCCCTCCGCCGACGGGCTTTGCCGCCGAAGAGGGCTGATCCCACACCCACAAATCCCGAAGTCCAAACCGTCGCCGCAACATCCCCGCGAGCGTCGGTCTTGGGCTGGAAGGCGCCCGGGCTTGGACACGACGCTACACCGCCATGGCCCCGGCGCAATCCCGATAATTTGCTTTTTGTTCTATTTTTGATCTATACTTGTATCCTAAGTCGGCCTATCCGTCGGACTTCCCAGCGGAGGCTGACGCCTGATGTTTCAAGCACACGCGACCGAACCCATTCGCCCAGCGCCTCAAGATCTGCCGCCGTCGCTTCGCCGGTATTGATGAGGAAGTTGCAGTGCTTTTCCGACACCTGAGCCCCCCCGACCCGCAACCCCCGGCAGCCCGCGGCATCGATCAGCTGCCACGCCGAACGGGCACCCGGTTCGCCCGGTGGATCGGGATTTGCGAAGGTCGAACCCGACGTCTTTTCGCGAATGGGCTGGGTCTCCGCGCGGCGCGCCTGGTGGGCCGCAATGGCCTCCGCAAGCGCGGCGGGATCGCCGCTGCCATCCGCGGTAAGGTCCAGTCGCGTTACAATGAAGCCCGCCGGCAATGCGCTCGTTCGATACCCGAACCCGCAGTCTTCCGGCGACAGGGTCAACCGATCACCGGTGCGGGTAACGCCGTGCAGACAGTGCAGGACATCCTTCAATTCGCGGCCATAGCAGCCGGCATTGGTCCGCGTCGCGCCGCCCAGGGTTCCGGGAATGCCGGAGAGGAAAGACAGGCCCGACAGGCCCGCCCGAGCGGCTGCTTTCGCGACCGACAGGTCGAGCGCACCCGCACCCGCATGGAGGATGCCAGCCTCGCCCGGCTCGGTCTTCGCCCAGGCCGGACCCGCGAGCCGGATGACGACCCCTTCAATGCCGCCGTCCCGAACGATCACATTCGAACCAACCCCGAGGACAGTGACCGGGATTTCGGGGTCCAGCGCCCCAAGGAACTCGGCGAGGTCGGCCTCATCCGCTGGCAGGAACAGGACATCGGCGGGGCCACCGACCCGAAACCAATTGTAAGGCGAGAGCTCTGCCGCGAAGGAAAGCTTGCCGCGAACGGCAGGGAAGTCACCGGCGGAGAGGGCGAAAGGCTTGGCCATGGCTCCTCCTATTGCCGGACGGGCGTGGCGAAAAGGGGGAGACAGGATGACGGGCCGGTGCTCGCGCGATATCTGGAAGACACAACAGCGGAAAATCCCACCATGCCCAATGTCCCCGTCACCGGTTCCAGCCATCTCTACCTGGTGGACGCCTCCGCCTACATTTTCCGCGCCTATCACGCGCTGCCCCCGCTCAGCCGGGCCAGCGACGGGCTACCGGTTGGCGCCATATCGGGGTTCTGCAACATGTTGTGGAAGCTGCTCGAAGACCTGCGCGGGGATGACCGGCCGACCCATTTTGCCTGCGTGTTCGACCACTCCTCTTACTCGTTTCGGAACGATCTCTACCCCGATTACAAGGCGAACCGGCCGCCCCCGCCCGAAGATCTCCGCCCGCAATTCCCCCTGGTCCGAAAGGCGGCGCTCGCTTTCGCCACCCATGCGCTCGAACAGGAAGGCTATGAAGCCGACGATCTCATCGCCACCTATGCGCGCCTCGCCGAAAGAGCAGGCGCGAGGGTGACCATTGTCTCGTCGGACAAGGATCTGATGCAACTCGTGAGTGTCCGGGTCCAGATGCTCGATACAATGAAGAACAAGGCGATGGGCCTCGAGGCAGTGCATGAGAAATTCGGCGTCGCCCCGGACCGGGTGGTCGATGTCCAGGCCCTCGCCGGAGATAGCGTAGACAATGTGCCCGGCGCGCCGGGTATCGGTGTGAAAACAGCCGCGCAACTCATCGATACCTATGGTGACGTGGAAACGCTGCTCGCCCGCGCGGAGGAAATCAAGCAACCGAAACGGCGCCAGACCCTCATCGACCATGCCGATGCCGTGCGGTTATCAAAAACGCTGGTCACGCTGAAGGATGACGTTCCGCTAGATGTCGCCCTCGATGACCTGGCCGTCGCGGACCCCGATCCTGCGGCGTTGATGGCGTTCCTTGAAGACATGGAATTTCGAACGATCACCCGCCGGGTCAGGGAGCATTTCGAACAGGAAGGCGTCAGCGTTCCTGGTACACATGAAGACGACGCCGCCGCACCGATCAATCACGGCGCCTATGCCACGGTCACCGAAATGGGCGATCTCGACACCTGGATCGCCCGGGCGACCGCGCAGGGCTGGGTCGCGGTCGATACCGAAACCGACAGTCTCGACGCCCAAACCGCCCGGCTGGTAGGCGTATCCCTTGCGCTGGGTCCCAATGATGCGTGCTACGTACCGCTCCAGCACATCGATCCCGATGGCGACGATCTGCTCGGATCGAAAGGGCCGCAGCAGGTCCCTATGGACGCCGCGATCGGCGCACTGAAGACGCTGCTGGAAAACCCGGCAGTCCTCAAGATCGGCCAGAACATCAAGTATGACCTGACGGTTTTTGCCTCCCAAGGCATTCGCCTGGCGCCGATTGACGACACGATGTTGCTTAGCTTCGCGCTCCATGCGGGCATGCACGGCCATGGCATGGATGAGTTGTCAGAGCGCTTCCTGTCCCACTCCCCCATCCCCTACAAGAGCGTGGCTGGAACCGGAAAATCCCAGGTCACATTCGACCGTGTGAGCCTCGACAAGGCAACGCCCTATGCCGCCGAAGACGCTGATGTCACGTTGCGCCTGTGGGACACTTTCCGTCCAAGACTGGCCAAGGCGAAAGTGACGGCGGTATATGAACGCCTCGATCGGCCGTTGATCCCGGTGGTCGCCGAAATGGAACGCGCAGGCATCCGTGTAGACCGGGACCGGCTTTCGCGCCTGTCTGCGGATTTCGCCCAACGCATGGCCGCCCATGAAGCGGAAGCTTATGAACTGGCGGGCCGCTCGTTCAATATTGGCAGTCCCAAGCAACTGGGCGAAATCCTGTTCGATGAAATGGGGCTGCCGGGGGGCCGTAAAACCAAAACCGGGGCCTGGCAAACGGGCGCGGACGTGCTCGAAACCCTGTCGGCCGAGGGCCACGCCCTGCCCCGCACCATCCTGGACTGGCGTAGCCTGTCGAAACTGCGTTCGACCTATACCGAGGCACTCCAACAGGCGATCCATCCGGAAACTGAGCGGGTGCACACCAATTTTTCCATGGCTGGCGCCCAAACCGGTCGCCTGTCATCAAACGATCCCAATCTCCAGAACATTCCGATCCGCACCGAAGAAGGCCGGAAAATCCGCGAAGCCTTCATCGCTGCGCCGGGGCACAAGCTCATTTCGGCCGATTACAGCCAGGTCGAGCTTCGCCTGCTGTCGCATCTCGCCGATATCGCCGCCTTGAAAACGGCTTTCCATAACGGTCTCGACATTCACGCGATGACCGCCAGCGAAATGTTCGACACGCCCATTGAGGGCATGGACCCGATGATCCGGCGCCGGGCCAAAGCCATCAATTTCGGCATAATCTACGGCATTTCCGCCTTCGGACTGGCCAACCAACTTTCCATCCCCCGGGAAGAGGCGTCGCGGTACATCAAGGCCTACTTCGCAAAATTCCCCGGCATCAAGACCTATATGGACGATACAAAAGCGGCGGCCCGAGACACCGGATATGTCGAAACCGCCTTCGGCCGGCGGCTCCATCTCAAGGATATCAACTCCAAGAACGGAGCCAGCCGGGCTTTTGCCGAACGCCAGGCAATCAATGCCCCAGTGCAAGGTTCAGCGGCCGATATCATCAAGCGCGCCATGATCGCCATGCCCGGGCAACTGAAGGCAGCCGGCTTGAAGGCGAAGATGCTGTTGCAGGTCCATGACGAGCTGATCTTTGAGGCCCCCGACGCAGAGGTCGACGACACGCTCGCCGTCGTCACCGAAACGATGCGAAACGCGCCCCTGCCGGCCTTGCAGCTTTCTGTTCCGCTGGTGGTCGACGCCCAGGCCGCCAATAGCTGGGCCGAGGCGCATTAAAGCGTTTCCAGCTCAATTGGGCGCCGGTTGGGCGCCGGGAAACGCGAGACAAGAAGTCCCTGAAGCGGCGCTCTGCCCCCAGAGGAGACTGTGCCGCTCCCGAGGTCTCCCATGATTGCGCGCGCCGCCGAAAGATGAAGCGGCGCCCCAAATCCGGACCTCGGTTCTTCCGTGTCAGGCCGGGCGCACAAGGTAACCGGCGCGCGGGAAGTGCACATGCAGGGTTTCCGCCCGCGGGTCGACCCGTTGGAGGATGATGGCCTGGTCGTCGGCATGCACCAGCTTACCGGTCACCCAATCACGGCCATAGTCATCCGGCGCAACCGATACATCCGCCCCCGGCACCAGGGCCTGGGACGCCGGCCCGCTCACCGTTGCCGGTTTGAGACGCGGCGCGGACCCCGCTGCGATGGTCACCGCTTTTTCGCTCGCCAATGGCTCGGGTGTCTGGCCTTCGATCTCGCACAGCCGCTTGTACCAGTCCGCCGCCAACGGCGCAGCCGCGAAGCACTCGGCGACAAAGTCTGGCAGGGTTTGCTGGACAAACCAGATGTTCATATGCGCGTGCACATCAATCATGCCCGGCTTGGTGCTGACCAGCCAGGCACCCGCGCCAGCGCCTTGTCCGCCCTGCAAGCGTTCCTCGATCCACATGAGATGGGAGACCCATTGCTCCCGCAACATCGGCGCCGCGGCAGCCATGGCATCGGTGTCAAAGGCTCGGCCGGACAAGGCTTCGCGATCGCGCTTGAAATCCTCCGGCACGTGATCGCCCATTGCGCCGAAAATCACCCCGACCGAACATTGGAACCAGACACGGTCGGCCCACATCGCAACCATCTTGTGCAGGCCTTCATGGCCGGGCAACATCAGGGCGGGCATCGGAAACCGCCGTTCCAATTCAACCAGGATCGACGCGGTGTCGCAAAAGATATCCGCGCCCAACTGCATCACCGGCGTCCGGCGGTATCCCCCCGAAAGGCACACGAGGTCAGGCTTCGGCATGATGACTGGTATCTCCACCGCAACCCAAGCAAGATTCTTCAGCCGCAGCGCCACCCGCACCTTTTCGGAAAAGGGCGAGGTGTCATACTGGTGCAGAATAATACTTCGCGCGTCGGCCACCCTCTGCCCTCCTTGGCGAAAACTTCGCGCCAACTGTTGCCCGCGCCGGGCTGAATGAAAACCCCACGCCTGCCAGGAAACCGTTGACAAAGCCGGGCTGACGCGGCTGCCCTCCCCCAATCGCTGGCCATCGCGCCAGGAAACCAGGTCCGGGTTCGCCTGGGACGGGGGACACCAAGGAGAGACTGATATGCGCGACATGACTCCGGGCCGGGCCGCCGCTTTCCTGATGGCCGCAACGCTGGCGGCCTGCGCCACGCCAGAACCCGACCCGTGCACGCCACAATGGGTCGAGTGGAAGAAAGACCAGGTGCTCAGCAACTTTGCCTCAACCTATCGCAGCGACATCCGCGCCCTGCGCAATCTTGAAGGCGACCTGCAGAACCCGAGCGTGATCGCGGCCATCAGGTTAGCGGGAAGGGCCCAATCGGTCGGGGACATGGCCGACACGTTCATCTCCGAAACCGTCCCGGATCTGCAAGCATCACTCGAGCCCTGCCTCGCCGCCCCGCTCAGCGCCAGCACGCTGATGGCCGACCTCCTCGAAACCCAGAATGTCGATCCGACCGTGATCGCTTGGGTTCAGGCGCTCGGCGCGTTCATGGATGCGGCCCCATCACTCTCCGAGGAGGCCGGGTAACGACGCGAACGGCCCTGCGCCGCTGCCGCCCAGGCTGGTCCGCCAGGCGCTCTCGCCCAAATCCGCTCCCCCCAAAAAAAACCCGACCGGGCCGAAACCGTCATCCAATCAGCGAGGCTTCCCATGTTCCGCATTTTCGCAACGGGCGAGAAAGACCTGATCGAGCGGGCCTGGTCAGCGCTCGCCTGGACGGACCCATCTCCCGCCGATGCCGTCGACTACCGCGAAGACGGCCGAAATTGCTGGCGACTGGACGCATATGCTGCAGATCGGGATGCCGCCGATGCCTGTGTGGCGATGGTGGCGTCGGTGGCCGCTGCCCTCGCGGTTCGGGCCGAGCCCCTTCAATCGCGCGATTGGGTGGCGCTCTCGTTGGAAGGTCTGCCGGTGGTTCGGGCGGGCAAGTTCGTTATCACCGGGGCGCACAACCTGCCGGGCGCCCGTGGCGGCGACATCCCGATCTGTATCGAGGCGGGCCCCGCTTTTGGCACCGGCCATCATGGCACCACGCTCGGCTGCCTGCTGGCCTATATCAAGGTGCGGCGCGGGCGCGATTTCCGCCGAATACTGGACGTGGGCACCGGCACCGGCGTGCTCGCAATCGCCGCGCTCAAGAATGGCGGCGCCCGGGCCATCGCATCAGATATCGATGCCGGCAGTGTGGCGGTGACCGTTGAGAATGCTACGAAAAACGGCGTACACGGACGATTAAAGGTGCGCGAGGCCAGCGGGACGCGGCATCCGCTGATCCACCGTTCGGCGCCGTATGATCTGGTGTTTGCGAATATTCTGGCCCGGCCGCTTATCAGGCTCGCCGCGTCGATGACGCGGGTCACCGCGCCGGGCGGCGTCCTAATCGTATCTGGATTGCTGACGCATCAAGCGCCACTGGTCCGCCGCGCCTATCTCGGACGGGGTCTGATTTCCGCCGGCCACATTCGCAAGGATGGGTGGTCGACCCTGGTGTTCCGAAAAAGCCGCTCTTCCCACCCGCGCTGAGCGGCGCTACCACTGCGGCCATGAGACAGGATTTTGACGTTCGCGGCGGTCCCCTGATTGCGCCCAGAAGCCTTCCCAAATTGCGAGCCGCAATGGCCGATATGGGTTTGGACGGCTTCTACATCCCACATGAGGATGAGTATCAGAACGAGTATTTACCAGACGCGAATGAGCGGCTGGCCTGGGCGACGGGCTTCACGGGATCGGCCGGCGCGGCGTGGATCTTCCGCGACCGGGCGGTCTTGTTTGTGGATGGTCGCTATACGCTGCAGGCCGGCGACCAGGCACCAGACCACCTGTTCAGCTATGTGCCGACGCCTGATCCCGGGCCGGCCGGTTGGCTGTCGGGCGAAACCCTCACGGGCCTCACCCTGGGCTATGACGCGAAACTGGTGACGCCGAACGAAGCCCAGCGCCTCGAAGACGCGGCCAGGCGGGCCGGCGCAACGCTCCGTGCCGTGGCCGCTAATCCCATCGATGTGGCGTGGACGGATCGTCCGCCACAGCCGGTAACACCTATTGTTCCGCACCCAAACGATAAGGCCGGCCGGAGCAGCGCCGACAAACGCAACGAGATCGCAGCCACACTTACGGCTCGGGATGCCGATGCCGCTGTGATCACGGCGCCGGCGTCGATTGCCTGGCTGTTCAACATTCGCGGCGGCGATGTGGCGCGATCCCCCCTGCCACTATCGCGGGCAATCGTGCGCAACGACGGCACGGCCGCGCTCTACCTCAACCCCGACAAGGTGAGCGACCGGTTGCTGGCGCATCTCGGCAATGAAGTCGCCGTGATGCCCGAAACCGAGTTGGCAGACGGCCTTAAGGGCCTTTCCGGACAGGCCGTCAGCATAGACCCCGACACGGCATCGGCCTGGTTCTTCGACCAGCTCACCGAGGCCGGCGCGACGCTGGTCCGCTCGGCCGACCCGGTCTTGTTGCCCAAGGCGTGCAAGAATGAGACGGAGATTGCCGGCACGCGCGCGGCTCATATACGCGACGGCGTGGCCGTCACCCGGTTCCTCCATTGGCTGGACACCGACGCGCAATCGGGCGGCGTCACCGAAATCGATGCCGCCCAGACACTTGAAGGGTTCCGCGAGGAACTCGGCGGCGTTGAGGACTTGTCCTTCGACACAATTTCGGGCGCCGGCCCGAACGGCGCGCTGCCGCACTACCGGGTATCGAGCGCGTCGAACCGCGCTTTGGAAGCCGGCTCGCTCTATCTGGTGGATTCAGGAGCGCAGTATCTCGACGGCACCACGGATGTTACGCGAACGGTCGTCATTGGCCGCCCTACCGATGAGATGCGCCGCCACTACACCCTGGTGCTGAAGGGGCACATTGCCTTTGCGCGCGTCCGGTTTCCCGAAGGCACCACGGGCACCCATCTCGATACGCTGGCGCGCCATGCTCTGTGGCAGGCGGGGCTGGATTATGACCATGGCACCGGCCACGGTGTCGGCGTCTATCTCGGCGTTCACGAAGGGCCGCAACGGATTGCGAAGGCTTGGAACAGCGTGCCCCTGCAGCCTGGAATGATCGTTTCGAACGAGCCCGGCTATTACCGCGAAGGTGCCTATGGCATCCGAATCGAAAATCTCCAGGTGGTGACGCCAGCGAGTGATATTGCCGGCGGCGAACGGCCAATGCTGGGGTTTGAAACCCTGACATTTGCGCCCCTGGCGCGCGCCCTGATCGACACTGCCCTATTGCGTGGTGAAGAGCGGGACTGGGTCGATGCCTACCATCGTGATGTTCTGGCCAAGGTGGGCGCGGCCCTCCCCGACGAGCTGTCCGGCTGGTTGGGGGAGGCCTGCGCCCCGATCGGGCCTTGAAGCGTTATCGGCCGGCACCTCCAATCAGATCGAGCCATTCGGTCTCTGACAAGACGGTGACGCCCAGCCCTTCGGCCTTGGTCCGTTTGGAGCCAGCCTTCGCGCCGGCGACCAGATAGTCGGTTTTTCCTGAAACCGACCCAGACACCTTCGCGCCCAGACCGGCCGCCCGGGCCTTGGCCTCGTCGCGCGTCATCTGCTCCAACGTTCCTGTAAATACGACCGTTTTTCCGGAAACTGGACTATCGCCGGCCGGCGCCTCGGCCGGGATGATGGTCACCTCCTGCAGCAGGGCCGAGAGCATTTCCAGATTGTGGGGTTCGCGAGCGAACGCCACCAGGGCTTCGGCGGCAGTGTTTCCGATGCCGTCGATTTCGGTGAGACTGCTCTCTCCGGCGCCGAACAGGGCGCCATCGCGTGCCTCTTCCACCGCGGCCCAGAACGATGCCCAGTCCTGGTAGGCGCGGGCGAATGCAGCAGAGGTGATCTCCCCCACATGGCGGATACCCAGCCCGTTGAGGAAACGGGCAAACGGGACCGACCGGCGCGCATCAATGGCGTCGAAAAGCTTGGCCGCAGAAACCTCGCCAAACCCCATCCAATCCGCCAGTGGCGGTTCTCCGGCCGCCTCGATATTGGATTCGAGCCGGAACACATCCTGGGGGCCGTGGAGCACGTCTTTCTCGATGAACAATTCCACCTGCTTGGCCCCGAAGCCTTCTATGTCGAGGGCCCGGCGTGAGACGAAATGCTTTAGCCGTTCAATCCGTTGGGCCGGGCAGACCAGCCCGCCCGTGCACCGGCGCCGAACATCAATTTCGCCCTTGTCATTATGCTCGCGCACCGCGGTTGAGCCACATTCGGGGCAGGTTTCAGGAAACGCAAAGGGCGGCAGACGACCGGTCCGGTCCGCATCGATCACAGCGACGATCTGGGGGATGACGTCACCGGCACGCTGGACCGTGACCTGATCGCCCACGCGCACATCAAGCCGAGCGATCTCGTCTTCATTGTGGAGCGTCGCATTGGAGACGACCACGCCGCCAACTGTGACCGGCGCCAGGCGCGCCACCGGCGTCAGCGTCCCGGTTCGCCCGACCTGGATGTCGATTGCATCCACCCGGGTGGTGGCCTGTTCGGCTGGAAACTTGTGGGCAATGGCCCAGCGCGGGGCGCGGCTCACAAGGCCGAGCCGGGCCTGCCAGTCCAGCCGGTCCACCTTGTAAACCACCCCGTCAATATCATAATCGAGCACCGCCCGCTGGCTCGCAATCTCCTCATAGGCCGCAATCAGGCTGCCCACCGCCTCATGCCGGGTGAACAGGGGATTGGTGACAAAGCCCCATTGGGCAAAGGCCTCGACCGCGCCGTGCTGGGTGTCGGCAAAGGGTTCCGCGGCATCGGCCCAGGCATAGGCGAAGAAGTTCAGCGCGCGGGTGCGTGTAATCTCCGCATCCTTCTGGCGCAGGCTGCCGGCCGCGGCGTTCCGAGGGTTGGCGTAGAGCTTATTGCCGGCGGCCTCTTCCCTGGCATTGAGAGCGGCGAATTCGGGTTTCGACATGAACACTTCCCCGCGAATGTCGATCCGGGGCGGCCAACCTTTCCCGGAAAGCCGATGAGGGATGTCGGCAACGGTCCGGGCATTTGCGGTGACGTCTTCACCCTCCCGGCCATTACCGCGAGTCGCCGCACGGACGAGTTCGCCATCCTGATAGGTGAGGCTGAGCGACAAGCCATCAATCTTCGGCTCGGCGGTGAGGGCCACCGGCTCACTTTCATCAAGGCCGAGAAACCGTCGAATACGGGCGATGAATTCGGCCACATCATCCTCGGAGAAGGCGTTGTCCAGAGACAGCATCGGCTCGGCATGGAGGGCTTTTCCGAACCCTGACGCCGGCGCGGCACCAACCGTTTGGCTTGGGCTGTCGGGAGCGACAAGGGCGGGAAACCGGGTTTCGATCGCGTTCAGCCGAGCCCGAAGCTGGTCATAGTCAGCATCGGTGAGTTCGGGGTCGTCGCGCATGTGATAGGCCGCGTCCGCCTCCGCGATCACCGCCGAAAGTCGGGCGAGTTCGGTCTTCGCTTCAGACCGTGTCAGCGCGCTCACGGGCTTGGTCTCGGACATGACACCTCCAGAAGTCGCGCCGCCGCCTGACGGGCCTCGCGTGTCACGGTCTTGCCGGACAGCATGCGGGCAACTTCTTCCAGTCTCGCGGTTTCATCAAGATGCGACACATGGGTCCGCCCTTTCCCGTCGGCGCCTGCTCTCTTCTCGATCTGCCATTGGTCGGCGCCTGCGGCGGCCACTTGCGGGGAATGGGTCACCGCGAAGACTTGCCGGTTGCGACCGAGATGCGCGAGCCGGTCCCCAATCGCGGCCGCCACAGCGCCGCCAACCCCCTGGTCGGCTTCGTCGAAGACCAGGACTTGAGCCTCTCCCACATCCGCCATGGCACAGCGCAGGGCGAGGGCGAGCCGGGCAAGCTCTCCACCCGATGCGATCTTGCCGACCGCGCCGAACCCACCGCCTTTCGTGGTCTCTACCTCGATGCTTATTCGGTCCTGGCCCAGCCGGCCGCAGGTCACATCGGCCTCAGTCTTCATGGCGAAGCGAAGCCGTGTGCTGGCCATTTTCAATGGCTTCAGTTCGCTCATCACGGCCGTTTCGAGCCGCCCAGCGGCGGACTTGCGCGCGTCAGTCAGCCGCTCTGCCACCGATCGCCAGCGGGCTTTCGCCGCGGTCTCCACTGCCTTTGCCTCAGCAAGGGCCGCCTCGCAGTCATCCAGCGTGGCGCACTCCGAGGCGAGGCGGTCGCGGAGCGCTGGCAACTCATCAGGCTCGACACCGAAACGCCGGGCGAGACCCCGAATGGCAAACAGCCGGGCTTCCACCGCCTCCAGGCGACCGTCATCGCTATCGATTTCAACGGCCAGGGCCGACAGCAGGCTCTCTGCTTCATCCAGTTCGATCAGCGCCCGTTCGAGCCCTTCCCCCAACTGCCGCAGACGCGCGCCCAAAGGGGTTGCCTCCGCGTCCAGGCCCGGGAGCCTGCAGAGCCGCTCAGATGTCCGCGCAGCCACGGCCACCGCCTCACGCGCGGGGCCTCGCCCAAGCGCCGATTCGGCTTCGCCCAACCCATCCCGCAGGCGTTGGCCCTGGGCCAACATGGCGCGCTCAGCGGCCAGTGTCTCTGCCTCTCCAGAGGTGGCGGACACCTCATCAAGCGCGGCCAGATCACGGCCCAGAGCGGCCAATCGCTCCGATTGCGACCCCAGATCAGACGCCAGGCGCTCGCGAACCTCCCGAGCCGCCTCGAACGCGGTCCAGGCAGCGGCGCAAGCCTCAAGCAAGTCACCGTTGCGGGCATACTGATCGAGCAGGACGCGGTGGGTCTGGGGACGGAGAAGGCCCATCGCGGCGTGCTGGCCATGCAGCTCCACAAGGTGTTCGCCAATCTCGCGGAGCCGGGCCGCACTGACCGGCTGGTCATTGATATAGGCCCGGATCGCCCCTTTCCGCGGGATCACCCGTTTGAGGGTGAGGAGTTCGTCGCATTCGGCGTCGAGATCGGCCGCCTCCAGCGCGGCCCACACGCCATGGCCGGGCGGGACCGAAAAGGCGGCGCTGACGCTGGCCCGCACATCGCCAGCGCGAATCATCCCCCTGTCTGCCGACCCGCCCAAGGCGATCGACAAGGCATCGAGAATGATCGATTTACCCGCGCCGGTCTCGCCGGTCAGCGCCGTGAATCCATCAACCGGCGACAAGTCCAATCGGTCGATCAGGACGAAGCTGTGAATAGAAAGGTCCACCAACATGGGCCCGGGACCTAACACAAGAACAATTACAGAACAAGCAGGGGTCGATCAGGGAAGACGATCTTCGGTTGCCGCCGTGTCCGAGCTGGCTGTCTCAATCGCGTCCGCGCTCTGGTCGCGGTTCCGCCGCTGGGCGAGGATAGCTTGCGCGCCGGTATCGCCGCCAAGCAAGGCGTAGCTGCGCCGGTACCAGCGGGTCTCGGGGTAGTTGTACCCAAGCACGGACGCCGCCGCGACCGCTTCACCCTTCAGGCCCATAGACAGATAGACTTCCACAAGCCGGTGCAAGGCCTCAGGCACATGGGTCGTGGTGTCATAATCCTCAACCACGGTGCGGAACCGGTTGAGGGCGGCCAGATGCTGGTTCTTGCGAAGGTACCAGCGGCCGATCTCCATTTCCTTGCCGGCGAGCTGGTCGGCCACCATGTCGAGCTTCACCCGCGAATCGCGGGCATAGTCGCTCTCGGGGAAGCGGCGGACGACATCCTCCAGCGCTGCCCGTGCTGCGACGGTCGTCCCCTGGTCGCGGCCCACATCAATGATCTGCTCGAAATGGGAGACGGCGACGATATAATAGGCGTAGGCCGCGCCATCGGTGCCGGGGTGCAAGGCGATGAACCGCTGGGCAACGCCGACCGCGTCGTCATACTGGCGCGCCCTGTAGTGGGCGTAGGCGGTCATCAGCGTCGAGCGCCGGGCCCATTCGGAATAGGGGTGCTGGCGCTCCACCTCATTGAAGAGCTGGATCGCCTCCTGATAGGACCGGCTATCGAGCTCTGCCGATGCAGCATTGTAGAGCATCTCCACGGGCCGCTCGACATAGGCGATGCGGTCAGGTCCGCGCCCGCTCTGGCAGGCTGTCGTTCCGAGGGCGGCGGCGAGCAGCGTGGCGGTGAGGAGGGGATTGGTGCGCATACGGGTCGGCTCCAAGGGTCGGCTCGAAAATATGTCATATCCTGCCAGGGGCGCTTTCGCCAATAACCATTTCAGGAGTCGCGCAGTTCGGCAGCGTACAGACCTGCAACCGCACACCAGCCCCCCTTGCCAGCAAGCCATATCGGCCTAATTCGGCGGAGGTCAGAAACCGTATGTTCGGTTCGCAAAACACCTGAAAGCCAAACCCATGGCCGCATCTTCCTTCGACGCCTCAGACATCGACCGGATTGTCGGTGAGCGCATTCGGCGCCGGCGCGTATTGCTCGGACTGACGCAGGATCAATTGGCTGACGCGCTGGGTATTTCCTACCAGCAAACCCAGAAATACGTGACCGGCGCAAACCGTGTCAGCGCCGGTCGCCTGTTCAAGATCGCCGAGACGCTGGACACCAAGGCCGGCTGGTTCTTTGACGGGATTGGCGGCGAGGATTCTGATCGCCTGGGTGACGAACCGCTCGGCTCCTCGCGGCACACAATCGATCTGGTGCGCAGCTTCCAGCGGATTGAAGACGACAAGCAGCGCATGGCGGTCTTGTCGCTGGTTCGGGCCCTGGCGGGCGAAGAGGGCGACGTCGCAGCGCCAGTTGCGGCGACCCCGAACGCCAATGGCCATGCCGAACAAGGTACGCAGCAACGGCCCTGAGCGGCGCATGTAGTCTGGAACGGGCGAGCGCACCGGACGGATATTCGCTGTGGCAATACCAGGCCTACGCGCAGGAAGCCGGGCCTGGCGTTATTCCATCAAATGGCAAATTCCGGATCAGGCGAGAGGTATCTTGTTATCGCAGGGGCGGCCGCACAGGGATCACTCAAGCAAAGGCCTGTAGTGGGGCGGCGTCTTCCACAGACGCACCGGCCGTCTCCCAGCTCCAGGCCTGCGGCGTTGCAAGCAGCTTGCGGACAAGCTGGTTGTTGATGCCATGGCCGGGCTGGTTCGCGCTGTATGCGCCCGCGATAGGCGCACCGGCCAGCATGAGGTCGCCAATTGCGTCGAGCAGCTTGTGCCGGACGAATTCATCATCGGCGCGCAAGCCCTCGGGGTTCACCACCGCGTCGCCATCGATCACCACCGCATTGTCCAGCGAGCCGCCGCGCGCGAGCCCCATCGCCTTGAGCTTTTCCACGTCCCGCGCAAAGCCGAATGTCCGGGCGAACGCCACATCATCCATAAACTGTCCCGGCGTCAGCCGCATGGACATTTGCTGTACGCCGATGGCGGGGTTGTCATAATCGATCCGGGCCTGAAACGTGAGATCGTCACGGTCAGAAGGCGACAGCCGGGCCCAGCGCGGACCCTCTTCCACCATCACATCCGACAGAATGCGGATCCGCCGGCGCCGGGCACGCTGGGCCTTGAGCCCGGCCGAACGGATCAATTCACAGAAGACGAGCGATGACCCGTCCATGATCGGCACTTCCACGCCGTCGATTTCCACGGTCAGATTGTCGATCCCCATGCCGGCACAGGCGGCCAACAGGTGTTCGACTACGGACACGCTGACACCGGCATCATTGGTCAGCGTTGTGCACAGCGTGACGTCGCTGACGGAGGTTCCTATGGCCGTGACAGTCCGGCCCTGACCGGCCACATCGGTGCGCACGAACCGGATGCCGGAATTCTCAGGCGCCGGTTTCAGAACAAGCTTTGCCCGTTCGCCGCTGTGCACGCCGACGCCGGCACACATGGCGGTATTGGCAATCGTATGCTGATAGGCCCCGTCACTCACGGCAAAACCCTCCATTTACAGGAAAGTAAGAACCGTGAGCCGGCCAGCCGGACAAGACACGCTGTGTTACGAACTATTGCATAGCACGCCACGAGAACGCTCGCAAAGCGTTGTTTATGAGAGTATTTTTAGCGCGACGAATGTGTTACGATTCAGCGGCTGCTGCTGCTTTATGACCTAATGGTTAGCTGACCGGCGCAGGAAGGCCGGGATTTCCAGGTCGGAATCATCGAACGGAGCAGCGTCTGTCGTGGCCTGCGGAGCTCCCTTTTCGCCCGAATTCACAGGCGTTTCCGCGTCGGTTTCACTGCTGCTCCCATCACGCCGCCAACCGAACAGGCTGGCAAATCCCGCCCCGGCTGCATTCGCCGGAGCATCGGAGGCTGGCTCGGACGCACGGCCCGGTTCATCCGCTGCGGCATCCCGCTCCACAGGGCTCGATTGCGACCCTTCCGGCCGGCCCAACACCTGGTCGGCGGGGACGGCATCGTCCCCCGGCTGAGCCTCGGCATGGGCAGCGGGCAGGTCCCGGCCATTGAAGTCACCGCGCGGCTCGGGCTCGGTTATGATGGTCGGCCGGTCGAGGTCCGCAGCGCCTGTATCCGGCGTCCGGAGCCCCGTATCGAGGGCCGCAGGTTCGGGCTCCAGCATGTCTTCAATCGACGGAGCTTCCTCGGGCGTCACCACAACCGGCGCATCAGCAGATAGCATGGGCGCCACAGGATCGACCGCATCAGGCGCGACCGCTGCCGGCGTCGACACCGCCGCGGTTGCGGGCGGCGCAGCGCGCTTCTTGCCCTCTTCCAGCCCAGCCGCGACCACCGAAACCCGGATCTTGCCATCGAGCTCATGGTCAAAGGTCGATCCGAGGATGATGTTCGCATTCTCATCGACCTGGGCGCGGATTTCATTGGCCGCCTCGTCCAGCTCGAACAGGGTCATGTCATACCCGCCAGTGATGTTGATCAGGACGCCGCGCGCGCCCTCCATCGTCACATCGTCGAGCAGGGGATTATCGATTGCGGCGCGGGCCGCTTCCAACGCGCGCTGGTCACCAGTGGCCTCGCCCATCCCCATCATGGCTGACCCCATACCGGTCATGATCGAGCGGACATCGGCGAAATCGAGATTGATGAGGCCGGGCATCACCATCAGGTCCGTGATGCCGCGAACGCCGGAGTAGAGCACATCGTCTGCCATGCGGAAGGCGTCGGCAAAGGTTGTGCGCTCATTGGCGATGCGGAAAAGGTTCTGATTCGGCACGATGATCAGCGTGTCCACGCTTTCGCGCATCTGGACGAGGCCCGACTGGGCCACCTGCATCCGGCGTGCGCCCTCGAAGCCAAAAGGCTTGGTGACGACGCCGACGGTCAGGATGCCGCGCTCATGGGCCGCCCGGGCGATGACCGGCGCTGCGCCCGTGCCGGTGCCGCCGCCCATACCGGCTGCGATGAACACCATGTGGGCATTGTCGAGATAGGCGGAGATTTCCTCGTGGCTTTCCTCAGCCGCTTCCGCGCCCACATCGGGCCGGGCGCCGGCGCCGAGGCCGCGGGTCACATCCGGGCCAAGTTGGATCCGGTTTTCGGTTTTCGATCGGTTCAGCGCCTGGGCATCGGTGTTGGCGACCACGAACTCCACGCCCTGCAGGTTTGCCTCGATCATGTTATCGACGGCATTGCCACCGGCACCGCCGACGCCAAACACAACAATGCGGGGTCTGAGTTCTTCGGTCATGGGCCTGCCTTTCACGATCTACCGCGCGCAGCGGAAGTATGGCGTCTCTTTCTGAAAGTCGCGTGTGCCGCCTAAAACAGGGTTAAGTGCGGCCCCTCTGTGTCAAAAATTTTCCCGCAGCCAATTCATGGTTCGACCCATCATCCGTTTCGCGTCCCGGCCAGGCCCCTCTGCCTGCAACAGCCCCGTCTGCATGACATCCGGACGCCCGACCGCACCATAGGTTATCAAACCTGCTGCGGTTGCGAAAGCGGGCGAGTCCAGCGTTTCGCCCAGAATTTCCGCGTGGAGCGGCCGTCCAAGGCGAATCGGCAGGCCAAACACCCGTCCCGCCACCGCTTTCACGCCCGGCAATACGCTCGCCCCACCCGTCAATACGATTCGCTTGGGCAGCACTTTGCGAAGGTCTGACGCGTCGAGCCGCGCCTTCGCCAGCTCCAGCGTCTCCTCGATGCGCGGCGCAATGATCTGTGCCAGTTCCTGCCGCGGGCGCCGATTGGCAGTCAGCCGGCCATCATCGCCCAGGCTGGGGCAATCAACGTGGTCAGCCAGCCCCGGCGCGGTCAGGTCTGCCTGGCCATGCACCGTCTTCACCCGTTCGGCCGCAGCGTAGGTACTGCCGAGCCCCTGGGCAAGATCGGAGGTGACAAGCCCCCCGCCGGCGGGCACCAGATCGAGCCAGGCTGGCGCGCCCTGCATGAACACCGACATCGTGGTCACGCCCGCGCCCATATCGATGCAGATCGAGCCATTGTCGCGCTCATCCTCGATCAGGGTGCCAAGACCGCTGGCAATGGCCGAGGGCACCGCGCAGGCGACCCCGAGATGGGCCCGCCCAATGCACTCGACCAGATTGCGCACCATCGACGACGGTGCGGAAACAACGCACATCAGCAAGCCCAGATGCGAACCCAGCATGCCGATCGGTTCGTGGACGCCTTCGGTTTCATCAACCCGGTAGGCAACCGGCCAGGCGCTGAGAATTTCGCGGCCCTTTTCCTCGCCGCGCGCGAGGGCCGATGCCTGAATACGGCGAACATCGCGCTGGCTCACTTCACGGCCACCGGTTTCAGTGTGTGCCGTCACCAGCCGGGCCTGCACCTTCGGGCCCGTTACCCCGAGCCGGACCTGCTCGATCCGCAAGCCGGCCTGCCGCTCGGCATCCTCCACTGCGAGCCGGATGGCCCGCTCCAGCGCATCCATATCCGTGATCGTACCGGCCCTGAAACCCCGCGATTGCTGGCGGCCTGCACCGGAGAACGACACGCCCGCGGCCGAGCCCGTGTCGACCCGTCCGATCAGGCACGAAATCTTGGACGAGCCGATATCCAGCGCAGCGACCACATCGCCATCGCTGGCCACGCTGCGGGACCGTTGGAGCGCGCCCTGCCGGGCCGATTGTCGTTGTGCAAGCGAGGACATCAGGCAGCTCCCTCGGCGGGGGCGGCACCCGGCGCAGCGCTGGGCCGGAGGAACACACGGTCGCGCAGGCGGAAATCGGCCAAGGCAATCGCCCGGTCCGCAATCTGTTCACTCCGGTTCAGTGCTTCAAACCGGTCAAGCGCCTCGGCCAGATGGCCGCGTCCGGGCAAGCGGACCACTACGCCGGTATCCAGCAGGACATCCCAGCGGCGGCCGTCCACCAGCCGGGCCATCTGGATCCGCCCGTCAAGGCTGGGCGCCGCCTCCAGCGCCGCCTTGAGGTCCGGCATCGCCGCTTCCCCCCCGTCACCGCTGACCTTCAAGAGGTCGGCATAGCGTGCCGGCGGCTCATCCCGCATCACCCGGCCGCGCGTGTCGACCACCTGCCACGACGCACCATCATGCCACAGCGCCGTCGGCGTCGCCGGCGAAGCGGTCACCACCACCTGGCTCGGCCATAATCTGTGTACGGTCACATTGACCACCTTGCCCGACCCCTCAATCCGTGTCCGGATCCTGTGCGGGTCTGCGCGCCACATGTTCTCGCCGGGCTCGATCATCGCGAGCGCCCGGACATCATCGCGCAATGCCGGCGCCTCATCGAGACCCAGCACCACAACCGTCTCGACCGCCAACCCCGTCGACCGGGCCACCGTGTCGAGCGCATTTCCGACACCGGCCTCGACCTTGGACATCGATCCGCCCATCCAGGCCGCCGCCGAAACCACCAGCGCGACAATGATCATCAGCCCAAAGACGATCGACGAGACGCTCGCATCATTTCGGCGCGGCGCCATGTCATATTCATCGTCTTCGTAGGATCTCACCTTGGGCATGACGCGTCCTCAACCATCCACCGCACCAACTCTTCGAAGGATATCCCCACACCGGCAGCCTGCTCGGGAACGAGCGATGTCGGCGTCATGCCGGGCTGGGTGTTGGTCTCCAGGATCACGAGCCGGTCCTTGTTCTCATCATAGCGAAAATCCGATCGCGTCACGCCCCGGCATCCGAGCGCTGCATGGGCCTTCAGGGCAATATCCTGAGCCTTCTGCGTTACATGGTCTGGCAAGTCAGCCGGGAAGACATGACGCGATCCGCCAGCCGCATACTTGGCGTCAAAGTCGTAAAACTCTCTTAAAGTGGTAATCTCTGTGACACCTAAAGCGCGGTCACCCATGACACCGACGGTCAGCTCCCGACCCGGAATGAACTCTTCCGCCATCAGATCATCGCCATAAGCCCACTCATCCGACAGCGTCTGCTGGCTCGGCCCGTTCGCACCTTCAGGCACAATGACAATGCCGAAACTCGACCCTTCCGCCACCGGCTTGACCACATAGGGCGGCTTCAGCGGATGGGCGGCGGCCGCCTCTGCCCGGGTCACCGGCACGTCTTCGGCAACATCGAACCCATACTGAACATAGATCGCCTTCGACAAGCGCTTGTCCATTGCCACCGCCGACGACCGGACGCCAGAATGCGTGTACGGAATACCCAACACTTCAAACACGCCCTGCACACAGCCATCCTCGCCCCACGGCCCATGCAGGCCGTTGAGAATGACATCCGGCGCCGCGGTTTCGATCTGGCCTGCAAGCGCGCGCGTGGCGTCGATCTCGACCACGTCGAAACCAGCCGCCCGGGCCGCCCGCGCCAATTGCGTACCCGAACTGATCGAGACCTCACGCTCAGACGACCATCCGCCATAGATCACCGCCACTCGCGTCATGGCCATCACTCCTCACCACTCATCCATAGGTCGTGGATCAAGGTTCATGAACGGTGAAAACGGCACTTAAAGGGCGCAGTTTTGACATTCCGCCACCCGCCCGCTCGCTCCCGCTGGCCTGCCGTGACTTATTGACCACACTTGTAGTCAATTCAGCAGGAAATTTCGCGAGCCCCATTGCGGGCGACCGCGATTTGCCGTCCAAAGCGCGTGGGGTAGGTGAAAAACCTAAAGAGGAGGAGCGCATGGCCACTCGCTGGGCGTATCTCACGGCTATGACGGCGCTCGCGGCCCTGTCTTCACAGGCACAAACGCAAGACGCCGCAACCCTTCCGCCCCAACCGGCCAGCGACGGCGGCGATGAGGCGGGCGAAACCGCCGCCCGGACCATCTTGACGCCAGAGGATTTTGCACGCTTTTCTCCCCAGACCGCCGGCGACATGGTCTCCCAGGTGCCGGGGTTTTCCATCCAGGGCGTGGAGCAAAGCCGCGGGTTGGGCCAGGCCACCAGCAATGTCCTGATCAATGGCGAGCGGCCCAGCGGCAAGTCCAACGACGCCCTCGACGCGCTCGGCCGTATCCCCGCCAGCCGGGTGGTCCGGATCGAACTTGTGGACGCCTCAACGCTCGGCATTCCCGGCCTTTCGGGGCGCGTTGCGAATGTCATCACATCAGGCACCGGAATTTCGGGGGTCTGGGACTGGAATGCTCGATTCCGCGAGCGGCTGGAGCCCCGCTACAATCAGGCCGACGCTTCGGTCACTGGCGAACAGGGCGACATCAGCTGGACCGTGGGCCTGGAACTCGAAGGTAACCGGTTCGGCGATGCCGGCCCGGAATTCGTGTTTGACGGCAATGACACGCTAATCGAGACCCGGAATGATGACTTCGAGGGGTCCTTCGCCTTCATCGAAGGCTCGTTGGCACTCGGTTGGAAACCCCCAAATGGCCATGAAGCCAATGTCAGCCTCACCTATGCCGACCTCAATTTCACCCGCCGCCTACGCGGCAACCGTATCCGGACCGATGGCGACAACATCTTCCGCCTGTTTCGCGGCGGTGAAGATGAGTGGAACTCCGAGATCAGCGGCGACTACGCCCTGCCCCAGTTCGGCGGCACCCTGAAACTAATCGGCTATTACCGCCACGAGGACAGCCGCTTCAACAACCAGGCGATCGAACGCGAGCTTGCCACCGGGGACCTGGGCGACGGGGTGCGGTTCCTGCAGGATTTCATCGAGAACGAAGCCATCGGCCGCGCCGAATTTGACTGGTCCACAGGCCCGGGCCGGGACTGGCAACTCGCCGTGGAGAACGCCTATAACCGGCTCGATGCCGGCTCAGACTTTCTCACCAGCGCCGGCCCCGAAGATTTTGTCCTGCAGGACCGTTCCACCCCGGTCCTGGTCGATGAAACTCGCGCCGAAATCAGCCTGACCCATACCCGTGAGCTGACCGAGAAGCTCTCGCTGCAAGCCTCGCTCAGCGGGGAGTATTCAGAACTCGCCTCAGAGGTTGGGATGGACGTGTCGGTCCAGGATTTTGTCCGGCCCAAAGGCTATGTCTCCGCCACTTATGAGGCCAGCGAGAATTTCGTCACCACACTGAGGGTCGACCGTGAGGTCGGACAGCTCAATTTCTTCGATTTCGTCTCCACCCGGAACATCAATGATGAGAATGAAGAAGGCGGCAACCGCTCCATCGTTCCCGATCAGACCTGGCGCTTCGAGCTGGAGCTTGACCGCAAGTATGGCGATCTCGGCGCATCGACCATCACGCTGTTCCATGAAGAGATCGAGGATCTGGTCGACCGGATCCTGCTTCCGGGCGGGCTGTCCGGAGCCGGCAATCTCGACAGTGCCCGCCGGTCCGGCATCGAGATCGACGCCACCCTCCAATTCGACCGGTTCGGTCTCGAAGGTGTTCAGCTGGAACTCGAAGCCGATGCCCAGGTCTCCGAAGTCGAAGACCCCCTGACCGGCCAGGACCGCTGGATCAGCCAGGACAAGGTCAGCTTCGTCCTGGCCGAGCTGCGCTGGGATATTCCGGACACGCCCTATGCCCTGATCACAGGCTACGAACAGTTCCGCGACGCCCAAGTCTTCCGCATCGATGAAATCTCGGACTTCAACAATGCGCCGGGGTTCGGCTGGATCGAGGTCGAACACAAGGATTTCTTCGGCCTCAATGCCTTCGTACGCCTCGCCAATCTCTACGACCAACGCGACACCCAGCGCCGCCTCGTCTTCGAGCCCAACCGCATGGGCACCGTCTCACAGCGCCTCGAATACGACCGCGACTTCGGCCACATCTTCCTCTTCGGCTTCTCCGGCAATTTCTAACCCACCCGCCGGTGGCGTGGCTAAAGGGTCAGAACACAGAGTCCGAGAAATCACCGAGGGTCGTATCTTCAACCGTCAGCGTGTTGCCGTCGCCCAAATCGAACACGCTGTCATCGCCGACCTGCGAATGAGCGGCCTGCAGGTCCGCCAGGGTGTCGATTTCCTCGACCCCCGACAGATCGAGGCGGTCGCCATCCACGGCACTGAAATCGAAAATCGTGTCAGCGCCCTGAGAGATGACGAATGTGTCGGCCCCGGCTCCGCCAACCATCCGATCATTGCCGGCCCCGCCATCGATCACGTCATCACCGGCAAGCCCGTCGAGATAATCATTCCCCGCGCCAGCGGTCAGCACATTGGCCACATCCGAGCCGATCAGCGCGTCATTGCCACTGCCGGTCGTCGCGTTCTCGAAGCCTGACAATGTGTCACCGGTGGCGATTGATCCATCAGCGGTCTGGTCGCGCAATCGCACCACCACCCGTCCGTCAGCGTCGGCATAGGACACCGTGTCCACACCCTCGCCGCCGACCATGCGGTCTTCGCCCTCTCCGCCGGACAGGACATCATCGCCGCCAAGGCCATCGAGATAGTCATCGCCCGCCCCGGCGGTCAGCACATTCGCCTCGTCCGAACCGATCAGCGCGTCATTGCCCGCCCCACCGGTCACGTTTTCGAAGCCCGAGACCTCATCGCCCGTGGCGATCGAGCCATCAGCGGTCTGGTTCCACAACCGGACAACAACCCGGCCCAAGGCATCTTCATAAGACAGCGTATCAACGCCATCCCCGCCCACCATCCGGTCCGCGCCCGCGCCGCCGATCAGAACGTCGTCACCACCGAGGCCGTCGAGATAATCGTTCCCAGCGCCCGCCCAGATGATGTTGGCGTCGGACGACCCGATCAGCGCGTCATTTCCGGCTCCGCCTTCGACATTCTCAAACCCGGACAGCGTATCGCCTGTCGCAATCGAACCCTCTGCTGTCTGGTTCCACAGGCGTACCACGACCCGGCCCACAGCATCGCCGTAGGAGACCGTATCCGTTCCGTCGCCACCCACCAACCGGTCCGCGCCCACCCCTCCGAGCAGGACGTCGTCGCCGCCCAACCCGTCCAGGTAATCGTTCCCGGCGCCCGCAAACAGGATATTCGAGACGTCGGACCCGATCAGTGCGTCATTGCCGGAGCCGCTGGCGATGTGCTCGAAACCGGAAATTTCATCGCCCGTGGCAATTGAGCCATCCGCGGTCTGGTTCCAAAGGCGCACGACCACCCGGCCCGTCGCGTCGAGGTAGATCAGGGTGTCCTCGCCCTCGCCACCCACCATGCGATCCGCACCGGCGCCGCCCACCAGCCAGTCATTTCCGCCCAGCCCATCCAGATAGTCATTCCCCGCCCCGGCGCTCAGGAAATTAGCGTCCGCCGAACCGATGAGCGCGTCGTTGCCGGCTCCGCTCTGCACGTTCTCGAACCCTGAAATCGTATCCGCGCTCGCATCAGACCCATCCGCGGTCTGGTTCCACAGGCGCACCACAATCCGGCCCGCCGCATCGAGGTAGGACAGCGTATCCACACCTTCACCGCCATCCAGCGTGTCCGCCCCTGGTCCGCCTGCAATCAGATCATCGCCCGCGCCGCCATCGACGATGTCGTCGCCGATGCCACCCATCAGGAAGTCGTGACCGGCGCCCCCGTCCAGCGTGTCGTCACCTTCATTGCCGAACAGGCTGTCGTCGCCGCCCAGGCCAAGCAGGACATTGTCACCCGCATTACCCACAATCGAGTCGGCGCGCTCGGTACCCGTGCCATCAATCGCGGCCCCACCCGTCAAGGTCAGTATCTCGACAAATTCCGGCAGCGTGAACGACACCGACGAGAAGACCACGTCAGTGCCGCCCCCTTCAGCCGCGCTTTGCTCGCCCACGATTTGGTCGCCCGCATCGTCGACCGAATAGGTATCGCTACCCAGCCCGCCACTCATGATGTCGGCGCCTGCGTCCCCGTTCAGCGTGTCGTCGCCGATCCCACCATTGAGAACATCGTCACCATCGCCCCCGTTCAGAATGTCCGGGCCGCCCTCACCGTTCAGTGTATCGTCACCGCCGAACCCGTTGAGCGTGTCCGCCCCGATACCGCCATCCAGGGTCTCTCCGACCGAGGTGCCATCGATAACACCGCCGGATGCCGGTGCGCCGCCCGGGTCGAAGCCCAGGAAATTGTCGCTGGTGAACAGGCCCACATCGGTGTTCGATAGCGTCGCCGCGAGGCTCCAGCTATCGCCGCCTCCATCGAAATCCACTTCCAGCAGAACGCTGGTCCCGCTTTGCACCAGGCGCAGATGCCCTGTCCCGAACGGGTTGCTCCCATCCCAGCCGCTCAACTGGCGCGCCAGGAACGGCGTCAGGTCCAACGTGTCGCCCGATGCGCCGGTCGCGAAGTCGCGGATCACCAGCGTGTCCGGCAAGTCAGCAATGATAACCGCGTCCCGGCCTCCGCCCAGCCGGATGGAGATGTCCCCACCCAGCGCGCCGATCACGCCGTCCACCCGGCCAAGCTCGACTGTATCGACACCGCTCGCCAGATCGATGTCCACCGTCCCAAGCGTGTTGGCCTTGATTGCCACGGCATCATTGCCGGAACCGCCATCGAAGGTCAGGTTACCCAGGGTTGCCGCGTCAACCACCAATGTGTCGCCGCCTCCGCCCCCGTCCAGGGTAAGGTCCGCCAGCCCACCCGGCGAGTCCGGGTTCGTGATCTCGAACCGGTCTGCACCGGTGCCGCCCAGCATCGTGTCGGCGCCATCGCCATCGGCGCCGGCATAGACGAACAGATCATCGCCTTCGCCGCCATCGAGTGTGTCGTCACCCTTGCCGCCATCGAGGGTGTCGTTCCCGTCGCCGCCGAGAAGCGTATCATTCCCGCTCGATCCCAACAGGACATCATTGCCCGCGCCACCGGTGAGGATATTGTCCAGGCCATTGCCCTGGAGCGTGTTGTCATCGCCGTTCCCGGTCGCTTCAAGTGCGGAACCGATCAGGACGAGCCGTTCGACATTGTCGACAATCGTGGCGTCGATCGATGAGCGCATCGTGTCGATGCCGCTATCGCTCGCTAGTTCGATGATCGTGTCATTGGCATCATTCAGCGTGTACCGGTCGCCGCCGTCGCCGCCGATCAGCGTATCGGATCCGCTACCGCCATTGAGAAAATCGTCGCAATCGCCACCATGCAGCGTGTCATCGCCGCCATTGCCGTTCAGCGTATCCGATCCGCCAAGGCCCATCAGCACGTTCGCCGCGCCGTTGCCGTTCAGCCCATTATCGCTTTCCGATCCGGTACCATCGAGGGCATCCGACCCGCCGAGGGTCAGGATTTCGATATTGGTCGGCAGGGTGAACGACACGGTCGCGCGCACCACGTCGCGTCCGCCGCCGGCCTCGGTCGAGAGTTCGCCAACGATCACATCGTCCAGGTCATCAATGATGTAGGTGTCATCGTCGAGGCCACCGTTCAGCGTATCGACCCCGGCCCCACCGCGGAGCAAATCCTTGCCCGCGCCACCGTTCAGCGTGTCGTCGCCATCATTGCCGTTCAGCGTGTCATTGCCATCGCCGCCGTTCAGGATGTCGTCGCCATCCAGCGCATTGATGGTGTCGTTGCCGCCAAGTCCGTCGATGGTGTCCGGCCCATTTGTGCCGTCCAATGCGTCCGCATTCGGTGTGCCCGTGATCATCGGTACCCTCGCTCTCTACTCTTCTGTCCCCGCCGGCATCCAGCCTGGCTGGGCCGACCGTGCCCGCCATAGCCGGTTACAGCGAACGGAAACCCGTCAGGCCAGCGCCTAACGCAGGTTCCCCAGAGAGGCGAATGTACATTTTTTCATCATCCGCACACAAGCGGATGTTGCACCGCTAGATCGCTGCGAGGGCCTGCTCCAGGTCGGCGATGATGTCGGCGACGTCCTCGATGCCGACCGATAGTCGAACCGTGTCGGGGGCTGCGCCGGCGGCGGTTTTCTGGGCGTCCGAAAGCTGGCTGTGGGTGGTTGAGGCGGGGTGGATGATCAGCGAGCGCGTGTCGCCGATATTGGCCAGGTGGCTGAACAGCCCGACCCCAGACACCAGCGCCTTGCCCGCTTCATATCCGCCATTCAGGCCGAACGTGAACACCGCGCCTGCGCCCTTTGGCAGGTAGGTCTGTGCCCGCCCATGGTGGGCATCCCCCGTCAATCCGGCATAGCGAACCCAGGCCACCTTGTCGTGCGCCTGCAGCCATTCGGCCACCGCCTGGGCATTCGCGCAATGGCGATCCATGCGCAGGGGTAGCGTCTCGCAACCGGTCATGATGAGGAAAGCATTGAACGGCGACAGGGCCGGCCCGAGATCACGCAGAGCGTAGGCGCGCGAAGCGATGGCGAAGGCCACATCGATCGGCCCACCATCCGGCCCCATCGGAAGCGCGCCAAACGCATCGGCCAACACCATGTCATTATAGAAGGGCAGCGGCTCGGTCAGCGTCGGAAACTTTGCTCCGTGCGCCTTCCAGTCGAACTTGCCGCCATCGATCACTATCCCGCCAATCGAATTGCCGTGCCCGCCGACAAATTTCGTCAGGCTCTCGACGATAATGTCGGCGCCATGCTCTAGCGGGCGGCAAAGATAGGGCGAGGCCATCGTGTTATCGACCACATAGGGCAATCCGTGCCGGTGGGCGATCTCCGCCAGCGCTGCCATGTCGGTCACCAGTCCGCCGGGATTGGCCAGGCTCTCGGAAAACACCATGCGGGTGTTCTCATCGATGGCAGCTTCAAACGTGGCCGGATCGTCGATATGGGCCCATTTCACCGACCAGCCGAACTTCGTGATCGCGTGATTGAGCTGGTTGATCGAGCCGCCATAGAGCTGTTTCGCGGCGACGACATTCGTCCCCGGCGCCATCAACACATGCATCACCAGCAGCTGTGCGGCATGCCCCGACGCGGTCGCCACCGCCATGGTGCCGCCTTCCAGGTCGGCCATGCGCGCTTCCAGGGCGCTGGTCGTCGGGTTGCCGATACGGGTATAGATTTCGCCGAACTCCTGCAGCGCGAACAGGTTTGCGGCGTGGTCGGCATCCTTGAATACAAAGCTGGTTGTCTGGTGGATGGGCTGGGCGCGGGACCCGCTCACAGGGTCGGGCGCAGCGCCGGCATGGATCGCGCGGGTGGAAAATCCGGTCATGGGCAGGGGTCCTCCTGGTAAGCTCGCGTCAAAATGCGGAAAACCGCAGCGATTTCAGGTCTGGGTGTAGACCAGCGGCGGGCTTTGCATAAGGGTTCAGTCGAAGATTTTCGGGGCCCCTCAATGGTGGCTCCGCGTGAGAGTTGGGAGTGTGCCATGTTCGATCTCAAAGCCATCCGCCACGTCGCCGATATTCCCCGGGTGCAGTCCCGTGTCCGCGGATCGGAGACGGCGCTTTGGTTCGAAGGCCGGGAAACCAGCTTTGCCACCCTGGACGCCCGCGCCTCGCAGGTTGCAAACGGCCTCATCGCCACCGGGGCCCAGCGCCAGGACCGGATCGGCTGGCTCGGCAAGAATATGGATGTCTATTACGAGATTGCCTTTGGCTGCATGAAGGCCGGCATGGCGATCTGCGGGATCAACAACCGGCTCGCGCCGCCCGAAATCGAGTTCATCCTCAAGGACTCCCGTTGCAGCGTTCTCTTCGTGATGGCCGACTTTTTCCCGATCATCGAACAGGTCGCGCCCAACTGCCCGGACCTCAAACGGATCATCGCCGTCGAGGGCGAACATGCCGACTGGGAAAGCTATGAAAGCTGGCGCGGCAACCAGTCCGCGGTCGATCAGAACCGCCCCGTCGATCCCGATGACGACATCATCAAGCTCTACACCTCGGGCACCACAGGCCTGCCCAAGGGCGTCCAGCTGACAGACCGAAACTATATGGGCTTCTTCAGCCAGGCGGCAGAACTGGAATGGTCCAGCTATGATGCTGGCGAGGCGGTGATGAATGCCATGCCGCTCTTCCACGTGGCCGGTGTCAATGTCGGCCTCCTAGCCGCCGCCCAGGGCGCCAACACCGTCATCATCCGCGAGATCAACCCCGTCGAGATCCTCGCGCTCCTGCCCCAGCACCAGATCGCCCATGCCTTCTGGGTCCCCGCCGTGATCCTCATGCTGACCCAACAGCCGAATGTCCGCGAGGTCGACTTCTCCAGTCTCAAACAGGTGTTCTATGGTGCCTCGCCCATCGCGGAGGATCTCCTCAAGGAAGCGGTCGACATCATGGGCGCCCGCTTCACTCAGCTCTATGGCCTGACCGAAACCGTCGGCGGCGGCACCTTCCTGCCGCCCGAAGCCCACAATCCGGACTGGAACAAGCTCCGCTCCTGCGGCGTGCCGTGGCCCGGCACCATCGTCAAATGCGTCGATGAGGCGGGCGACGCCGTCGAAACTGGCTCGGTCGGCGAAATCGTCATCCAGTCCGACTTCGTCATGAAAGGCTACTGGAACCGCCCCGACGCCACCGCGGACGCGATCCGCAACGGTTTCTTCCACACCGGCGATGCCGGCTATTTCGACAAGGATGGCTTTCTCTACATCTATGACCGGGTGAAGGACATGATCGTGTCGGGCGGTGAGAATGTGTACCCTGCCGAAGTCGAAAACGCCCTATTTGGCCATCCCGACGTGGCCGATGTGGCGGTGATCGGCGTGCCCAGCGAACAATGGGGCGAAGCGGTGAAGGCCATCGTGGTGAAAAAGCCCGGCACCGACCCCCAACCCGAAGACATCATCACCTTCGCCAAAGAGCGCATCGCCGCCTACAAGGCACCCAAGACCGTCGACTTCGCCGAAGCGCTGCCTCGCAACCCCTCCGGCAAGATCCTCCGCAAAGATCTCCGCGCGCCCTATTGGGACGGCCACGAACGCCAGGTCGGGTAGCGCCGGATGGACGACGGTCCCCACGGCGCGCACGATTACCAGCCCGATCCGCGCAATGCGGACGTCCTCGTATCGGTGAACGGCGACCTCATTCACCGCGACAAAGCCACCGTGTCAGTGTTCGAGTCCGGCTATCTGCTCGGCGATGGTGTGTGGGAAGGGCTCCGCCTCAAGGCCGGTGGACTGGCCTTCTGGCCTGAGCACATGAAGCGCCTGTTCGCCGGTGCAAAGACGCTGGATATGGATATCGGCCTCACCCCCGATGACTTGCTCGCACGGCTGAAAGCCTGCTTCGCCGCCAATGGCATGACCGATGGCGTGCACATCCGGCTCATGGTCACCCGCGGCATCAAGAAATCGCCCTACCAGGGGCCCCGCTTCACGATCACCGCACCCACTGTGGTGATCATCCCCGAATACAAATCGCCCGTACCCGCCGTCATGGAGACCGGCCTCAGCCTGTTCACCGTCCATGTCCGGCGCACTGGCCCCGCCGAACAGGACCAGAAGCTCAATTCCCACTCCAAGCTCAACTGCATCCTCGCCTGCATCCAGGCCGACAAGGCCGGCGCCGACGAAGCCCTGATGCTCGACCCCGACGGGTTCGTCGCCACCTGCAATTCGACCCACTTCTTCATCGTGCGCGATGGCGAAGTGTGGACCTCACCGACAGACTATTGCCTGGGCGGCATCACACGCGGAAACATCCTGCGGGTCTGCGGCGAGTTGGATATTCCGTGCCGAGAAAAACGGTTTTCCTTGTTCGACGTCTATTCCGCCGACGAAGTGTTCGTCACCGGCACCTTCGCCGGCGTCACGCCGGTCAGCGCCGTCGATGGGCGGGCCATCGAGACCGTGTTCGGCCCCGTCAGCCATCGCCTGAGCCAGGGCTACGCCGATCTGGTGGCGCGCAGCCTGACACCGGTCTGACGCCGCGCCGCATGACCAAGACCACACCCATCCGCATCGCCATGTGGTCCGGCCCCCGCAACCTCTCTACCACAATGATGCGCAGCTTCGGCATCCGCGCCGACACGGCCTGCATCGACGAGCCGTTCTACGCCCCATTCCTCGCCGCAACCGGGCTGGACCACCCCATGGCCAGCCAAATCCTTCAGCAGTGCCCGGACGACCCCGAAACCGTGGACGCGCTGCTATCCACCCGTCCGGCCTCCGCCCCGATCCAGTACCAGAAACACATGACCCACCACATGCTGCCGGCCTTTCCCACCCGCTTCATGGGCGCCTGCAGGCATGCTTTCCTGATCCGCCGACCCGAGCGGGTCCTGGCATCCTACCAGCGCAAGATGGAAACCCTCAGCCTCGAAGCCATCGGCCTCCCCCATCAGGTGGCCATGTTCGAACGGGCAATCGCCACCACCGGAAAGAGACCGCCGGTCATCGATAGCGACGATCTCCTCGCTGCGCCCGAATCCATGCTCCGCGCGCTCTGCCAGGCGCTGGATATCGGATGGGACCCCGCCATGCTGTCCTGGCCGGCCGGTCCCCGATTTGAAGACGGGCCGTGGGCACCGCACTGGTACGATACCGTCTGGCGCTCGACCGGTTTCGGCCCGCCGCCCGGCCCCCTCCCTCACCTCAGCGGCCCCGCCGCACAGATAGCCGCCGACGCCCGCCCGCTTTACAACCAATTGGCTGCCCACAAGCTCCAGCCCTCATGAGCCCCGCACTCGCGCTTACGCCATCACCAGCGTCACCGACCCGTCCCGCACGCCCTCACTGCTGCAACCGTTTCCGGTGTGCCACAGGCCGTCCATGTGTTTTCGGCCTGCATAAAAGCGTCATAAGCCCAGCCCTGGGTCTTGGCCCGTTCAACCAGGCTGCTCGCAATCTTGGACGATGACTGTCCCTCCTGCTCGACCACCACCGCATAGTGGTTCGAGATCTGGGTCCGGTAGACCCGGGCAGACAATTGCCGCGCACCGGATTTCTCAATTTGGCGGCGCAGCAGGTCCACGCGGTCCAGGACAACCTTCTCATCTGCATCCACATCATAAGACGCCAGAACGGCATGATACCGGCGGGGCTGCTCGCCCATATTGCCCGACTTCTTCGCCGTGATCGCCTCAGTACGCTGGGAGATGCGCAGGTCCACATTATCGGACTGTTTCACAGCATCGACATAGGCGTCGCGGCTACTCTGGGCCGCTTGTTGGGCGGGCGCTTCGGCAGACCGATCCGGCACATTCGGCGTGGGCGCCGGCGCCTCGTCCATCCCATCGTCGGGATCGGCCGGCTCGCCAATCCCGCGCACGGCCCCGCTACTATTCGAATTCTCACCCAATCGCGGCGCCTCTGGTGGCGCTTCGGCAAACAGCGCCTCATCGACCGCATCTTCGGCCCGTTCGCTCTTGTCGCACTTCTGTTCGAAATCGGTCTCGAAATCGACTAGCCGCTGGTCCCAGCGCGACTGGATGCTCCCCGGCTCATAAGAGGTGACCTGCGCGTCCCACACAGCCTCACCCTCACCCAACGCCGGCTCCACAGCGGTCGGCACCGCACCGTCCCCATCGCGACCGAACCACCCCGTCAGCACCCCGCTTTCGCTCTCCAGCTGCTTGAGGTCCTCAATCGTCTCCGCCGCAATGATCCGGCCATGATTGGAGCAGAAATGCAGCGCGGCCGCGGTCTGGCTACTATACAGCGCCTCCAGCGCCGCCTTGTTCTGGACCCGCTCGTTTTCCTGCGACATCAGGCCGAACCCGATGGCAATCGCTGTGGTGCTGATCGCCGTCACAGCGTTGAAGAAGCGTATCATGCCAGTCCCCTCTCAATCTCGGCCCCCCCGGCCCGCAATCTCGTAAGCTGTTTCAGGAATGGCCGCATGCCCGTCCCGTCAATATCGACACGCCGGTCAAGCAGCGTCTCACCGCCTGCCGTGAAACCATAAGCCCGCCCGCGCCGGTCATCGGCGGGCAGATCCACGCCCTTCGCCGCAAACAGGTCGCGGATATCATCCCATTCCTGCGCATGGTCATAGCCGTCCAGGGCGCTGGTCGACCCGTTTGGCGGATCGATGATCACCGTCTTGCCCAACAAGCCATTGTCCAGAATCCGGTTCACCTCGAACGCGGTCCCCGCCCGGCTCGACGGCAACAGCACGATCAGCGCCGCCGCATCCATCAGTCCGGCAATCGCGCGCTGCCAGGTCCCATCGCTCACCAGGATCCGGCCCGCCCCCACATGTTCCAGCGGCGCGCCCAGGGCCACCATGGGTCCGATCGCCCGGCTCGCTTGGCGGATCTCATTCTCAAGTTCATACTTCACCGTCGCCGCCATGACATTCCCGCCGCCAAACCCCGGCAGCGACTTTGGCAGATAGTTGAAATCATGGGCCTGCACGGCGTCGGTTGACGCGAACGGACGCAGGTACAGCACGAAGGGCGGCACCGCCTTGCCACGCTCAATCCGGTCGAGCAGGTCCTGGGCGCGAAGGTCCCGGCTCCACTGCTCCAGCAATTCGCCCAACCGCTCCAGCGTCGCCAGCGCCAACCCACCGAGGGCGATCAAACCCAGCGCCGCCGCCAGTGTCGCACCAACCCCCTCCCCCGCTCCGAAAATCAGGAAGGCCAGCACGGACACGAACACCAGCCCAATCACCAGGCCAAGACCATCCAGGAGCCAGCCATAGGCAATCGCCCGGCGCGGCGAGGACACCCGTGTGACCAGCGATTTCAGCATTCTGCCAAACTCCCCTCAGGCCGCGACCTCCGGCGGCACCGCCCGGCTGAGTTGCCGAGCCGCAACGCCGCATTCCGGCGGTCCGCCATCTAACCATTCCGTGGCGGCAATTGTCCAATCCTCACTGTCCCTCGCCCCTCAGGCTCTGGCGAGTTGTTGCGGTGACGCCAAGGTGCATTAAGTACAACGCCAATAATAAGACGTACTGAGGAGGAGAACGACCATGGCAGACGGGCAAGCCTTGCCGCCATTCCGCAAACTGGCGATGAAGGAACCGGACATTGAGGTCCGCACCACCGGTGAGGGCGTCATCTACCTCACCCCGCGCCAGGCGCCCGGTGACCGCCCGCGCACCGTGCCCCACGACCTGGTCGCCAAGGCCGATGCCCACCCAGACCGCCCCTTCCTGAAACAGCGCGATCCGGCCACCGACAATTGGGTTCACATCACCTATGGTGAAGCGCGCGACACGGTGCATGCGCTGGCCCAGGCCTTTCTCGACCTTGGCGCCGGTCCCGACGCGCCGGTGATGATCCTGTCGGGCAACTCCATCGCCTCGGCCATGGTCATCCTCGCCGCCCAGACCATCGGCGCCCCGGCCGCGCCGATCTCGGTGCCCTATTCGCTCATGTCGAGCGATTTCGACAAGCTCAGACACTGCTTCCACGCCGTCCGCCCGGCTGCGATCTTCGCCGAACAGTTGGACCCGTTCAAACCGGCCCTGGCCGCCCTCCCGCTCGACGGCATCACCGTCTTCACTTCCGATGGCGCACTGAATGTCGATGATGTGCTCGACTATGCCGATCTTGCGCTGACCCCCGTCACCCCCGCCGTGGCCGAAGCCATGGACCGCCTCGCCGATGACAGCGTGGCGAAGTATCTCTTCACATCGGGCTCCACCGGCATGCCCAAGCCCGTGCCGACAACCCAGGGCGCCATGTGCTCCATGATTGCCGGCCAGGAGGGCCTGCGCGATGATTCCCGCGACCCCGACCATGATCCCGATGAGATCCCCCAGATCCTCGACTGGCTACCGTGGAACCACATCTCCGGCTCCAACGTGAATTTCAATGGCGCGCTCTGGAACGGCTCGACCTTCTGGATCGATGGCGGCAAGCCAACCCCCGCCCTGTTCCACGAGACCATCCGCAATGTCCGCGACGTCTCGCCCACCAGTTTCGGCACCGCCCCGATTGCTTTGGCGATGCTCGCCGACGCCATGGAACAGGACGACGCGCTCCTCCACGCCTTCTTCAAGAACATGCGCATGGTGGCCTATGGCGGCGCTACCCTGTCCGATGACCTCTATGACCGGCTCCAGGCCCTCGCGATCCAGGCCACCGGCCGCCGCATCCCGATCACCACCATGTACGGCGCCACCGAAACCCAGGGCATCACCGTCGTGCACTGGGAAGTCGAACGCGTCGGCCTGATCGGCCTGCCCCTGCCAGGCATGACGCTGAAACTGGTCCCGAACGGCACCAAGCTGGAGGTCCGCGTCAAGGGCCCCTCGGTCATGCCGGGCTATCTCGATATGCCCGAAAAGAACGCCGAAGTGTTTGACGAGGAAGGCTTCTATTGCCTCGGAGACGCCGCCAAGCTGGTCGATCCAGGCGATCCCGGCAAGGGCATCATCTTCGATGGCCGCGTGGGTGAGGATTTCAAACTCTCCAGCGGCACATGGGTCAGCGTCGGCACCCTCAGGCCCGATCTTGTTGCCGCCTGCTCACCACTCATCTTCGACGCCGTTATCGCCGGCCAGGACAAGGACTATGCCAGCGCCCTGGTCTGGCCCGCGCCGCAGACTTTCGAATCCTACGTCAGGCACGCAGGCGGAGACATGGCACAAGCCCTCGCCACCTTCACAGCCGATCTCGCCGAAAAGATCCGCACCTTCAACGCCGCAGAGCCCGGCTCGTCCCGCCGGATCAAGCGCTTTACCGTGCTGACAGAGCCCCCCTCCATCGATGCCGGCGAGATCACCGACAAGGGCTATGTCAACCAGCGCTGCGTCATTGACCGGCGCGCCGACAAGGTGGTCGCGATCTATTCCGATCCCCCCGCAGCCGGCGTCGCCGCCGTGTAACCTTCGCTCAACCCTTTGTCAGGGAATGGGCGCTAGGGTGGCCGGGACAGGAATTGGAGGTCCCGGCCCATGTATGATGCACGGCCCAACCGTCTTTTTGGCGACGGCAATCTGCTTTTCGGCTTGGCCACGATCGTGGTGGTGGGGGGTTGCTTTGCCGGCGCTCTGATGATGCCTGGATTTGGCGGCAGCGATGAGCCTGACCCGGCCCTCGTCGCTGGCACCCACTCCAATGCCATGCTGGAGCTGACCAATCCCGAAGCCCTGAACGAGGCCATGGCCGGCGAAGACGAACAGCGCTTCCTCAAGACCCTCCTCGCCGTCGCACCCAGCCGCTATGTCGACCTCCAGCGCACCTTCTCCGCCGACGCGCTGAGCGAAAAGGACCAGATGGCCGCCATCCAGGACGCCGCCTACCAGACGCTGCTCGAAAATGCCGATATCCTCACCTATGCCAGCGGCCAGTCCCTCAACCGCCTGCTCGATGGCCTCGTCCGCGACCTCCGCACCGCCCAGCAATCGGGCACGAAATACTGCGAAGGCTCCACCTATGAGGGGATCGCCGGCGCCCCACAGGCCGCCCTCGCCGGCTGGGCCATGAACCAGAACCTGTCGGACGCCGATTTCTACCCCACCGCAGTTCGCGTGAACGCCGACCTCCTCGAACTGGTCCGCCAGGCCCAGACTAATCCCGCCCGCCACGGCCTCTTCAGCAAGGGCGACGAAGCGGAAATCCAGAAAGCCATGATCGGCGTGATGGCCGACCCGAGCGTCGTGCGCGTGGTCACGGCATCCGGTAACGAAGCCGATGCCCTCAAGGCCCTGAACCTGTGCTCGGTGGGCGCCAAGGCGCTCAATGCGTTCCGCAAGCTGCCTGACGACACCAAGGGCCGCGCCTGGGCTGCCATGATGGCCCATCCCAAGGTGAAGCAGGGCATCCGCACCGCCCAGCAACAAGCCGCCACCTGACGCCCACAATAGGAGCGGCCAGCTCACCCGCTCCCGCTTCGGCGGCGGTTGGCGAAAGCCAACGGGCCGCAAGCGAAGCCCCCCTACCGCCGCGCGCGAAAGAACGCCTTTAGCAGGTCCGACGCCGCCGCCGCCGCCGGATCCTGCTCCACATCCGGACGCCAATGGCAGGTCGGCTGGTCGAACACTTTCGCGCCATGGATCACCGCGCCGCCCTTCGGGTCAGACGCTGCAAACACCACCCGCCCGACCCGCGCCAGGCTGATCGCCCCCGCACACATTGCGCACGGCTCCAGCGTCACATACAGCACCGCCCCGGTCAGCCGATAGTTTCCGGTCGCCTTGGCCGCCGCCCGCAATGCCACGATCTCCGCATGGGCCGTGGGATCACACGCGCTGATCGGCCCGTTCGCCCCCTCGCCCAGCACATCGCCGGTTTCGCTGCACACAACCACCGCACCCACCGGCACTTCTCCCGCCCGGCCCGCCGCCCGCGCCAGCGCCAACGCGCGGTCCATCGGCGACACCCCCGCCGGGCTCGCACGTTCCTCTCTGAGACCAGCGCCGTCTTCGTTCATCGCGTGATGTCTTCGCCCGTGGTCAGAAACTCACCCATTGCGTCCATCGCTGCGTCCGTCTTGAGCACCTCGTAGAACGTGTGCCGTTCTGCCTTCAGCCCCTCGTCCAGCGGACGCGCCAGCGCTCCCCGAACGAGGCGCTTGGCCGCCGCCACCCTTTCAGCGCCCTTGCCATCGAACTCAGCCGCAATCTCCAGCGCGCGCACAAGCGCGTCCGGAGCCGTCTCATGCACCAGCCCCATCGCCAGCGCATCCGCTGCACCCACAACCCGGCCCCGCAGAATGAAATCAAGCGCCGCAGCTTCGCCGATCACCCGGGGCAGGCGCTGGGTGCCGCCACCGCCCGGGAAAATGCCGATCCGGGTCTCCGGCAGACCAAGCTGCTCCACCGCATCAGCGGCCACCCGCAGGTCACACGCCAGCGCAATCTCGAAACCCCCGCCCATGCAGGTGCCATTGATCGCCGCGATCACCGGCTTGGGCGCGTTGAAACAGGCATCCTGCAACTGCACGAAAGGCCCGTCCTCGAAATTTTCCCGCTTCAGCGCGCCTGCCGCCACCGCTCCGCCAGCCTGGACAATCTCGCTCACATCGAAATGCCTAACAAACACATCATCGGTCCCGGTCACCACGATCGCGCTGACCGGCGCATCGCCGGCCGCCTGGTTGATTGCCTCGGCCAATTGCACCGAGCCTTCGCCGGTCATGTAGTGGCGCGGCGGGTTGCCATAGCGGATGATTGCGGTACGCCCTCGCGTTTCAGCCGTCACGCTGGCCATGTCTGCTCTCCCTTGCTTTTCAGCGAGGATGCCACCGCCAGCGCCGGAATGCGAGAGGTGTCCCGCCATGCGCATTGTCGCCGGCGTCCATAAGGGCCGCGCCATCAAGACCCCGTCGGGCCGAGGCACACGCCCCACTTCAGACCGGGCCCGCGAAGCGGTTTTCAACGTCATGGCCCATGCCGAGTGGGCCCCCGCCCTCGATGGCGCCCGGATCATCGACATGTTTGCCGGCTCCGGCGCGCTCGGCCTGGAAGCGCTGTCACGCGGGGGCGCGTTTTGCCTGTTCGTGGAAACCGACCCTGCAGCCCGCGGCGCTATCCGCACCAATATTGAGACTCTGTCGCTGTTCGGCGCCACCCGCATCCACCGGCGTTCGGCCACCGATCTCGGCACCCGGCCCGCTGGCGTCGGCGCCCCGTTCGACCTGGTGTTCCTGGACCCGCCCTATGGCGAGGCCCTTATCCCCCCGGCCCTCGCCAGCCTCAAGGCCGGCGGTTGGCTCTCGGAAAAAGCTGTCGCCATGGCCGAAACCGGCGCCGACGAACCCCTTGACGTGCCCGGCTGGACAATCCTCGACACCCGCACCTATGGCGCTGCCCGGGTCCAATTCCTCAAGCCGGCGCCTTGATCGCGCTCAGCCCCCTCACCCCAGTGACAGGAACTCCTCGCGCACATCGACCGATGATTTCTTCCCCACCCGGTCAAAACAGGTGTCCAGCCAGGTCTCAGCATGGTCGCGGCCAAGGTCCCGCAGCTTGGTCAGAAAGCTCCACCGCGTGTCATACTTGCTCTCCAGCGACAGGTCGCACAGCATCTGCCCGCCGCGAATGGCGTGGATGTTCAGCCGCCGATAATCATTCTGCCGCCGGTCAGCCAACCAGTTCTCGTCCAACAGCTTCTGCACGAACGCAATCGCACGCAACTCGCTGATCAGGGCCGAATTGAAGCTGATCTCGTTCAGCCGGTCCTGGATTGCCCCCGCCGACCGCGGCGTTCCCCGTCGGATCAGCGGGTTCAGCAATACCAGCAACACATCCCCCGGCGCCTCCGAATAGATCAGCGGAAACAGCGCCGGATTGCCCATATAGCCGCCATCCCAATAGGGCACGCCATCAATCTCCACCGCGCGGAAGGTTTGCGGCAGGCAGGCAGACGCCAGCGCCGCATCGATAGTGACGTCCTCATCCTTGAAGATCCGCACCCGGCCGGTCTCCACATTTGTCGCCGCAATGAACAGCTCCACCGGAGACGCATGGATCGCATCAAAATCCAGCGCCGCACTCAGCACGTCGCGCAGGGGATTGTAGTCGAACGGATTGAGATCGTAGGGGCTTGCGAAACTGGAGAGCGCGCTGGCGAAGTTGAACGGCGTCAGGCTCGCAAATGGGTTGAACGCATCGAACAGGGTCGGCACGGCCTGGGACGAGACGGCCGAAAGTGGCGCCCCGGCCCGCGAGATTTCCCGCCACAACAGTTCGAGGCTCGCCCGTGCGCCGTCATCGCCATCATCATGCAGCCCATTGGCCAGGGCCAGCGCGTTCATCGCACCCGCCGATGTCGCGGTCACGGCCTTGATATCCATCCGGCCATCTTCGAGCACGCGGTCCAGCACGCCCCAGGTGAACGCCCCATGGGCACCACCGCCCTGGAGCGCGAGCGATATCGGCTTGCGTTTGACCCGTCTTGCCAAGTGGGACTGTCCTAACTGACCGCATCATTTGCGGGGGTGCAACGGCGAACCGGCCGCTCGATCCTCTGAATCAGGAACCGGTCTACAGCATCCACCAATGCATAATAAGGGCCATCCCGCATTACGGTGAAACAGCTTGCAATCGCGCCATAGGAGAAGCACGCCAGCCCGCCATCGGTCACCAGGATACGGCCCGGCCGTGCCCGCTCTCCCTCGACCTCGTAGAACGTGGCCCCCTCCCGGTCGATGCATTCGCGCCAGCCCAGATCGGTGCCCTCGATCACACCCGATACGGTCACCCCCATCAATTCATCCTCGATCTCTTCCTTGGTCATGATCTCCCCCATACTCACCCCTGGCACGATCACGATCGCCGCCAGCAAGGCCCCTGCTAGGCGCTGCCGCATGGTGGTCTCCCCGTCTGGATCACACTAAGGTGGGTGTATGTCACGCGCGATCCCGCCTGCCAAACCTGTTGTGGCCGTTGGGGTTGTTTGCTTACGCGATAATAATGTTCTGCTCGTCAGACGGGCCAAACCGCCCCGCCAGGGCGCCTGGTCATTACCGGGCGGACACCTTGAATGGGGCGAACGCGCCGCCGATGCCGCCCTGCGGGAGCTTTCCGAAGAGACCGGCGTCACCGCGCGCCTGCTCGGCCTCGTCGATGTGGTGGACGTGATCTACCCCGCCCACCACTATGTCGTGCTCGACTACGCCGCCGCCTGGACCGCCGGCGACCCCGTTGCCGCGGACGATGCGCTCGCAGCGGAATTCGCCCCGCTCGACCAGCTCGCCCCCTACGACCTGTCAGCCGACACCATCGCCATCATCGAGGCGGCTACCCAGCGCTTCTCCGCTTGATTTCCCCAGCGTGAGCGGGGCACACACAAGCCACCACCAAGAACACCACCAAAAGACTTCGGGAGACACGCGCCATGGCATACGCCCCCTTCGACCTGACTGGAAAAGTCGCCCTCATCACCGGCGGCAATCGCGGCATCGGACTCGGCATGGCCGAAGCCCTGGCCGCCTCCAATGCCACCCTCGCGATCTGGGGCCGGAACGACGCGAAGAATGCCGAGGCTGCAGCCGCCCTGTCCAAGCTCGGTGCCGGCGAGGTCAAGGCCTGGTCCGTCGATGTCGGCGATGAGCAGGCGGTCATCGATGCAACCGCCGATGTGATCGCCAGCTTCGGCCGCATCGACAGCTGCTTTGCCAATGCCGGCATCGGCGCCGGCGCACCCTCCTTCAGCGAAATGACCACCGAAACCTGGCGCAAGAACATGGCCATCAACCTGGAAGGCGCCTTCTGGACCTTGCGCGAAAGCGTGAAGACCATGGTCGAGCGCGCCCGCCAGGGCGACAGCGGCGGCAGCGTTGTCGGCGTCGCCTCCCTCGCCGCCATCGAAGGCGCCGCCCGCAACCAGGCCTATGCCGCAACCAAGGGCGGCCTGATCTCCATGCTCAAGGGCATCGCCGTCGAACACGCCCGCTACGGGATCCGCGCGAACGCCATCCTGCCCGGCTGGATCGCCACGGACATGACCGAGGCCGGCCAGAATTCCGAAGCCTTCTCCCAGAAGGTCATCCCCCGCGTACCCGCCCGGCGCTGGGGCGAACCGGAGGATTTCGGCGGCACCGCCGTCTACCTCGCCTCAGACGCGTCCGCCTTCCACACCGGCGACACCTTCGTCATCGATGGCGGCTACGCGATCTTCTGAGGTCGCAAAGGCGCGATCGGCCCGGTTGCGTTCCCTCCCACGCCAGCCTACCTGAAGCCTCCGCCTCAGGAGGACCCCAGCCATGGCGTTGACGCTCTACAACACGCTTGGGCGCGAGAAACAGCCATTTGAACCGGCCGACCCCAGCCGCGTGACGATGTATCTGTGCGGTCCCACCGTCTACAATTACGCCCATATCGGCAATGCCCGCCCCGCCGTCGTGTTCGACGTCCTCGCCCGCCTGCTTCGCCGGACCTATGGCGAGGATGCCCTCGTCTACGCCCGCAACATAACCGATGTGGAAGACAAGATCATCGCCCGGGCGGTGGAAGACGGCGTTGCCATCGATGCGGTCACGCAGAAATTCGCCCGCATCTACAATGCCGACCTCGCCGCCCTCAACGTGCTCCCCCCCACAGTCGAACCCTGGGCTACCGACCATATCGCCGGCATGATCGCCATCACCGAGACCCTGATCGAGAAGGGCCACGCCTACCCCGCCGATGATGGCGTCTACTTCCACGTCCCCAGCATGGACACCTACGGCAAGCTCTCCGGCCGCAAGGTCGATGACAATGAAGCCGGCGCCCGCGTCGCCGTCGATGACAGCAAGAAAGACCCCGCCGATTTCGCCCTGTGGAAACTCGCCAAGCCCGGCGAGCCTGAAGACGCCATATGGGATAGTCCCTGGGGCCGGGGCCGCCCCGGCTGGCACATCGAGTGCTCGGCCATGGCCGCGGCCCATCTCGGCGAAACCATTGATATCCATGCCGGCGGCATCGACCTGCAATTCCCCCACCATGAGAACGAGATTGCCCAGTCCGAATGTGCCCATGGCGCCCCCATGGCGCGCTACTGGCTGCACAATGGCTTCCTCGATTTCGGCGGCGAGAAGATGTCCAAGAGCCTCGGCAATGTGAAGCTGATCCACGAACTGGCTGCCCAATGGCCCGGCGAGGTGCTGCGCTTTGCCCTGCTCTCAGGCCATTACCGCGCCCCGCTGGACTGGAACGAAGACCTGCTCACCCAGGCAAAGGCCACCCTGGACCGGGTCTATGGCGCGCTCCGCCGGGTCTGGGACGCTGATACCGTCTCGCCCACCGATACCGGCGTGCTCGAAGCCTTGAGCGATGATCTCAACACGCCCAACGCCCTGGCCGAGCTTTCCCGCCTGGCCGGCGAAGCCAACACCGCCGCCGACCAGCACGAAATCCTGTCCATGGAGCGGGCCAGGGCCAATCTGCTCGATGCCGGCGCTCTGCTCGGCCTGCTCACCCTCACGCCCCAGGGCTGGGAACAGGGCGGCGATACGGATGACAAGGCCCGCATCGACGCCCTGGTCGCCGGCAGGGTCGCCGCCCGCCAGGCCCGGGACTTCGCCGAAGCCGACCGGATCCGCGATCAGCTCGCCGCCGAAGGCATCGAAATCATGGACGGCCCCGACGGCAGCACCTGGCGCAGAAGCTGAGCCGCCCCCGTCAAAAGCGGAGCTAACCCGCCGCGAGCCCTATCCCATGAGCGCGTAAGCGCGAACAAAGGGCAAAGCCCGCCGGGCGGCCAGCCCGCCCCGTTTCTCAAGGGATAATGCGGAGGCGCAGCGCGCCGTGAGCGAAAGAGACTCAGCCCTCTTCGGGCTGCGTCGCGACCACCTTGGTGAACTCGCCCAGATTACAGCCCTGGCGGTCTTCGCCCTGGCCCCGGTTCTTGAACACGAACAGGGACGCGTTCCGGCACAGGCGCCTTGTGTTGGTCTGAAGGCTCGTCTGCATGCCGTCCTCAAACAGGCCGGGACAGCTATCGCTCATGCGGTTAATGAACATGCCCTCCTCGGACACGAACAGCAGGGTCATATCGTCCAGCGGGCGGAAATTGCTCCCCTGGCGATCAATGCACAGCTGCGGTTCCTCGACCGCCACCAACGTGAAGTCGCCAACCGCGAACGAATCGCCCTTGTCAAAGGTCTCGGCAGCCGCGGCGCCCAAAGCGGCACAGGCCAGGGCGGAAAGGATGATCGCACGCATGGGGGTCCCTCGTCTCATTGAATTGCGGCGATGTATAGTTGTTTTTCGATAATCACGCAAGCAATTTTTATTGAAAAGCAATATGCACCCCGAGGTGCCCTTCGGGCGCGCCCTACCCGCTCAAATTCCACCACAGTATGACCGCGACCACGCCGAGATACCCGAAGGTCGCCACCGCGGCGGATGGCGGGCCGCTATCGACCAGCCTGGACAGGCTGCCCGCGCCGCCCTGGATCGCGCCTTTCTCATCGGTGCGCGTGCCCCTCACCACCAGGCCGATCACCACCAGGATATAGCCATAGGACGCGAGGAATATCTGATCGAGCAGCGTCAGATACGCCACCTCTGGAAGCCCCGCCAGCATCGTGAACTGCATCGCCACCAGCGTCAGCAGCGCCGTGATCGCCAGCCCGATCCGCGCCTCGACATGCTCGGGGTCCAGCAACAGCGCGAACGCGGCCGACAGGATGATCAGCAAGACCGGGATCAGCGACTTGAACACCCCCGCCACCACCGGATGGCGGATGGGCACCATGAACTCCACGCGCGAATAGGCGCTGACATCGGGCTCGGCCAGGTCGCCAAACGCCGTGGGATAGGGTTTGTCCCGCACAATCGCGAACGCCTCACCGATATCATAGCCCGGTAGCGTCACCTCCGGGTTGAGCGTCAGCGGAACCTCGTCGAGCACGAATTGGAAGCTCTCCGAACCGTCCTCGGCATCCTCCAGCGCCACCAGCAGTTTCTGCGCATCGAACGGATAGCGCTGGACCGGGAATTTGGTGGTGAACAGCCCCTGGTGCCGGATCAGCTGGTACAGGCTGCCATCGGGCTGTGGCTGGGGTTCGTCATAAAGCACGTCCTCCACATGGGCCTCGGGGTCAAAGAGGTTTATGAACTCGAAGGTCTCGGTGGGGTCGATGTCCGGATCGGACCAGCGAAACCAGACATAGAGATCGACGCCATAGGAATGCGTCCTGAGGTCAATCGCCTGGATGTCATTGATATACGCCCCGATGGTGACGGTTGTGGGGGCTTCGGCGGCGTTCTGGGCGTGGCCGAGCGGAGCGACGAGGGCGAGCATAAGCAACAGTAGGCATTGCAGCCACTGCCCGAGCCCCCCTCCGTCACGCGCCTTCGGCGCCCGCCACCTCCCCCACTTTCGTGGTGGAGGAAAACCGCCGCACCCGCCTCGATGCCTTTCCTCCACCACGCAGTGGGGGAGGTGGGCCGGCGCG
>JBCCBN010000004.1:0-52139 GCA_039034035.1 Pseudomonadota bacterium
ATGTCTTGAATCGATGCGAGATTTCGGCGCCCGACTGGACGAGCGCCTGGTCAACTGGGACGAATGGAAGTTCGGCGAGGTCGTCCAACCAGCCCAGAGCTGCGTCATGGGATAGCGGAACCTCGATCTTGCGCGTCACCGTATTGTAGAATTCCTGGAGCACCTGGCCGGACGTTCCGAAGTCGAGGTTTTCAATGAGTTTTTCGCTCATCTGGCGCTTGAGCTCCTCATCGCTTCCACTGCCGACCGCGTAAACAAGAACATTGGTATCGAGAAACGCTTCAGCGCTCATGCAACTCGTCTCGTGTCCAAGTCATCTTACCGACCCGACCCTTCGACTCCCGGGACCGCATTGCAAGGCGTTTTCTGGTCTTGACCGTTTTGCTCCGCTCTTGCGTCGTCTTCTCAAGGAAATCCCGAACCATGGCATTCACAGTGGTTTCCTCCAGCGCCGCAATCACTCTGGCGCGGGCAAGTACGTCTTCATCGACAGCGAGGGTGATGTTCTTTGTCGCCATGGTGTTCGGCGTCGTTCCACGTATCCTGTTTTACACATATTATGTGTGCAGGGTGGTGGCAACCACGCGCTGTCTGAAGGATCCCAAAACCCCGGCGCCCATAGCCAGTATCATCGCGATGGCGGCACTGGCGCGATGCCACGCGGTGAAATCAGAGCGCCGATCTAGGCGGTCTTCACAGCGTTGACGATTTTCTGGGCGGCGTCGTCGAGGTCGTCGGCGGGGATGACGTTGAGGCCGGAATTGGCGATGATCGCCTTGCCTTCATCGACATTGGTACCTTCAAGGCGGACGACCAGCGGGACCTGGAGGTTGGTTTCCTTCACAGCCTGGAGCACGCCTTCGGCGATGACGTCACACTTCATGATGCCGCCGAAGATGTTCACGAGGATGCCCTTCACGTTGGGGTCCTTCATGATGATCTTGAACGCTGCGGCGACCTTCTCGGCATCGGCGCCGCCGCCGACATCGCAGAAATTGGCGGGCTCTTCGCCATAGAGCTTGATGATGTCCATCGTCGCCATGGCAAGGCCAGCGCCATTGACCATGCAGCCAATCGTGCCCTCAAGCGCGATGTAGGCCAGGTCCCACTCGCTGGCTTCGATTTCCTTTTCATCTTCTTCGGTCTCGTCGCGAAGCGCGCGGATGTCCTCATGGCGGAAGAGGGCATTGCCGTCGAAACTGACTTTCGCATCGAGGACGCGGAGATGGCCGTCCTTCATGACGATCAGCGGATTGATCTCCAGCATCGCCATGTCCTTCTCGGTGAAGGCTTTGTAGAGGATCGGGAAAAGGGTCATGCCATCGGTGCGGGCGGTGCTTTCAAGCGCCAGCGCGTCGCAAAGCTTGGCGGCGTCTGCATCGGTGACGCCGGAGGTGGGGTCGATTGGCAGGGTGAGGATCTTTTCCGGGGTCGAATGGGCGACTTCCTCAATGTCCATGCCGCCTTCGGTGGAGGCGACAAAAGCCGGCTGGCCGGTGCCGCGGTCGACGAGGATCGAAAGGTACAGCTCGCGGTCGATATCGGCGCCATCTTCGATATAGAGGCGGTTCACCTGCTTGCCGGCATCGCCAGTCTGGGCGGTGACCAGGGTATGGCCGAGCATCTGTTGAGCGTGGGCGACCGCTTCGTCGCGAGAGAAGGCGAGGCGAACGCCGCCCTTCTCGCCGGCATCGGCTTCCTTGAACCGGCCCTTGCCGCGGCCGCCAGCATGGATCTGGGACTTCACCACCCAAAGCGGTCCCGGCAGGCTATCGACGGCTGCCTCAATGTCCCCCTTGGTGAGCACCGGGGTGCCATTGGCGACGGGCGCGCCGAAGGATTTGAGGACGGCTTTCGCCTGGTATTCGTGGATGTTCATGCCTGAAAAATCCTTGCGGTCTGGACCCATGGGACGGAAGGGCGGGGGAGCGAACATCGCCGCACCCCAGAATCCCGGCGACTTATAGCAGCGCCAAGGGGCGGCGCAACTCACGGACCGGGCAGCAAGACCCTTTCAAAACGACGCAGGAAACCCGCCTCAGGAGGGCGACTGTTCCCCGTTCTCGTCGAATTCGGGAAACGGCTTTGCGTCGCCCGGTGTCGTGGGGTTGCGAGGGTCCAGTTCGCCACCGGCCACAGACAGCGGTTGCGCGATCTCCCAACGCTCGGCATCGGCGTCCGGCACCGGCTCCCGTGCCTGGCGGCGAACGAGCATAGTGCCAGTGAGCAAGAAGGACCCAATCGCCGCAAAGACGAATAGCCCCGCCGGCCCGAGACTTGTGCGCATCACAGCCCCTGACAGTGGCGGACCGACCACTGACCCGATCGCCCAGACAAACAATAGCCCCGACATCAGCTGCGGAATCTCGTCAATCTCGGCCCTGTCGATACCGTGAGCAACACTGACGCCATAGGAGGACAGCGATCCAGCACCCCACACCGCGATCAGTATGAGCAGCACGCTGCGGTCGAACACTGCGAAACCGGCGGCCAGGATAAGCGCGACAATGGCGGAGAAGAACGCCATGCCCGCGACGACCGAGCGCCGGTCGACACGATCAGAAAAGCGCCCGGCTGGCCATTGGCTGAGCAAGCCGCCAATCCACGCCGCAGCAGCGATCTGGGCGGCCGCGGTGGTCGCGCTTTCGCCATCGCGCAGAAGCGATTGCGCCAGAAGCGGCAAAAGGGCCGTTGTTCCGGTATTGATCAACCCAGCAGCAAACGCACCAATAACGGCTGCTGGCGCGAGCCGGAAGAGCGCCACTGGGGAGATTGCGCCAGACCGCGGCGGGGCAGGCTGGTCCCGCCGGGTCATGCAGATTGGCACCAAGGATACCGCACAGAAGATGCCCGCAAACAAAAGCGGGTCAGGCGACAGGGCAGTGGCGCCCGCCGCCATGAACGGACCGATCAACAACGCCGCCTTCGCCACCACATGGTAGAAGCCGGTGACGCCGCCCCGAACAGCCGCGGGGGTGGAGCTGGAAAGCCAGCTTTCAATGCTGGTGAACATCCAAGCGAACACCACACCTTGCAGGAGGCGAAGCGCGCCCCGCCCGATCGGGTCGGCGACGAGCGCCATGGCGAGGATTGAGGCGGTGTTCAGCGCCGCCGCGGCTGAATAGACACGGATGTTCCCAATCCGCGACATCATTCGCGGTGCCGTCCAAGCCCCCACCATGAATCCCACCGCATGGAGGGCAGCGACCACACCGATCAAAGGAGCGCCGACGCCCATCCCGTCCAGGCCCAAGGGGGTGATGACGCCGATCAATCCGCCGGCGAGTTGAAGGAACCCAACAGCGAAAATGAGTGCGAGGACGTTGCGATATTCTGTCATGATCCCGATCCAACAAGGGCGGAAATCGGGTTAGGGTATCTACCGTATTTGGGAAAGCGACGAGTGCGGGCCGGTTACGGGGCGGGCGGGATGGGGAAGCTGACGTTGCGGACCACTTCGCCGGTCTCGTCATTCAGCGTGAGACTGACCGTGCGGGCGTCCCAATCCATGTTGATTGCTCCGAAATGAGTCTTTGCGAAGCCGGCCCCCAACTGAGCACGATCGGTTTCGGAACTTTCATCGGCGAACGACATGTTGAGCGATGAAGCTGTCACTTCATGGACCGGATAGGGAAGCAGATCGTCTTCGAGGCGGTAGAGAAAACCCGTATGGCGGTCGCCGGAGACGAAAACGACGCCCTCGGCATCGGTGCGGTCGATGAGCTGGAACAACCGGTCGCGCTCGGCGGGCATGTTGTTCCAATGCTCATAGCCATGCCCATCGGTGGTGCTGATCTGGATGGATGAGACGATCAGGCGGAGGTCCGCCGGTTCGCGGAGCTGGTTTTCGAGCCAGGTCCACTGGGCCGCGCCCAGCATGTCCTGCTGCATCGGATCGGTGTGGGGAATGTAGCGCTGCTTGCCAGGGGCATTCCATTGGTCGGTATTGACCAACGGCCCCCGGAAGAAGCGGGTGTCGAGCATGATGATCTGGGTCCGCTGGCCTTCGGGGCCGAAGCTGCGGGCATAGTAAGTGCCCGGCCAGGAGCCCACATCTTCATCATCGAGCCCCCAGAAGGTTTCGTGGATCATCTCCGCATAGACCTTGAAGGGGAAATCGGCGCCGGCATCATTGGCGCCATAGTCATGATCGTCCCAAGCCACCATCATAGGGTGGGACGCGCGGACCGCTTGGAACTCAGGGCTCGCGGCAAGGTCCACGAAACTCTCGCGATGCTCTTCGAAATCCGGCTCGTTGAAGACCCGGCCGCGGGTATCATCGCTGTCGCCATAGACATTGTCGCCTGTCATGATGAAGAGGTCAGCCGGTTCGACGGCGGTGCGGGCGAGGGTTGGGCTATCGCGCTCTTCATTATTGCACGAGCCGATGAGAATGCGGGTGATCGGCTGACTGGCGTCGGGCAATGCAGGGCCGGCGGGCGCAACCGGGAGCGAGGATCGGTCGATGGTGGCGTAATAGGCGTTCAGCGCCTCAACTGCGGACGCAGGCGGGGGCGGGGTAACCGATTGTGGCAGCGCCGCCGATACGGGTTCCGCCTGGGATTCGGGCGCGGCGGACTCATCGATCGGGACCGCTTCGCACGCTGCGAATGTCAGCGTCGCCAGTGAAACAATCAGTGCGGTCGTGTGGTTCATCGTCTGCCCTCCGGAACACCTTCCCGTGTTCTATACGCCAGGGTTAACGGTTTCGCGACGTCGAAACGTCGCCGCACCGCGAGCGCGCGCTCAATCCTGGGGCAAACGCGGGTCGCCGGACTCGCGCGCGATGCCGTAGCCGCCCCGGCGTACCAGCCAGAACATGCCGACCAGATCGAACAGCCCCGCCCCAAACCGGCCCCAGAACCCGTATTTCGAGCTGCCATGCCAGCGCGGCCGGTCATTGACGCTCTCTTCCCGCACCGCCCATCCTGCGCGCTTGATCAACGCCGGTAGGAACCGGTGCATCGATGCGAAGAAGGGCAGGTCCCGAAACGCCCGGGTTCGGATCAGCTTGAACCCGCATCCCGTATCGGTGGCATCGTCGCGAAGCACCGCCCGGCGGACCCCGTTGGCCACGCGAGATTGCAGCCATTTGAAGCCGCTATCATTGCGACTGTTGCGCTTGCCGGCGATGATGCCGAGGTTCGGATCTACCGCCGGGCCGGATGCGGGCGCGATGACGGTGTCCCAAAGCCGGCGGGTATCGTTGACATCATTCTGGCCATCGCCATCGAGGAGCTGCACCCAGGTGCCGCGTGCCATGCGGAGACCTGTGAAGAGGGCGGCGGATTTTCCGGCGCGGCTGTCGTGGGTGAGGAGGGTGACGGTCCCGGGCCAACGCGCGGCCGCTTCGGCCAATTCCGCCCCGGTGGCATCTTCAGACGCATCATTGACGCCAATGATCTCGAAAGCGATGCCGTCCAGCGCGGTATGGATCTCTTCCAGGAGCGGCAACACGTTCCCGCTTTCATTGTAGAACGGGATCAGCACGGTCAGGTCTGGAGCGGCGGCGTCTTGCGGGCGGATGGGGTCGGACAAGGGGTGGCCTTGGAGGCTGTGGGTCGAGGAGGCGGCAGGTCAGGTGCCGCTTTTCGCACGGGCGAAGAAGTCTTGATAGAGCAAGCCTGCGGCCTCGGTGCAGATGCCGGTTTCAACCGCTATGCCAGCCGCTTCCAACCGGGCGAGCCCGCCAGCACCGTTCGGATGCGCATCCGCGATGGCAACGACGACACGGGCGACGCCGGCGGCAACCAGACGCTCACTGCAGGAGAGGCCCCCGGCGCTGCGCTCGCGGCACGGCTCAAGGGTGACATAGGCGGTGGCGCCTTCGGCCAGCGATTGGGCCTCGGCAAGCGCCAGCTCTTCGGCATGGACGGTGCCGCCCTCGGCGGTGGCCGCCTCAGCGATCAGTTCGCCGCGCGGGTCGACCAGTACGCACCCGACCGATGGGTTCAGCCCGGTCTTGCCATGGTTGCGCCGCGCCAAAGCAAGCGCCCGGCGCATATTGGCCGCGTCATCAAACTCGAAGAACCCTCGCTCCAAAAACGGCATCGCGGTGGTCATTACCGAACGACCGGTGGCTGACAGGGCGCGGTCGAGCGCGTTCGGGGCCGTGGTTTCATCGGCCGATTCCCAGGCCCCCCGCCGCTCCCCGTCCTGGAGCAAAACGGTGCGTTGTTCGCACACCCCGCCAAAACACTCGACAATGAGCCCGATCAGCGGCGCCGAACCGGATCGTGCGCTGAATTCGGTGAGGATTTCCCGCTCCCAATCGGCCGGCTCGTACAGGCGGTAGTCTGCCCCCAGCACATGCATCCGGCCCGCAAACGGGGCCTCCACATCGCGCTGGACACCGCCGAGCCGGTCCATGAGCCAAGACCATTCGAGGGTTCGGTCAAAGCCGATCAGGCCGGAGAAGACATAGGTCATGGGATGCGGTCACCATTGGACACGCTATGGAAGCGCCGGCAAGGGTTTGGCGCGGTCTTGGTCGAGATACCGGACGGCGGTGGGCTTCAACCCGGTATCGAGGGTGATCAGGAGCGGGTTTCCGGTGGGGATTTCAACCTGGGTGATGGTCTCGTCCGGGACCTCGAAAAGGTGTTTCGCCAGGGCACGAAGAGAGTTTCCGTGCGCGGCGATGATGGTATCGGTCCCTGCCGACAGCACCGGCGCGACCGTGCTGGTCCAGTAGGGCAGAACGCGCTCCAGCGTGAGTTTCAGGCTCTCGGCGGGCGGCACATCAACCCCGTCATAGCGCGGATCGCTGGATAGGTCGTACTCGCCGCCCACCTCCAGCGTGGGCGGCGGGATATCGTAGCTGCGCCGCCAGATATGGACCTGGTCAGCCCCATGCTTTGCGGCGGTTTCGTCCTTGTCGAGCCCGGTCAGCTCGCCATAGTGGCGCTCATTCAGGCGCCAGTGCTTCTCAACCGGCAGCCAGGCCCGGTCCATTTCCGTCAGGGCCAACCACAATGTGCGGATGGCACGGGTCTGGACGCTGGAAAATGCCTGGCGAAAATCAACGCCGGTGGCCTTCAGCGCAGTGCCCGACGCGCGCGCCTCGGCCTCGCCCTTTTCGGTGAGATCAGCGTCCCACCAGCCAGTGAAACGGTTTTCCAGGTTCCACTGGCTCTGGCCGTGGCGGATAAGGGCGAGGGTGGTCATGGGAACTCCGTTCAGGACGCGATCAACTGGATGCAGCGGTGCAACAACTACGCCGCCATTGTGTCAATGAGCGAGACCAGCGCGCGGGCGATCGTATCAGCGTGGCGAGCGGCGATCTGCTGGTCGGCGGGCAGACCCTCGGCGGTGTAATTCGCGATCCAGCCACCTTCGGGTGTGAGGTGGGTGTCCATGATTGCGTCGAAGCTGTCCCGGGCCGCGGCGCCGATTTGAGGGGCGGGATCAACGCGGAGTTGGCTAAGATGGGCCATCAAGGCTGCGGCCTGGGCATCGAGGGTGAGGCTGGCATCGATTTTCGTCCCGTCTTGGGTGACCAGTTTCGGAACGCTACCGTCTTCATCCTGGGCGGCGGCAGCGAACGCGAACAAGGCCTGGCTTTCAACTGGCCATGCGGCGCCGATACTGTCGGCATGGGCGGCCATGCGCCAGGACCAGTTGAACTGGTCGGCAATGTCTACCGGTTCGTCGGCGCGAACGAACAGCTGGCATGGCGCGCTTCCGATATCGTTGGTCAGCGCGGCGGCCAGACTGCTGGCGCGGCCGGTATGGCCGCCAGTGGGGTCGACCCGGGCGAGGACCAGGCAGGCGTCTAGCCAGGTCGGCAGGCCGGCGGCCTTGAACGCCTTACCCGCGACGAGCCGGGTGGCCTGGTCATGGGCAGCATCGATGATAGCCCGGGCGGCGCCGGGCAGGGCTGGCTTGGCGACCGATGCGTCCACCTCGCCGGCACTCAGTCCATGGGCGAGCAACCAGCCGGCGCGGGCGACCAGCGTGCTGGCCTCCGGGCCACCCAGCGTGTCGCCGAGAAACCCCTCCAGGCTGCGCGCGATGGCGGAATTTTCAGGGTCGAGGCGGCGGATACGAGCGAACGCCGCGGCAAGCCGAATGGCAGCCAGCGGGTCTGACCCGGGATCATCGGCGAGCGGGCGGTGGTTCAGATCGAGCGCAGCGGCGACCCCGCCAGCGCGCTCGAGGCTCGCCTGGCTCCAGAGCGGAACCATCGCGTCGAGCAGCCATGCCTTGGCTTCGCGGCTGCGGCGGAGGAGAGCGCGGGTGGACATGGGATGATGGGCCAGCGATGGAAGACGAAGCGGGCCGGCTGAACGAGATAGCTCGCCAAACCGGGCCGGGCCTTGCTAACAGGGGTGCATCGGAAACGCCATGCAGGCGAGCACGGCAGGAGCATCCCCGTTGATCAAGGATACCGTTTTCTATCCGCTTGCTGCGATCGCTGCGGCACTGTTGGTGCTGCTGGCCCTTTCGCCGGCCTTTGGCGCATTGCCATCCGGCCCGGTCAGCGTCGGCGACGGACAGTATGGCGCGGTCAGCGTCAGCGGCTTGCAACTCAACCGGATGCAACCGGGCGTCGAGGCGACCCTGACCCTTGTTGAGAGCGCGGATCCAACCGCCATTGAGATCGGGGTCGATGCCGAAACCCTGTCAGATGACCCCGTCCTGGGCCCCCACTTCCCCCTGGCCGCTGACCTGGAAGTGCAGTTTGCTGGCTATGAGATCGCGATCACGGTTCGCGCGAAACCTGGCCCTACACGCGGCGCCACCCGCATGCAGGTGAACTATTCAACCGGGCGAGACGGCGAATCCGGCTGGCAGGCATTCGACCTGAAACCCGGCTATGACGACTACACCTTCGTGTATGACGTGCCCGCCCGCACCGGGGAACAGGGCCTCGACTATCTCGGAATCCGCCCCGTGGTGCCGGACAAGAGCCGCACCTTGCTGGTCGAAGAGGTGCGGTTCGAGCGGCGGAAAAGACTGGCGGAGTAAACAGAGATGGCTGAACTGGATACGCTGGCATCGGGACGGCGGGTCATCGCGCTGGAGGCGGCCGCCTTGCGCGCGCTGGAAGAAAGCCTTGGCGAAGCGTTTGCTGCAGCGGTGGATGCCATTCTTCGGGCGAAAGGGCGGGTTGTCGTGGCCGGCGTCGGCAAGTCCGGTCACGTCGCGCGGAAGATCTCCGCCACCCTCGCCTCGACCGGCACACCATCGCTCTTCGTGCATCCAACCGAAGCCAGCCATGGCGACCTCGGCATGGTCGCCCAGACCGATGTGGTGATCGCCCTGTCGAAATCGGGTGAGACGCGGGAGCTGACCGATCTCATCGCCTATACCCGCCGCTTCACCATTCCGCTCGTGTCAATGACCGCCGTCGCCGACAGCATGCTGGGACGGGCGGGCGACATTATCCTGCAGATCCCCGACGCGATGGAAGCCTGTGCCCAGACCCGCGCGCCGACCACGTCAACCACGCTGATGATGGCACTCGGTGACGCGTTGGCGGTGGCCGTACTGGAGCAGAAGGGCTTCACAGCCGAGGATTTCAAGACGTTCCACCCGGGCGGAAAGCTCGGCGCAATGCTGCTCCGGGTGTCGGACCTGATGCATGATGGCGAAGCGATACCGCTCGTCGCCGAAGGAACGCCCCTGTCAGACGCCTTGTCGGAGATGTCGGCCAAGCGGTTCGGTTGTGTCGGGATTACGGGCGCCGATGGCCGGCTGACAGGCATCCTGACCGATGGCGACTTGTTACGTCTGGTGGCCAATGGCCGACAAGGCGGGACGATCGATGATGTGATGACGCGCGGCCCGGTGACCGCGACGCCGGAGATGCTGGCGTCCGCCGCGCTGGCCATGATGAACCACAAGAAGATCAGCCAGCTGGTCGCTGTAGACGAGGCCGGAAAACCGGCGGGCATCGTTCACATGCACGACTTCCTGAAAGCCGGCGTTAGCTGAAGCGGTTCCGGCTTTGGCGGAAACGGTCTGGGCTCAGAACTTGAACCCTGCTGCGAGGATCGTCTTGTAATCCTCATCCGTCAGCGGAACGTAGGTCTGCCGTTCGGGATGGGCGAAATAAAGCGGTTCGGACACTTCGCTGGGGTCAAAGCCTTCCTGCACCAACTCCACCTTGCGGTACTTGAACGTGCCGGTTGTCTCCGCTTCAGGCTGGATGCGCAGGAATAGCGGGCGCGCATAGGCCGGAAGCCGGCCGGTGAGATGGGCATACAGCGCATCGACATCGAGATCGGCTCGCGCAGTAATCGCGGCCATCCCGGCCTTCCCATCGGTCCCTGGGACCGGGACACCATAAACATTGGCGTGCTCTATCCCGCCGAATTGCGAGAGCGCATCGCCCACTTCATTTGTGGCAACATTCTCGCCCTTCCAACGGAACGTATCGCCGATGCGGTCGACAAAATAGATCCAGCCACCCGCATCCTTGCGCATCAGATCGCCGGTCCGGAACCACATGTCTCCCGGTTCGAACACGTCCCGCAGGATTTTCTTCCTGGTTGCGTCAGGATCATTGTAGCCCTCAAAGCGTTCGCGCACATCGTCACTGATCCGGCCAATCGCTTCGCCCGCTTCGTCGGGGTCGCATTCGATGCAGAGGCCATCGGCGCCGCGAACCGGCTCTTCGCTTTCAATGTCGAATTTCACGAACTTTACATTCTCGAACTTGGATTTCAGAAAAGGCGGGATCCGCCCCACCGCACCAATGCGGCCATCCACATTCACGAAGGAGACGTTGCCTTCGGTCGAGCCATAGAATTCAGCGAGATGGGGAATGTTGAACCGGTCGAAGAAGTCCTGCCAGATTTCGGGCCGTAAACCGTTCCCGAAACCGGTGCGGATACGGTGCGCGCGCTCCTTGGGGTGGGGCGGCTGGTTCAACAGGTAGCGACACAATTCACCGATATAGGAGAACACGGTCGCGCCTGCATCGGTGGCGTCATCCCAGAAACTGGTCGCCGAAAACCGCCGCCGCAAGATAACCGACGCTCCGGTGTTCAGGGCGATCCCGATGCCGCAGATCCCGCCAGTGCCATGGTAAAGCGGCAGGGTCACGTAGACCCGGTCGCGCTGCGTCACCCGGCAGGGACCGATGAAAGTGCGCATCATGCCCTGGGTCCGCGCGTGGGTCAGGCGCGCCGCCTTGGGCAGGCCCGTCGTGCCAGAGGTATAGACGTAAAGCGCCAGCGCGCCGGCCTTGATCCCTTCGCGGTGGCTGCGGTCTGGGCGATCATCCGGCAAGCTGTCAAGCACCGGGGCGAGGGCGCGCACGCGGTTGGTTTCGGTACCGCCCCAGGTCCAGAGCGCTGGCGCGCCGGTAAAGTGATCGATGGCGGAAACCAGCCCCTCATCCTGCTCCTCGCCGCAGATGACGGCTTTCGCGTCGGCTATGTTCACGCAGTGGGCGAGGGATTCATCGGTAAGATTGTGATTTATGAGCGCGGTCACGACGCCGACTTTCGACAAGCCAAACCATATAGCGACATATTCGGGCCGGTTTTCCATGTAGAGCGCAACAGTATCGCCAGGCTTCAGCCCTTCGGCGAGAGCCCAGTGCGCGACCTGGTTCGCCTGCGCCTCGAACTCGCGATAAGTGACGATGCGACCCTCGAACCGGAACACAATGTTCGCGCCATATTTATCAACGGAGGCTTCAAGATCATCGGGAACAAGATTGTAGCCCTCCGGGTCCACATCGCCGATCCCTTTGACGGTTCGGCGGAGCCCCGTGAAGGATTTCCAGTTCATCGTGAGATCTGAAAGTGCACCCATGGTCTGCTCCTGTCTCGCCTCATACATGGAAGTTGCGCGAAATTCCGCGATGGCAACACTGAAGTATTGATCACAGTTCCGTTGACCAAAAGAAAAGAGGGCCGCACCAAAGTTGGCACGACCCTGCTCAAGGGAAATGTGAGGCTTTTTTCGGGGGTTATTCGGAAATCACGCCAGACCGGGAGGCAAGCAGGCGGGCCGTCGCCATGTCCGGATCAGCCTTGTGGATCGCGATGACGGCCGGCAGCTCGGTCTGAGACACCGCCTTGTCAAGCAGGTCGGCCTCGCAGATCGCCCGGCGTTTCTTGACCATGCCGATCGCCATTGGACCCTCGCCGCGCAAATGATCGAGGCAGACCTTCTTCGCGGTCTTCTGGAAGCGCTCATAGATCATGTCGGGTGCGTCCGAGGTCGCGTACTTGAACGTTGCGGTCTGCGCAGACGCGGCTCCGACCAGACCGATCGCAAGCAGGGTCGTCAGGCAAAGTCGCGGAACAAAGCGTGGGGTGGGCATGGGCGTCTCCTCCGGGCCGGACGGGCCCTGTTTCAGGTGGTACCAGTCGGGCTGGCCCAATTGAGACTGCCGGGCGGGGACGCCGAAATCCTGACGGAGAAGCGTTTGTTTCCTGAGGAATATGTGAGGGCGATGAAAACACAGGCGTTTTTTAGAACTCGCTGCCATCGCGCCGCCTTTGTTTCCTTGCCATACTCCTGCGTGGGTAAGGTAGCGGGCTTCGGCTGGCGGAAGCGCAATGGACTCTACAGAAAAGCATGTACGTGACTGCAAATGGCAAATCGGGGACAGCCGGGTCGATCCCACCACCCTGACCATCGACGGCCCCACGGGCGGTACCTGTATCGAGCCCATGGTGATGGACGTGCTGCTGGTGCTGGTGGCGCATGCCGGGACGGTGGTGAACCGGTCGGACCTGATCGAGGCCGTGTGGCAGACCGAATTTGGCGGTGATGAGCGCCTGACGCGCGCAATTTCGCTCTTGCGGAAAGCCCTGGGAGACAATCATGGCGTGCGGCGCGCGATCGAAACCGTGCCGAAACGGGGTTACCGACTAATCGCCGACGTGGCGCCGATCAGCGAGGCTACGGATCGACGCCCTGATCCGGGGTTCGTTCCCGACGCCCGTTCACCCGGAAAGCAGGGCGGGCCCGTGCGGTGGTATGCAGGGATCGGCGCCAGCCTCGCCGCCCTCGCTGCGGTGTCCTTAGCCTGGCTTAGCGCGGCTGGGCCCGATGCCGAGCCTGCAACCGGATCCGAGGTTCGGACGGTGGCAGCAGGCCGGGTCGAGATCGGCGCCTTCCAGACCGGCTCCCGAGATCCCGCGGTGCAAGCCATGGTGCATTCAATGCCGGCGAACATGACCGCGATCCTGTCAGAGGCGGGGATCGAGACGGCCGCTGCGGGTGCGGCCCGCGAGACCCACGCAGAGTTTCGGATTCGCGGCCAGGTCCAGAGCGAGGGCGAAACCCATCGCGCCTTTGTCGAAGTGTTTGATACGGTCGATGGCGTGGTGGTCTGGTCCGACACATTTGAAAGGGCGGGCGCGGAAGCGCTGAACCTCGCCAATCAGGTCGGCGCCAGCGCGGCCTGGATCATGCGGTGCTCCCTCGGGGTCCGCGGGAGCGCCATCGACGCGCCGAGTGACGCCTTTCGCCAGTATGCCCGGTTCTGCGGAGCGACCCGCGAGAAGGCGCAGATGAAGAACCTACCAGCCTTCACCGAAGCCATTCTCCGGCTTGAACCAGACCGGCCGACTGCGATGGGCCTACACGCCTGGGCGATGGCCCAGCAAGCGATGTGGGACGATTTCGGCACCGAAGCCGACCGCACGACCCGGTTCAACCAAGCCAGCGCCATGGCCGATGACGCCCTTGAGCGATCGCCGGACAACCCCTACGCCCACCTTGCGAAAGCAGCCGTCCTCTCGGCGTCGGACGACCAGATCGGCGCCATTCGCAGTCTCGAAACCGCCAGCCGGAGCAGCGACGCGCCAGCCCAGGCTATCACCACGCTGGCCTATCAGTATCGCCGCGTCGGCCGGATTGCCGACGCCCAGATGCTGTTGGCGCGATCCCTCGCGATTGACCCCTTCGATGTCTATGCCCGGACACAGTTCGCGCTGATGCACAGCTTGCGCGGAAACAAGTCTGAAGCGCACCGGCAGTTTGACCGGGTCGCCAGGGACAATCCCGACTGGTGGGAACTGTACTGGCGGAAGTTGCAAGTGGAGCTGTTTTCCGGCGATGCGGTGGCGGGGCTGGACTATCTGGAACGGGTTGTGTCCCGGCGCTCCCCGATCGATGACAGCATACTGAATTGCGCGAGAGCGTTCAGCGAGGCCCGGCTGGCCGAGATACCCGACATCGCTGCGTTCACAGCGGTATGCGATGGTGAGGTGCAAGCCGATTGGCGGGCGCGGATGCATGCCGTCCTCGGCGACCTCGACCAGGCCTCGCGGCGATGGGCGAGTTTCCCACCGATATGGACGACGTTACCGTGGTCTTCTTCTATCCGGAGATGGAAGCGTTCCGCGAAGACGAGCGGTTCTGGCCGATGGCTGCGCAATTCGGGCTGGTCGACTATTGGATCGAGACAGATAGCTGGCCCGATTTCTGCGGTGACGAACGGCTCGATTATGACTGCCGGCGCCGGGCGCGGCTGACCCAACGCTCAACCACGATCCAGTAGCTGCGCGCCCGGAGGCGGACCCCTAAACTACCGGTCCAGTTCCACATCCCAGTAGAGATAATCCATCCAGGTTTCATGGAGATGGTTCGGCGGGAAACGCCGGCCCATTTCCTGAAGCTGGTAGTTGGATGGACGATCCGGTTTCTTGGCCGGGAACATCTTTGCCTGGGCCGGCATACGCCCACCCTTGCGCAAATTGCAGGACGAACACGCCGTGACGATGTTCTGCCATGTGGTGCGGCCACCCTTGGAGCGCGGGATAACATGATCAAACGTCAGATCGTCGGTCGCGCCGCAATAGACGCAGGTGAAACTGTCGCGCAGGAACAGGTTGAAGCGCGTGAAAGCGGGCGGACGATCCTGCCGCACGAATTCGTGCAGCGCGATGACGCTCGGCAACCGCATCTCGAAGCTCGGCGAGCGGACGACGTAATCATACTCGGCAATCACATCGACGCGCTGGAGGAACACGGCCTTCACCACATCCTGCCACGGCCAGAGCGATAGCGGGTAGTAGCTCAGCGGCCGGAAATCGGCATTCAGCACGAGGGCAGGGCGCCCGTTTGGGGGGAAATTCACGACCTCAGCCATCGGAGACTAGCGCCTCGTTCCTGGCCAACACACCCCATGGCGGGGAAGGTGATCAAGCATCGACGAGAAAGCGGCGTCCTCCGTTTGTGCGTCGTATACGCGATTCTTCGCGTCAATATTATGACAAATCACGCCTTGGGAGCTGGGGCAACGTCCCGATCGCGCTGATGGTTGAGCCAATCCCAGAGAAGGTGGGCGGCGACGCCGCGATAGGGCCGCCAGGTTTCGGCCTGCCTGGCGAAGGCCTTGGCCTCGAATTTCGCCGCGTCGCCCCGCAACTGCCTGTAGCTTTCCATCAGGCCCACATCGCCGGCCGGAAAAGCGTCCAGCGCACCGGTCGCTGTCAGCAGGAACACATCCGCGGTCCACGGCCCAATGCCCTTCACCGCCAGGAGCCGTTCGCGCGCTTCATCGACCGGAAGCTGGCCCAGCGATTGGAGCGGTAGGTCTCCGCACACAACAGCGGCGGCTGCCGAGCGCAAATGAGCGATTTTCGGCCGCGACATGCCGCAGTCCCGAAGCACGGCTTCATCCAGGTCGAGCATGGATTGGGCACTGATCTCGTCGAGCACGCCGCAAACCCGCTCCCAGATCGCCGCCGCCGCCCGGGTCGAGATCTGCTGGAACGCGATGATCCGCGCGAGCCCGGCATAGCCCGGTTCGACCACACGCCAGTTTGGCGGCCCGATCTCGGCATACGCGCGCGCGAGGGCGGGATCATCCGCAGCGAGTGCCTGGCACGCGGCCGCAAGCACGTCCGGAGCTGGCGCGCTCATCCCAACGGCGTCGCAAAATCGATGGGAATGACCTGCGTCCCGAGCAAATAGAGCCCATCGCCTCTGATGGACAGATCCAGGAACCGGCCATCGGTCGACGCCGCTTCAAGCGCGGAAATAGCCCGCTCAAGATCGGTATCGAGCCGGTCCTCCGCTTCCAGGGCAGCGCGCAGCCGGTCGGCATTCTCGATCCTGACGCCCAGGGCACCGGCCAGATCGCCGGCTTCGTTCCGGCGCAGCGTCGTACGGGCGCCGGCATCCAGGGGTCCCCAATTGACCAGGACTTGCGGGACTCGGATCTCACCCCCCCGGCGAAGGATACTGGCAGGCCAGCGCGCCAAGTCCGGCGTTATCGCAAGCGCCGACAAGGCCCCGGTGGCCTCGGCCCGGAGGATGCTCGGCCCAAGCGACGGCCCCAGCGGCTCAAGGCCCGGAACCGATCGGTCCAGCCGGATGGACTGCCAATGGGTTTCCAGTTGCAGCGTATCAGGCTCGCCAGGATAAGGGCGGAGGTGGAACTCAAACGCACTGGCTGACCCGCCAAGCGCGCCCGCAAGATCGAACGCCACATCGTCGACCGCAATCGACACGCGCTCGATGCCGGCCTCGGACCATGACAGGCTGCCGGCCGATTTCGGCCCGAGACGCGCCCAGCCCTCCAGGCCGCGGTCGAAGATGCGGTTCTCACCCGGGGACCGGGCAATGACATGGCTCCAATTCCAAGGCTGCATCACAAGCTGGAGCGTTTCACCCTGCCAGCGTTGGGACCGGCGCGGGTCGCCATAAACCGGATCATCAAGCGTCAGCGCGAAGCGGAATGGATACCCGCCGAACCGCTTATCGCTGAACTCCACCGTCATGCCGCGCGCCCGCTCGGCCGCGATCCAGTCATCGATCCCTTTGGCAAGCTGGGCCCGGGCCCACAGCCAGTACGCCGAATAAGCGGCCATGATCAGGACGAAGACCAGCAGCGGAGCGAAAATGCGCCAGCCCAGCGCCCGACGCGGCTTGGCCGGTGGTTTGTCGTAGTAACTCATGATGCCGGCTCCACTGGCTGGGACCGGCGGCCCTGGCGGCCGAGGCCTTCTTCCAGAAGCGCAGCCGACGCCGGTTCGATGCTCGATTCCAGTCGGCGCATCAGCGTCTTGCGGTCAAGGCCGGGCTCTATGGGCGGGAGAATGTCGAACACGATGGTTCCCGGGTGGCGGACAATCCCCTTTGCTGGCCAACAGAGGCCGGAATTTGTCGCCACCGGGACCACTTGCAGCTCCAGATGCTTGTAGAACGCACCAATCCCGGCGGAGAAATAGGTGGTCTTGGCGCCAGGCGGGTGTCGGGTGCCTTCGGGATAGATCACGAATTGGCGGTTCTCCTTCGCCCGTTCGGACGCCTGGGCGAGCATGGACTTGATCGTCCTCGAAAGGCCACCGCGGTCAATCGCAATCATCTGCAGCCGCAGCGCATACCAGCCCACAAAGGGATACCACAGCAGCTCTCGCTTCATGGTGATCACCGGATCCTTGAGGATCAGGAACGGGATGAAGACGTCCCACATGCATTGGTGCTTGGCCGCATAGACGACCGGGCCAGCCGGCAAGTTGCCGCTGCCGCGTATCTCGGTCCGGATACCGCATATGACTTCGAGCCCCCAACGCACCAGCCGCGTCCAGACCCGTATCCCGAACAGCAGGACGCCACGCGGCAGCAACAGCGATGGGAGCCAGATGATCCCCATCAGCACAAGCAGGCCATACATCCAGCCCAGAAACACAAGAGAGCGCAGAGCGTTCATGGCGGCGGTGTAAGCCGCTTATCGGTTGGCGTCACGGGGCGTGCGGCGTTTGAGCCGCTAATCGCCGGAAACCTTCAGCGCGCGCATCACAGTGATCCGCGCTGCGGTGCGGGCGGCCAGCGCGGCAATCACCGGCGTTGCAAAGAGGATGAGGAAATCCACGAGATCGAGGCTTAGCGTCGGCAACAGACCCGACCGCGCCCCTTGTGCCGTGGCAAAAGATAGCGCCAGCGCAACCGCCAGCAACGCCAGAAGCGCCCCGACCGTCCCCGCGCGCAGGCCCAGCGTCCAAAACCGGCGCTCGAACAGGCGCGAGATGAACCGGTCCGTCGCCCCCGACAGGTGCAACACGTCGACAATATCCTTCCGCGCCAGCAAGGCCGCATGGGTGGCAAAGGCAATCACCGATAGCGCGGTTGCCCCAAGCAGGAGCACGGTCGCCATCGCCACGACCCGAAGCACTGAAAGGGTCCGCCGCACATCGCCGGCCCATGCATCATGGGCGTCCACGAGGCCGCCAAAGCCGGCCGCGTCCAGCGTCTCCTGAAATGGCCCAGACCGGTCAGGCGTACCGGGCGCTGTCACCACGCTCATCACCAGTGGCATGGGAAGTCCGGCAGGCAACTCACCGCCCGCAAAACTGGGCGCGAGCAGCGCATTGATCTCCGCCCGCGAGAGGATGCGAGCCTCTTCCACCCCCTCCATCGCGGCGATCAGGTCGCGGGCTTCGTCGGCCCCTCGCCGGTCGGTATCCTTAAGCCGGATCGTGTATTCCCCCTCGACCGATGCGGTCCAGCTTTCAGCAGCCGTGTAGGTCGATCGCAGGCTCAGCGCGGCCACCGCTGCAAGAAAGCATAGGGCAACCACCACGAAGAACAGAGCAGCCTCGCGCGCATCCTTCATCGGCAAGAGCGGGGTTTCCCTAGACATCACGCCGCCCCCTGTTCGGCGTCCTTGACGACATAACCATGTTCGAGCCGCAGGACGGGCGCGTTGAACTGTCCGATCAGCGACACATCATGGGTCGCCACCAGCACAGTTGTATTGAGGCGGCGGTTCAGCTCAACAAACAGGCGCAGCAGGCGCGTACCCATTTCAGGATCGACATTCCCCGTGGGTTCGTCAGCCAGCAGCAAGTCCGGCTTGTTGACCAGGGCGCGCGCAATCGCGGTGCGCTGTTGTTCCCCGCCAGAAAGCGTTGTCGGGTAGGCGCGCATCCGTGGACCAAGCCCGACCCATTTCAGCAAATCCTCCACGTCTTCCCGGTAGTCCGCTTCCTTCCGGCCCGCCACCCGGAGCGGTAGGGCCGCGTTCTCATACACGGTGAGATGGTCGAGCAGCCGGAACTCCTGGAACACCACGCCAACCCGGCGGCGGACCGCCGATAGCTGGTCCCGGCTGAGCAGTTGCGTGCGGCGCCCGAACAGCGCCACCTCGCCCAGCGACGGCTGAAGCGCCAGGTACATGAGCTTCAAAAGGCTGGTCTTGCCGGCACCAGACGGCCCGGTGAGGAAGGAAAAGCTGCCCGGTGTCAGCGCCAGGCTCAGCCCGTCCAGCACCGGATCAGAGCTGCCAAACCGGAGAGAGACCCCGTCAAGGCGCACGGCATAATCCATGGCAATATCAGGATGACGCATGGGCAAACTCCTACAGCCGGAGACCGGTGGCGGCCTGGCGCCGGCGAAGCGTAGACCAAACCTGCGAATTGGGCGACAAAACGGCCATGATCATCACCTGCGACGTGTGCCACACTACCTATCATGCCGACGCCTCAACCATTGGCGAAGAGGGCCGGCAGGTGAAGTGCGCCTCGTGTGGCCACACCTGGTTCGTCAACGCCGATGGCCGGGCGGGCCAACCGCGGCCCGCCGTGACATCGGCACACACCTCATATTTGCGCACCGTTCATGAAAGACAGGTGAAGCGCAGCCGGTTTGCGGCGGTTGGGGCGTGGGCTGCTGTGTTCGCGGTGGCGATGACCCTCCTGGCAGGCGCCGTGATCAACCGCGACAGCGTGGTGCAGCAATGGCCACGCCTCGCCAGCGCCTACACCTTCATCGGACTGCCCGTGAACCAGTTCGGCGTCGAGTTCGAGAATGTCGAGCGCCGGCGGGACCTGGTCGGCACGGTGCCGGTGCTGACGGTGGCGGCCGATGTCCGGAACCCCGGAGAGCGCGCGCGCCAGGCTCCCCGGGTGCGGATCGGTCTGCTCGATACCCATGGCCAGCGGATCGCGGAGTTCGAGGCAGATGTCGCGCCGGCGGTGATCGAGCCGGGTGACGCGGGCCGTTTCGAAGCGGTGATGGAGAACCCGCCCGCCGATTCCTACACGCTGGACTTGCGCTTCATGCACCCCACCGGTCGCGAAACGTCGGCCGAAACGGGCTCAGCCGCGCTCGCCACATCCGCAGACTCCAGCGCACCATGACCAGACCACGAGACATCGAAACCGTCGTTTCGGAAGCTGCGCTGCAAGCCGGCATCGCTGCGCTGGCTGAACAGTTGAAGCCGCGCATGAGCGGAGACTGGACCCTGGTCAGCATCCTGATCGGCGCAACCCCGTTTACCACTGACCTTATGAAGGCCCTGGCCCGCATCGATGTGCACCCGGTCCTCGATGTCTTGTGGCTTGAAAGCTACCGGGACGCTCGCGAAAGCAGCGGCCGCGTGGTGGTGCGGGCGGACCTTTCACGTCCGGTCACTGGCAAAGGCGTCCTGATCGTCGACGATGTGTTCGACACCGGTCGCACCCTCGCCTTCGCGCGCCAGCACATGCTGGCCAAGGGCGCCCGCGAAGTGATCACCTGCGCGCTCGCGGTCAAGCCTGACGCGCCCGCTGACGGTGTCGATTTCCACGCGGTGAATGCGCCCGACCGGTTCCTTGTGGGCTACGGCATGGACGATGCGGGCCGGTATCGGGGCTTGCCCTTTATCGGCGCCGTTGATTGATCAGGGTCAAGGCTGGAGCCGATATCCCCCGGCATCGGTCAGCAAGATGCGCGCATTCGACGGGTCTGGTTCGATCTTTTGGCGCAACCGGTACACATGGGTTTCCAGCGTGTGGGTCGTGACATTGGCATTATAGCCCCACACTTCCGATAGAAGCTCGTCGCGGGGAACGGTCTTGCCCGTCGCCCGGTAGAGATATTTGAGAATATTGGTTTCCTTCTCGGTCAGGCGGATCTTCTTCTCATCCGCCGTCATCAGGACTTTCATGGCCGGACGGAACTCATAGGGCCCGACCTGGAAGGTCGCATCCTCGCTCTGCTCGAAGGTGCGAAGCTGGGCTCTTACCCGGGCCAACAGGACCGAGAACCGGAACGGTTTTGTCACATAGTCATTGGCCCCGGATTCGAGCCCGAGGATCGCGTCAGCATCGGTGTCCTGTCCCGTCAGCATGATCACCGGCGTGTTGACGCCCTTGGCCCGTAACTGCTTGCAGGCTTCGCGGCCATCCATGTCCGGCAGGTCCACATCGAACAGAATCAGGTCCACGCGCTCCTTTTCCGCCACCTCCATGCCAGCGCGGGCGGTACTCGCACCAATCGCGGCAAAACCGTCATGCATGTCGAATTGCTCTGCGAGGGCTTCGCGCAAATCATCGTCATCATCGATAAGAAGGATTGTTTTTTCAGTTGACATGGGTCTCGTCTCCAACACGCGACTGACTTGTGCCATTCCTTGCATCTAGACAAGGATTGCCTCCGTAACACCAAGATCACGACTTTGGGAGAGCCTGGTGATCAGCCACTTCACCGCCCACGCTGACGGACTGTTCGATGGAAAAGGCGTGCGCATGCGCTGTGCCATCGGCAAGGCCGGTATCGTCTCCCCCGACACCAAACGCGAAGGCGACGGAACCTCCCCGCGCGGCACCTGGCCGATGCGCCACGTGCTCTACCGCCCTGACCGCGAAACACCGCCCGAAACCGGCCTAGAATGCATCCCGCTCAGCCCCCATGATGGCTGGTGCGATGACCCTGCCAACCCGCTCTACAATCGCCCCGTATCGCTGCCCTTCAGCGCCTCCCATGAAAAATTGTGGCGGGACGACGCAATATACGACCTGATCGTCGTGCTGGGGCATAATGATGATCCGGTTATCCCGGGTAACGGCAGCGCGATCTTCTTCCACCTTGCCCGGCCTGACTATTCGCCCACCGAAGGGTGCGTCGCCCTCAGCCGGCCCGACTTCCTGACGGTACTGGCGCTTTGCGGCCCGGGCTCCACCCTCGAAATCGCGCCCTAGACGCTGTGTCCCCTAAACCGGCAAACGCTCCCCGAAAAAGCGCGATCCGATGCGCACATGGGTCGCCCCCATCCGGGCCGCCAGCTCGAAGTCCCCGCTCATCCCCATCGACAAGCCCGCAAGGCCCAACTCGCCCGATAGCTTTGCAAGCAGGGCAAAGTGCGGTGCCGCCGGTTCACCCGCCGGCGGAATGCACATCAAACCGGACACCTGCAAGCCGCACTCTCCGGTCGCGAATTGGTGCAGCGCTCCGAGGTCCCCCGGCACGACACCGGCTTTTTGGGGCTCCTCCCCGGTATTGACCTGAATAAAGCAAACAAGCCGTCGGCCATGCTTTTCCATCGCCACCGCGAGCGCTCTGGCGAGCTTTGGCCGATCCAACGTTTCGATCACGTCGAACAGCGCGACGGCATCGTCGACTTTGTTTGTCTGCAGCGGCCCTATCAGGTGCAGTCTCAGATCCGGACGGCTTTCGCGCCGATGGATCCACCGCGCCTGGGCCTCCTGCACGCGGTTTTCGCCGAACACACGCTGGCCCGCCGCAAGCGCGGCGTCGATCCGGTCATCGGGCTGGCGCTTGCTCGCCGCGACCAGCGTGACAGCCCGCTCGGGGGCAGCCGCCGCCAGCGCGTCGAGGCACTGGTTTCGCCGTTCCCACAAGGGTACTTCCGGACTATCGAGAGACATGACGACACTTTCCTCCAAAAAGCCTGCCCGCCGGCACCTCATGTCAGCGGCGCGGGCCGCGCGGAGGACGCTCCCAGCCAATATTCCGCCGGCCTTTGTGCTGACCGATCCAGGCCGGTTGCCCGCCAGCCAGCTCCTGACCCTGTGCTTACCGCCAGGATGGGGTGTGATCTACCGTCATTTCGGCGCTGACACCCGAATTGACGAAGCCCGAGCCGTCCGCGCCTATTGCACCCGTCGCCGCCTGACATGTCTCATCGCCAACGATCCATGCCTTGCGGCGGCGGTCGGCGCTGACGGCTTACACTGGCCTGAACGCCAGGCTGGCGCGGCGCGGCGATGGACCGACCGGTTTTCGATCATGACGATGAGCTGGCATGCCGCCCGACCGGTGACACACGCCCCTCTCGGCATCGATGCTGTCCTGGTGTCTACCGTGTTTCCATCCCGCTCGCCCACCGCATCGGCCGCAATGGGTGCCCGCCGGTTTCGAATGCTCGCTCGGAAGAGCGAGCCGCCCATCTTCGGATTAGGCGGCGTCACCCCTGCGACAGCGGGGAAGATCGCATGCGTCGCCGGTCTGGCTGGAATCGAAGGGTTCCGCTGCTTCAGCGGTCCCGCGCAACACCGGTCTTCAAATGTGGAAACGGCCTAGAAGCGGAACGCAGACCGCAGCCGGATGCCTGTCTCGATATCCTGATCGTCCCATTCGGACTGGTCATCGAGATCCTGCGCACCCACGCTGACATCACCGCCAACTGAAATGCGCGGCGTGATCTGGAAAGTGGCACCGGCCGCCATCTCTTCCTGCGGCAAGGCCGAATTGTCGCTGCGGGTCAGGACATCCAACGTCAGCTCCCAACGGCCCGTCTTGAGCCATTGCAGCTTGAGGTCCCGTTGCGCAAAACCCTCAGGCGCTGCCTCAGGCGTCACGAAGCCGGGATCGGCCAATGTGAATTGCTGGAACCAGGCTGGCGGCTCGGTCACGGAAACCGCTTCAGCCGCTGTGAGGTCGATCGGCTCAGGCGCAGGCACAATGACGGTCTCAGCGAACGCCGCCGGCGCTGCCACAACCAATGTGCCAAGAATAGCCTTGAGCCCGGTCATACCCTCATCTCCTCAGCAGCCTTTATGACCCACATCCGATGAAACGAACATTAAAGATGTGGTCACGGCGGCGATTCTACAATGAGAGTGATAATTCGATCACAATTCCGCCACGTTTGAACGCTTTTCGCCCGATCTGCGCCGCGTTCACCGCTTCGACATCCTGGTAACCAACGGTAAACGTTCCGTATTTTCCCACGGCACGGCTGACGCCAACCGAATAGGCATCGCCACCCAGCGACACCGAATCCGCGTCCGTTCGCGCCATCGTGATAGAGCCCGTCCAGTCCTGCCAGGCATAGGCGCCACCCAGCGACCAGGCGGAATAGTCCCCGAGGGGCGCGCCTTCATCGCTCTCCAGATAAGACACGCCGAAGCTCACATCGCCGCGGGAAACCTCTCCACCCGCCGACCAGGTCTCAACCGATCCGCCCACCGACGCCTCCGCCCCGCGCGCTTCGAGATCGGCGGCGCCATAGCCCAGCCCTGCGCGAATCCGGGTGCCGGAAGAGCGAAACCGGTGTGACACGTTCAGGCCGAATTCGGTGATCGACTGAAGCTCTTGCCCGTCAGAGCCGCCGCCTCGAAACACGGGATTGCGATCAAGACCCGACCGGTCTGCAACCGGCGTGTAGGACAGCCCGGCCCGCACACCCAGTATGCGGGGCGTGGTGTAGGACAGCTTTTCCGCTGGCCCCGTGAGGTCGGCCCGGGTCCGCGCAATGCTCAGTCCGGTCACATCGAGGCGTGCCCCCTCCGCCCGCGCCATGGAGAAGACATCGACATCTCCCTCCTGAAACCGCGCCGCCACGCCCAGATCCCGGCCCAGAGTGATCTCGCCATAACCGCCGCTGACATAGATAAACGCCAATTCAAGCGATCCGCGCGCGCCGGCCTCTACCGCTTCGTTCGCATTCGAAAGCCCCGAAAACGCACCAACCACCGTTCCATCACCCGGAATTGGACTGCCCGCGCCGCCGGGCCGGTTCGGATGATCGCGCTGCGCCCGCCAGACCAGCCGCCCTCCGATTTCCGCGCCGTTATCGAGCACGTACTCCGCTCGGGCCCCAAGTTCCAACTCAGCCAGGGCCGCCTGAGAGGCACGCGCCCCGCCAAGCCCGTCATCGCTCCGTCCATCGATCCCCGGCGCAAGCACCACCGAAAGCGATGCGATCGGTTCGGCCTGAAACCGGTCGCCAACGGCCTGTGCCGCAGCGGGAAGCGCTGCGCCCGAAGCCCCGATCACCGACCCGACAATCCATGCCGTGCGGGACAGAGCCGACACGCGATCGCGAATTTGAACCATCGGTCTTCTCCACAAACGCATATCGAGACTGGCAGCCCTTGGGAGCCCTTGTTATAGCTCCGCTGTCAAGACACTCGCCGATGTCAGAGGTTCCATGTTCAAGCGTCTCCTCAGCCTATCCATGATCGCTGCCGCCTGCGCAGTCGCTCCCACCGCAATTGCCGACCAGGCCGAGACACGGTCGGTCACCCGGGCCCTGCAGGGCGGGGTCAACCCATACCTCTGGCGGGCCAGCCTCGATACGCTGGAAGACCTGCCCCTGCTCGAACAGCCCGACCCCATCGGCGGCGTCATCATCTATGACTGGTACACGTTCGACACCGTGCCGACCGAGCGGATCAAGGCCACGGTCTACATCCTCGACACCCGGCTCCGGGCCGACGGTGTGAAAGTGGCCGTGTTCCGCCAGGAACGGGCCGAAGACGAGAGCTGGGTGGATGCACCGGTCGATCCGGCCACGCCGGTCCAGATCGAAAACAAGATTCTTGAGCGCGCCCGTCTTCTGAAAAACGCAAATATTCGCTAAGGCCACCGGTCACGGAGGCCACCATGGCGAACAGATACGATCCGCAAACGGCGGAACCCAAATGGCGTGCGGCCTGGGAAGCGGCCGATCTTTACCGGACGAAGTCTCCCGAGGAGGCTGGCGACGCTCCCAAGGCCTACGTGTTGGAGATGTTCCCCTATCCGTCGGGGCGGCTCCATATGGGCCATGTCCGGAACTATGCGATCGGCGACGTGATCGCACGGCACAAACGCGCCAAGGGTTACAATGTCCTCCATCCCATGGGCTGGGACGCGTTTGGCATGCCCGCCGAGAACGCCGCCATCGAACGCAAGGTCGATCCGCGCGAGTGGACCTATTCCAACATCGCGGCAATGAAAGCGCAATTCGCGAAACTCGGCCTGTCCCTCGATTGGAGCCGCGAATTCGCCACCTGCGACCCCGAATATTATGGCGAGCAGCAGCGCCTGTTCCTGAAATTCCTCGAAAAGGGCCTCGTCTACCGCAAGGCGTCCAAAGTGAACTGGGACCCGGTAGACCACACGGTCCTCGCCAATGAGCAAGTGATCGATGGCCGGGGCTGGCGCTCGGGCGCGCTCGTCGAACAGCGCGAGCTGACCCAGTGGTTCTGCAAGATCACCGACTATGCCGAAGACCTGCTCGCCAGCCTCGATACGCTCGACCAATGGCCGGAAAAGGTGCGCACCATGCAGGCCAACTGGATCGGCCGGTCCGAAGGCCTGCAAATGCGGTTCGCCTGGACCGGGCGTGCGCCGCGCGACTTCAAGGACGGTATCGAGGTATTCACCACCCGCCCCGACACCCTGTTCGGTGCCAGCTTCATCGCCCTCTCGCCAGACCATCCCCTGACACACCAGCTCGCGGCCAGGAACCCGGACCTGAAAGCGTTCCAGAAAGCGTGCGCCCGGGTGGGCACATCTGAAGAAGCCATCGAAAAAGCCGAGAAAGTCGGCTTCGACACAGGGCTTTCAGTGAAGCACCCATTCGAGGATCGCACCTTGCCTGTCTGGGTCGCGAACTTTGTGCTGATGGGCTACGGCACCGGCGCTATTTTCGCCTGCCCCGCCCATGACCAGCGCGACCTCGATTTCGCACGCAAGTACGACCTGCCCGTGACCCCTGTCGTCTGCCCCCCGGACGCGGATCCGGAAAAATTCGACGTGGCGGACGACGCTTATACGGGCCCCGGCACGATCATCCGCTCGGATTTCCTCAATGGTCTCGCCATCGAATCGGCGAAAGCGGGGGCATCCGACAGGATTGAAGCGCTCGAAGCGGGCGCGCGGACGGTGAATTTCCGCCTCCGGGACTGGGGCATTTCCCGCCAGCGCTATTGGGGCTGCCCGATCCCGGTCATCCACTGCGACACGTGCGGTGTCGTTCCCGTGCCAGAGTCCGACCTTCCCGTGCGTTTGCCCGAAGACGTCAGTTTCGACCAACCGGGCAACCCGCTTGCCCATCACCCCACCTGGTCTTCGGTCAAATGTCCGATCTGTTCGGCCGACGCGCGCCGGGAGACCGATACGCTCGACACGTTCGTCGACAGCTCCTGGTACTATGCCCGCTTCGCCTCCGCAGACGATCTCGAAGAGCGGGCCCAATGGATGCCCGTTGACCAGTATATTGGCGGGGTCGAGCACGCGATCCTCCACCTGCTCTATGCCCGCTTCTTCGCCCGGGCCATGCGCGATGTCGGCGAACTCGATGTCGCGTCCGGCGAACCGATCACCGGACTTTTCACCCAGGGCATGGTGACCCACGAAACCTACCAGACCGGTGACGGCCGCTGGGTATCCCCCGACGACATCGAACGCCAGGGCGATATCGTTATCGAGCGGGGCACCGGCGACCCGGTGTCCATCGGCGCCGTCGAAAAGATGTCGAAATCGAAGCGGAACACCATCGATCCCGACGCGATGATCGGCACCTACGGCGCCGATGTCGCTCGTTTCTTCACCCTGTCCGACAGTCCCCCCGACCGCGACGTGGAGTGGACCCAATCGGGCGTCGAAGGCGCGGCCCGGTTTGCCCAACGCGCCTGGTCCGTCTTTGACGCGATGCCCGAAGCGGCCGCCACCAATCCGGCAACCGGCGCATCCGATCTCCGCCGATTGAGCCACAAATCCGTGGTCGCCATAGACAAGGCCGTGGAGACGTTCCGCTTCAATTCCGCCGTGGCCACGCTTTACGAGTGGATCGGCGCCATCAAGAAGGCCGAAGCCACCGCCGCCATCGAAGATCGGGTCGAAGCCTGCAGCCAGCTCGCCCGCTGTCTGGTCCTCTTCATGCCGCATCTCGCAGAAAGCTGCTGGGCCCGGATCGGCGGCGAGAGCCTCGTGGCCGCCGCGCCCTGGCCCGAAATCGACGACGCCCTGCTCGTCGACGACACCGTGACCCTGCCGATCCAGGTCAATGGCAAACGCCGGTCGGAATTGCGCGCAGCCAAGGACACCGCCCCCAAGGACATCGAAGCCGCCGCTTTGGCCGACCCCGAGATTGCGCCGTTCCTAGATGGCAAGACCGTGAAGAAAGTGATTGTCGTGCCTGGCCGCATCGTGAATATCGTGGCGGTATGAGAGACATGACGCGCGTCCTTGCTCCCGCCTTCATGGCCCTGGCCGTGACCTTGGTCGCCGGGTGCGGCTTTGAACCGGTCTACCGGGGCGACGTGGCTGGCGAGGCAGGCCCGGTCGCTGTGCCGACCATATCGGGGCGCACCGGTCACGTGCTCAGAAAGGCCCTGCTCCAGGAAACCCGCATCGGCCTGCCCGGAACCGAGGGCCAGACCAGTATCGACGTGGACCTCCAGGAGCGCATCAACCGTCTGGCCTTCCGCGCCGATGGCGCGGCCGCCCGGTCCAGCATCCGGCTCCAGGCTCGCTACTCGCTGATCCATGACGGCGAACCGGTGATCGGGCGCGCCGAATCCGAAATCTACTATTTCGTTCCCAACGCGGTCTTCGGCGACATCTCGGCCCAGACGAACGCCTCGCGCCAGGCCGCCGAAGAACTGGCCCGGCGCATAGTCGAGGATTTGCGGCTGCAGCTCGCCGAGCCCGCATGAAGCTGGTGGGCGACAAGTCAACGGCATTCGCCGCCAAACCCAAGCGAACCATCTGGGCTGCACTGGCCTATTGCGACGATGAGGGCGTTGCCAATGACGCGGCCAAGGCGCTCACCGCGGCCTGGGTCGGTCAGGATGATGACGCCGAAATCGTGTCCCTGGTTGATGACGAGATCCGCAAGGATCCCGCCCTCCTTTATGACGAGCTTGAAGCCCGGTCCCTTCTGGGTGGCAAGCGTCTCATCCGCGTACGGACGAGTGGCGACAAGATCGCCGGCCACCTCAGGGACATCGTCGAACTGGCCGATGGGTCACCCGACCGGTTCGAAGCGAAACTGGTCGTCACCGCCGGCGCGCTCCAGAAGAAATCGAAGCTGCGGGCCGCCTTCGAAGCGGCAAAGACCGCCGCATCCCTCCAGCTCTTCGCCGACGAATTGGGCGACGTGTCCGATCTCATTCGGGACACGCTCAACCAGTTCCACGTGACCATCGCCGAGGACGCGGTATCTGCCCTCGCCACCCACCTACCCGGCCACCGGCGCATGGTCCATGCCGAACTCGAAAAGCTCGCCCTGTACGCCCTCGGCCTGGACCGGCCCCTTACCGTCGCCGATGTCCGAAAGGTGTGCGTCCCCGGCCTGGACGCCAGTGCCGATGCTTATGTCAGCGCCGTGTTTGATCGCGACCTTCCCGGCGCGCTCGACGCGCTCGACCGGCTCACTGTGTCGGGCACATCGGCGATCACGCTCATCCGGGCCTTGCAGCGGGAAACCCAACGCTTGCTCGCCGTTGCGTCTCTGGGTCCGGCCGCGGGACCCGAAGCCGGCATGAAGCTCCGCCCCCCGGTTTTCCGGTCCCAGTGGCCCGCCCTCAGTCGCCGCGCAAAATCATGGCCGAGCCCGCTCCTCTCCCGGATTCTCGAGCGGATTTTTGATCTCGAATACCAGGCCAAGCAACACGGCCCCATCGCCGACACCGCGCTCAAACAGCTCACCGTCCAGATGACAACGCCGCTTCCGCACCGAGGATAATGGCCCTCGCAGATCCACCGAAGGGACAGGATTGAAATGACCGAAACGGCGTCCGACACGATTTGCGCCTTGGCGTCCGGTACCCTGCCCTCCGCCATCGCCTTGGTCCGGATATCGGGACCCGCTGTCCAAGCCATCGCCGCCAGCCTCTTTCCTGCTGGCTTGCCGCGGCCTCGCATCGCCACCCTCGCCGCCATCACCGATCCCGGCGGAACCACACTCGACCAGGGCCTTGCCACATTTTTCCCAGCGCCCCGGTCTTATACCGGCGAGGACATGCTCGAAGTATCCCTCCATGGCGGCCCCGCGATTGTCAGCTCTGTCCTCGATACAATCACCGGCATCGATGGCGTCCGACTGGCCGACCGAGGGGAATTCACCCGTCGCGCTTTCGAGGCCGGGAAGCTCGACCTCACCGCCGCCGAAGCCGTAGCCGATCTGATCGACGCCGAAACGCCGGGCCAGCGGGACCAAGCGCTCGCCCAATTGGGTGGGTCCCTGAAAGGCACTTACCTGGACTGGCGCAAGACCCTGCTCGAGATTCTCGCGCTTGTCGAAGTCGCCATAGACTTCCCTGACGAGGGAGACGCGCCGACGCAAACCGATGGTCCTGTTTCGGAACGCTTGGAGCGTTTGGAATCCGAACTCACCGCCGCGTTGGCTCCTGAGGCCGTCGGTGAATCCATTCGCGACGGCTTTCGGATCGCCCTGATTGGCGCGCCAAACGCCGGAAAGTCCAGCCTCCTGAACCGGCTCGCGGGCCGCGATGTCGCCATCGTTACCGATGTTCCGGGAACGACGCGGGACGTGATCGAGGTTCGTCTCCAACTCGCCGGCCATCTTGTTCGGGTCATGGACACGGCCGGGCTCCGCGACACCGACGATCCCATCGAGATGGAGGGCATGAAGCGTGCCCTCAGTACAGCGAAGGACGCCGAGATGACCGTCCTGGTCCTCGACGGCACTAGCCATACCAGCTCCCAGTCGGATCCGGCATCTCTCCAGCCAGACATCACCGTCCTCAACAAATCGGACCGAGATGATTGGTCCGACCGCGATGTTTCACGTGAAACACTCCCGATCTCGGCCAAAACCGGGGATGGATTGGATCGACTGATCAACGCGATCGAGACCCAAATCGAGACCCGGACCAGCGCCGCCCCCGCCGCACTCGTCACCCGCGCCCGCCACCGGTCCGGGCTCGCGGCGGCGCGCACGCATTTTTCAGCCGCGGTCGCTGCCCTCAATGCAGGCCAAGGACCCGAATTCGCGGCCGAAGACATCCGCCGGGCCGTACAAGAACTCTCGGGCCTGATGGGTCAGATCGACGTGGAAGACGTGCTCGGCGCTGTCTTCTCAGAGTTCTGCATCGGCAAGTGACGCTGCCCTAGTCCGCGCCTATATACGCCCAGACCTTCGCGCAATCCGGGACGCCCCATGATGCAGAAATTTGATGTGATCGTCGTCGGCGGTGGACATGCCGGATGCGAAGCGGCTTCGGCCGCCGCGCGTGCGGGCGCAGAGACGGCGCTCATCACCCACAAGCGCGCGACAATTGGCGAAATGTCCTGCAACCCCGCGATTGGTGGCCTCGGAAAGGGCCATCTCGTCCGAGAGATTGATGCCCTGGGTGGCCTGATGGCCGTCATTGCAGACCAATCCGGCATCCAGTTCCGCATGCTCAACCGGTCCAAGGGCCCGGCCGTATGGGGCCCCCGCGCACAGATTGATCGATCCCTGTACCGCCAGGCCATGCAAGCCGCCATCGCGGACCATGGTGGTCTGACCGTTATCGAAGATGGTATCGAAGATGTGGTGATCGAGAATGGAGCGATTGCCGGCGTCATCGGCGGCTCTGGCGAGACCTATGGCGCACGCGCAGTCGTCATCACCACGGGCACATTCCTCAACGGCATTATCCATCGGGGCACCGAGCGCACCCCCGCCGGACGTGCGGGCGAAAAACCCGCCATCGGCCTCTCCAAACGGCTCTACGCACTGGACCTGCCCATGGGCCGGCTGAAGACCGGAACCCCCGCCCGGCTGGATGGGCGCACCATCGACTGGAGTGCCTGCGAACAGCAGCCTGCCGACGCCGAACCCGCCCCTTTTTCCTACACCAACTCCGCGATCACTGTGCCGCAGATTTCATGTGGCATCACCTTCACCACACCACAAACCCACGCCATCATCGCCGACAACCTCGCCAGCTCTGCGGTCTATTCTGGCGCTATCGCCGGGCGCGGTCCGAGATATTGCCCCTCTATCGAAGACAAGGTTCACCGCTTTCCAGATCGGGACCGCCACCAGATCTTCCTCGAACCCGAAGGCCTCGACGACGACACTGTCTATCCGAACGGCATCTCCACGTCCCTCCCAGCCGACGTCCAGGACGCGTTCCTAAAAACCATTCCAGCCCTCGAGACCGCGAAAGTACTCCAATACGGGTACGCGATCGAATATGACTATGTGGACCCCCGCGCCCTCTCACCGACCCTGGAACTGAAATCGGTCCCAGGGCTCTATCTTGCCGGCCAGATCAACGGCACGACAGGCTATGAAGAAGCTGCGGCCCAGGGCCTGATGGCCGGTCTGAATGCCGCGCGGGCCGCCAGTGACAAACCGGGCGTCGCCCTTGATCGGGCAGACGCCTATATCGGTGTCCTGATCGATGACCTGGTCACCCGCGGCGTGACCGAGCCCTATCGCATGTTCACATCGCGTGCGGAGTATCGCCTTTCCCTCCGCTCCGATAATGCCGACCAGCGTCTGACTCGCAAGGGCGAAACCTGGGGGCTCGTGACGGCCGACCGCCTGGCAATGTTTCACGTGAAACATCGCGCCTTGGACACCGCCCGCGCCAAGCTTGAGGAGTTGAAACTCGCACCCTCAGCGGCAGCCAAACTCGGCTGGTCCGTCAATCAAGATGGCCGGGTCCGAACCGCGTTCGATTATCTGGCCTATCCCGATATTCAATTCAGCCACCTCACCGAAGCCTGGCCTGAACTCGCCCAGATCAAACCGACCATCGCCGCCCAGATGGAAATCGAGGCGCAGTATGCCGGCTATCTGGAGCGGCAATCGGCCGATGTCGAAGCCATGCGCCGAGACGAAGCCCTCCGGCTGCCGGCCGATATCGACTATGCCCAGGTGGGCGGACTGTCGAACGAAGCCCGGTATAAGCTGAACCATGTGCGACCCATCACACTTGGCCAGGCGTCCCGGATTGAGGGCATGACCCCCGGCGCCCTGACGGCCCTGCTCGGACACGTCCGAAAACACCGATCCAGCCCGGGCACGGACCGATGACCACGACGCCCGACCGCGAAGGCCGCGCCATCGTCGCGGCCCGAGGCGATGTTTCACGTGAAACATTGGCCCGGCTCGACGCGCTGGTCGACCATGTCGATAGCTGGCGAACGCGGATGAATATCATCGGACCGCGGGAGTTCGACCGCATCTGGTCCCGTCACATCGATGACAGCCTTCAATTGCTACCCCTTATCGGCGGCCCCGCCACCATCCTGGACCTCGGCTCTGGCGGCGGTTTTCCAGGGCTCGTCCTGGCTGCCGCGCAGCCATCCCAATCCCAGGTCACCCTGGTCGAAAGCGTCGGCAAGAAGTGCGCCTTCCTGATGAACGCCGTTGAAGCGCTCGATCTCCCCGCCACCGTCCTTAGGTCGCGCGTCGAAGCGCTCACCCCGTTCCCGGCAACCCATGTCACGGCTCGCGCCTTCGCCCCGCTCCCCAAACTTCTGGATTATGCGGCGCCCTGGCTCCAAAATGATGCAATTGGACTCTTCCATAAGGGAAAATCATGGCAAGAGGAACTCGATGCAGCGAGTCGCCAATGGGCGTTTCGCCATGAAACAATACCCAGCCGAACCGATGAGGCGGCTGTAATCATGCGACTATCGGAGGTCCGCCGGCATGGTTGAGTCCACTCGTATCTTCGCCGTTACCAACCAGAAGGGCGGCGTCGGGAAGACCACGACGTCCATCAATCTCGGCACTGCCATGGCCGCCGTCGGGAACCGTGTGCTGATCATCGATTTCGACGCCCAAGGTAACGCGTCCACCGGGCTCGGGATCAACCGGCAGGACCGCGCCCTCACAAGCTACGACATCGTCGTCGACCAAGTCCCCCTGGAAGACGCGATCATGCCCACCGCCGTCCCACAGCTGGATATCGTCACTGGGGACGAAAACCTTTCCGGTGTCGAAACAGAACTCGCTAGCGACCAACGCCGGTCATACAGGCTACGCGATGGTATCCGTTCCTATTTGGAACGGAAGTATCGCGCCGGTGAACCGACCTATGATTTCGTCTTCATTGATTGCCCGCCATCGCTTTCATCACTCACCATCAATGCGATGACGGCCGCCGATGCGGTCTTCGTCCCGCTGCAATGCGAATTCCTTGCCTTGGAAGGGCTGAGCCAGCTTCTCCGCACAATCGAAGTGGTGCGGAACGGCCTCAATCCGGACCTCGACATTCAGGGCGTCGTGCTCACCATGTATGACCGCCGGAACAATCTCTCCGACGAGGTGGCCGACCAGGTGCGCACCTTCTTCGGAAACAAGGTGTACGACACGGTGATCCCCCGAAATGTGCGCCTCTCCGAAGCGCCCTCATTCGGCAAGCCCGCTCTTCTTTATGATTACCGGTGCCCCGGCAGCGAGGCCTATATCAAGCTGGCCTCCGAAGTCCTGCAACGTGAGAAATCGAGGCTCGCGGCCTGATGACCATTCCCGACGATCGACGAAAACCCGCACGGCTCGGGCGGGGCCTCTCTTCCCTGATCGGCGAGGTCGAAGCCGTTGCGCCCGCGCCCGCAGAGCCAGGCGTCCCCGGCGGTCCCACAGAACTGGCGATCGCCGACATTCGGCCCAATCCCGCCCAACCGAGGCAGACCTTCGACCCTGACTCCATGGAAGAATTGGTCGAATCGATCCGCGCCAAGGGCGTTATCCAACCGATCCTGGTACGCCCCGATCCGAAAGACCCATCCAAATACCAGATCGTCGCCGGCGAACGCCGCTGGCGCGCGGCCAAATCCGTGCCGCTGACCCACATTCCCGCCACCGTCCGGAACATGGATGAGCTGGAATTGCTTGAAGTCGGGATCATCGAAAACGTTCAGCGCTCCGACCTCAACCCGATGGAAGAAGCCGAGGCCTATGACGCGCTGATGAAGCGGTTCGGCCGCACACAGGAAGGCCTGGCAGAGAGTATCGGCAAAAGCCGCGCCCATATCGCCAATACGCTTCGCCTGCTGAATCTGCCGAACACCGTGCGCGACTACGTGAAACAAGGCCAATTATCGGCAGGCCACGCGCGCGCCGTGCTCACCGCGCCCGACCCAGAAGGGCTGGCAACGCTCGCGGTGGAGCGCCGGTTGAGCGTCCGCGATGTCGAGGCGAAAGCCAAAGCGGCCCGTGAAGGCGCCGACATCAAGAAGGGTGTTGCCAAGCTCGCCAACGCCAAGGATGTAGACACCCAGGCGCTGGAGGCTGACATCGCCCGAAATCTCGGGCTGGAGGTCGATATTCGCCACGGCCTCCGCGGTGGAGAGTTGAGGATCAAATACCGGGAACTTGACCAACTCGATGATGTCTGTCGCCGCCTCACGGGCAACCGGTCAGACATGTAGCCGCCCATTGGCCGTCGCGACACGCAACGCAGCGCCGGACAAACCCGCAATTTTCCCCACCCGCTATCGCTTCAAAACCCCCGCACCACCGAGCGTTTCCACCTCGCAGCGCCCACCCCAATCCGACCCACACCGCCTCGGGCCATATTCGCCGGGCGATGCACAAAGACCCTCTCTTCCTTCGGTACAAGGACCATGTCTGGATCCTGTTCTGGCCGATCCTCGTTCTGAGCGTGATCGCCCACAACCGGTGGGCGGCCGAGCAATTCGCACGAGGCAGCACCGGCATCTTCCTCTACGTCAGCCCCTGGGGCACATTCCACAATGTCCGCGCCCACTTCCCAGACGCGGATGCCGGCTGGAAAGACAAGCTCTACGCCGCCACCGGCGCCTGTGGCGCCGACGAACGGCGACCGGCACATGTGTTGGATATGGGCGCCTATGCGCTCATCGATTGCGCTATGCTCGGTGGATACGCATCGTCGGACACTTGCGATGACGCCGCACATCCGGCACCCACGCGTTCCGCAAGCTCGGGTCTCGGTGCACCCGCACCCAAGCCCATCTCACGCCAGCGCCAAACCTTGCTCCCACTCCCCCACACCTGACCCAGCCCAGCCTCCTAAAAAAACAGACCCCAAACCGACGCGGCCCCGCCACGCCGGCCGCCGGTGCTGGCCGAATAGGATTCAAGGAAACATCCCGGCCAATCGACCGGACACGGCGCTGTTTGTAGCGACCTAGTTCTTCATCGCTTCGAAGAATTCGTCATTTGTCTTGGTCTGCCGCAATTTGTCGAGCAGGAAATCGATCGCGTCCGACGTGCCCATGGGATTGAGGATACGCCGAAGGACGTAGATTTTCTGGAGCTGCTCACGCGGCGTGATCAGCTCTTCCTTCCGGGTGCCGGACTTCATGATATCGATGGCCGGGAAGGTACGCTTGTCAGCGACTTTCCGGTCAAGCACGACCTCGCAATTGCCCGTGCCCTTGAACTCTTCGAAGATCACTTCATCCATCCGCGAGCCGGTATCGATCAACGCGGTCGAAATGATCGTCAGTGAACCGCCTTCTTCAAGGTTCCGCGCGGCTCCGAAAAACCGTTTCGGCCGCTGCAGCGCGTTTGCATCCACTCCGCCCGTCAGCACTTTGCCCGATGAGGGAACAACTGTGTTATACGCGCGCCCGAGCCGGGTGATCGAATCCAACAGGATCACGACATCCCGTCCGTGTTCGGACAATCGCTTCGCCTTCTCGATGATCATTTCAGCGACCTGAACGTGACGGGTCGCGGGCTCATCAAAGGTCGAGGAGATGACTTCGCCCTTCACCGTCCGTTTCATGTCGGTGACTTCTTCCGGGCGCTCATCGATCAACAGCACGATCAGATAGCATTCGGGATGGTTCTCTTCGATCGACGAGGCGATGTTCTGCAGCAGAACGGTCTTACCGGTCCGCGGCGGCGCCACGATCAAGGCGCGCTGGCCCTTGCCAATTGGCGACACGATATCGATGACCCGCCCAGATCGGTCCTTTTTCGTCGGGTCCTGGCTTTCCATGACCAGCCGCTCTTCAGGATAAAGCGGGGTGAGGTTGTCGAAATGCACCTTCTGCCGCGCCCGCTCGGGCTCTTCGAAATTGATTTGCGTCACATCGGTAAGCGCAAAGTACCGCTCGCTTTCACGAGGTTCCTTGATTGGACCCTCAACCGTATCGCCGGTTCTCAAACCCGATTTCTTGAGCACGTTCGGGCTCACATAGATATCGTCCGGACCGGGAAGATAGTTCGCCTCGGGCGAGCGCAGGAAGCCGAACCCATCGGCCAGCACTTCGAGCACGCCCTCGCCGATGATCTCCACATCCTGGTCTGCCAATTCCTTGAGAATGGCGAACAGCATGTCCTGAATTCGCAGCGAAGACGCGTTCTCGATATCGAGCTGTTCCGCATAAGCGAGCAGCTCTGTTGGGCTTTTCGCCTTGAGTTCGTGCAGCGTCACTCGGGTGACGGTTTCAATGGATGTATCTGGCATGTCGATCGGGAAATAGGGCGAGTGCGGCAGGAGAGGCCTCGCCGCAAGAAGCGGAAGCTATGAAAGGCGTATGGTCAATAAAACCATGAACCGTCAAGCGAACTTTTCATAACGGGCATGAATTCCACTTAAAACGGCTTCGTAATCGCCAAGACAACAACCGCGATCATTACGAGAAATGGCACTTCATTGATCAGCCGCAAGGTCTTCGCCGAGACCGCAGGTTCGCCGCGATCAATCTTTTTCCCGGTTGCAACGAACCATCCGTGTACCCCGGTCAACCCGACCAGCAGCGCGATTTTCAGATGCATCCACCCTTGCTGCAATAGCGCAGGGTTCAGCGCGATCATTGTCAGACCGAGCCCCCAGACCAGGAGCAGCGCCGGGGTCATGATGATGCGCCGCAACCGGGCCGACGCATCGGACATGGCCAAGGCCAATTCGCCGCCCGCTTCCCCGTTGAGCTGGTGTATCTTGTAACGCGGATAGATCAGGAGCGCCGCCATCCAGGCAATCACGAACACGATGTGCGCCGATTTCACCACGAGATACGTCATTGCGCGGCTGCCTCACCGAACGGGCAATCGGAAAACGCCTTCGGACACAGCCGGCCACCCTGGCAAGACCTCAACAGCGCATCACCGTCCAGGCTCGCAGCGACCTCATCGGCCAGCGCCTTTATGAACGGATCAATCGTCCCCAGCGCCGGTACGGTGATATAGGTCTGTGCCCCGAACTCCTCGGCGACTTCCCGGTACTCATAGTCAAGCTCGACCAGGGTTTCGATATGCTCAGAAACGAAGGCAATGGGCGCAATCATGATCGTCTTGCCGGCCTTCGCCGCGAGTTCGATCTCATCCTCGGTGGCCGGACCGATCCATTTCAACGGTCCCACCCGAGATTGGTAACACACCCGCGTCTCGAAACTGTCGGGCAGGTGCGTGACCAGCCGGGCCGCCATTTCCTCGACTTGCCACTGATAGGGATCGCCATCTTCCACGACCTTCTCCGGCAATCCGTGAGCGGACATCAGGAGACGGACATTCTCCGGCTGCCCCGCTTTTTCCCACGCCGCCACGATGCGTTCGGCATGGGCTGCAATGAAGTCGGTATTGAAGGGATAGCAGCAAATCGTCCGGGTCGGCCGGCGATAGCGCTGGCGCCATTCCCCCAGCGACGAGCCCGTCGTGGTCGACGAATACTGAGGATACAGCGGTAACAGGACGGTTTCATCCGGTTCCCACGCCTCCACCGCTCTCGCCACATCCCGGGTCAGGGGGTGCCAATAGCGCATGGCGATGAACGCCTTGAAGTCGTCCCCCGGCCGGAGGTTCGACAAGGCCGCTTCCAGGGCGCGCGCCTGGGCTTCAGTTTCAGGCCGCAAGGGCGAGCCGCCGCCCGGCTGCTTCATGATCGCATAATTCTCCTTCACCGATGGCGCCCTTAGCCGTGAGATTAGCCGGGCAAGGACAAACCGCACCGGCGCAGGCACCCGCAGGATAGCGGGGTCGGCAAACAGGTTCTGGAGAAAGGGTTGAACCGTTTCCTGGGAGTCGGGGCCGCCAAGATTGAACAGGACGATCGCAATCTTTCGGCCCATCAAAACCTACCCTTTTCTCACCCGGCGAACCACCGCTTCCACATGCTCGATCGGGGTTTCCGGCAAGATGCCATGCCCAAGATTGAAGATATGGGGCCGGTCGGCATAGGCGGCGAGCAGACTGTCCACTTCTGCGTCAAGTCGCGCACCCCCCGCGACCAGGGCCAGCGGGTCGAGATGACCTTGCACCGGAAACCCCGCCGGCAGCGCGCCTTGGATAAAGCTCGGCACAACGGCCGTATCCAACCCGCAAGCATCCACACCGGTAGCCGCAATATAGCTCGGCAGCATCGCTCCCGCCCCGCGCGGAAATCCGATGATCGGCTGGGTCACGCCCAGCGCGCGCAGCCGGGCAACGAGCGACCGGGTCGGCGCGATGATCAATTGCTCGAACAGCGAAATGGAAAGCCCTTCGGCCCAACTATCGAACAACATCAGCGCATCGGCGCCCGCCTCGGCCTGTTTCAGCAGATACTGCGCGGTCGCTTCCACCAGATGATCGAGCGCGACCGCCATTTCAGCCTCATTGCCATAGGCCCACAGCTTCGCTTTCGACCGATCTGTCTTGCCCCGCCCCTCAATGGCATAGAGCAGCACCGTCCAGGGTGACCCGGCAAATCCGATCAGCGTCTTGTCGGCCCCAAGTTCGCCCTTCACCCGCGAAACCGTCTCATAAACCGGTGACAACCGGTCGGTCACCGTCGCCATTGGGACTTTCGCCAGATCGTCAGCCGTATCGATGGCGTCGACAATCGGCCCAATTCCAGGCTCGAACCGGACAGACCGGCCCATGGCATCCAGCACCAGCAAAATGTCGGCAAAGAGGATCGCCCCGTCCATGTCATAGCGGCGAACCGGTTGCAGGGTCGCTTCCGCCGCAAGCGATGGCGTAAAGCAGAAATCCATGAAATTCTTGGCTCGCCCCCTCAGCTCAAGATACTCTGGCAAATGTCGACCAGCCTGCCGCATCATCCACATTGGAAGCGGATCCCGCCGATTGCCGTGCAGAACCGATAGCAATGGTTTGTGCTCGTCTGTTGCCACGCGAAACTCCTAAAACCCAACCCAGTTAATCTGGACCTATGATGATTAAGGCGTGGGATCGGTTGGATTCAGCCGGTTCACAAGCCATCGAGTCGTTTATGCACGGCTCTTCCACAGGCTTATCCAGAAACCAACCCCCGTCGCAAACTGCTTCAGATTCAAATCCTAACGCACCGGTAACCTTTTTTGATCCCGAACGGAGCGGAACAGGTCCAGACTCGCACCGTGGGAAACGCCGCTCTGTGGACACCGGTGTGAGCGGTTTCGGAAACCGTGCTTGCGCACACCATTCCACAGCCCGTGTGCAAGGGCTTGCCCAGCGGTGCTGAGCCGGGCAAGACCAACGCCGAACCCTTCTCGACGGCGGCCATGGCATTCAACGTCTTCTTCAATATCCATCTGGTCTCGGACTCCACCGGTGAAACCCTGAACGCGGTCATGCGAGCCGCGAGTGCCCAGTTCGAGAACGTGTCCCCGCTCGAACACAATTACTATCTAGTCCGGTCCGACAAGCAGCTCACCCGGGTGCTCAGCGAAATCCGTTCGCTGCCCGGTGTGGTCTGGTACACCCTGGCAGACGAAGGCTTGCGCCGCCGGCTCGAGCATGAATGCCGCGCCATGGGCGTGCCGACCCTACCTGTTCTCGACCCTGCGGTGCATATGTTGTCCCGCCATCTCGGCCTCATGGCGAGCGAGCGGGTGGCCGGCCAGCACGCGCTGACCCAGGACTATTTCGACCGGATCGAGGCGATTGATTTCGCGCTGCGCCACGATGACGGCCAGAATGTCGAAGGCCTCGACCAGGCCGATATCGTGCTTGTCGGCGTCAGCCGAACCTCGAAAACGCCGACCTGCGTATACCTCGCGAATCGGGGGGTGCGGGCCGGAAATATTCCGCTGGTGCCCGATGTACCGCCCCCACCCCAATTGATGCAATTTCGCAAGCCGATGATTGTCGGGCTCAAGATCTCGGCCGAACGCCTCGTCCAGATCCGGCGCCAGCGCCTGTTGTCGCTCCACGAAAGCCCCGACACCACCTATGCCGACGAAGATGCTGTGCGCCGGGAAGTCACTGAAGCCAACCGCCTCTACCAGCGGAACAAGTGGAACGTCATCGATGTGTCCCGCCGCTCGGTCGAGGAAACCGCCGCCGCAATTCTCAACAAGCTCAGCGAGCGGCGTGGCCATTGACCGGGCCCGACATCATCCTCGCTTCAGCCAGCAAGAGCCGCCAGGCACTACTCGCCGGCGCCGGCGTGCAGGCCGAAGCCGTCCCCGCCGCCATTGACGAAGACGCGATCCGCACAGCCATGCGGGCAGAGGGGGCTAGCGTCGCTGATCAGGCCATGGCGCTTGCGGAGTTGAAGGCGGTGCGCGTTTCAACGGCCCGACCGGGCCTGGTAATCGGCGGAGACCAGATGCTCGGCCTGGGCGAAACCGCCTTCGACAAGCCGAAATCCCGCGAAGACGCCCGCAGCCACCTGGAGGCGCTTTCGGGCCGCGCCCACCGGCTCGAAACCGCGCTCGTGATCTGCGAAAACGGTTCCCCGGTCTGGCGCCACCTCGCGCGCCCCCGCCTCACCATGCGGCCCCTGTCGCCGGCCTTTATCGATCACTATCTCGAGCGCGTGGGTGACACGATCCTTTCGACCGTGGGCGGCTACCAGCTGGAGGGTCTTGGCGTGCAATTGTTCAGTGAGATCGAAGGAGACTATTTCTCCATCCTCGGCCTGCCGCTGCTGCCTTTGCTCGAGTATCTGCGAACCCGCGGCGTGCTGGAGGCCTGAATGGGCGGTCTCTACGGTGTTATCGGCGATCCCATCACACAGTCGCTTTCCCCGCTGATCCATCGCGGCTGGATGCGAGACCATGATATCGATGCGGACTACAAGGCCTTCCGCATTGCGGCGGGCGAGTTGCGCGAAGGGTTGAAGGCGCTGGAGCGGGAAGGCGTCCGCGGATTGAACGTGACCATGCCACACAAGATGGACGTGGCCGCGATCTGCGAAAGCGTGTCTCCGCTCGCCAGCGACCTGGGCGCCGTCAACACATTGTCGCGTACGCAGTCGGGCGGCTGGGCCGGCGACAATACCGACTACCAGGCCTTTCTGGATGATTTTCGCGCAGCTGGCGGAGGCAGATTGCAGGCCTGCCCGATCCTGGTTCTGGGGGCAGGGGGCGTTGCCCAGGCCGTGGCACGGGGGCTGAGCGAAGCAGGCTTTCTGATCTTGATCGCGAACCGTACCCAATCGCGCGCCGAAGCCCTGGCCGAAACCCTCGGCCTGCCCGCCGGTTCGGTTCATCCGCTCGCCGATGTCCAGACCCTCGCCGCGAACGCCGATGCCGTCGTCAACACGTTGGGCGCTGGCCATGCCGGTGAAACCCTGAGCCTCGGCGACGGAGATGGCCGGCTGTTCTATGATGTCAGCTATGGCAAGGCCGCGCGGGCTAATCTCGATGCTGCGGCGACACGGGGTTGGACGGTCGCCGATGGGCTGCCCATGCTGGTCGGTCAGGCGGCCTTGTCCTTTGAGATCTGGCACGGGGTCTCGCCAGACAAGGCGGTGGCCGAGACCCGCTGCCGGCAAGCGCTGGAGCTGGCGACATGATCGTTCTCGGCCTGACCGGTTCGATCGGCATGGGCAAGAGCGCCACCGCCGAGATGTTTCGCGAACAGGGCGCCCCGGTCTACGATGCCGACGCGGCAGTCCATGCGATCTATGCCCCCGGCGGCACTGCTGTCGATCCGCTCGGGGAGGCTTTTCCCGGCTCTATTGGCGGTGATGGCGGGGTCGACCGGGCTGCGCTCCGCTCGATTGTGGTCAAGGATGCCGACGCCATGAAACGGTTGGAATCCATTGTGCACCCTCTGGTCGGCGCGACCCAGATGCAGTTTCGCCAGGAGGCGATGGCAGACGGTGCCCCCGTTGCTGTGCTCGATATCCCGCTCCTGTTCGAAACCGGCGGCGACCTGCGCTGCGACCATGTTTGCGTCGTCACGGCACCGGCGCCGGTCCAACGCGAGCGCGTTCTGGCAAGGGGGACCATGACCGAAGCCGAGCTCGATGCGATCATCGCCAAACAGACCCCCGATGCGGAGAAACGCGCCCGGGCCGACTTCATCATCAATACGAGCTTCGGTTTCGACTTCGCACGCGACCATGTCCGCGCCATCATGGCCCTGATGATTCGCCTTGAGGAGGGCGCTGGCCATGACTGACCTGATCCGCGAGATTGCATTCGATACCGAGACGACCGGCCTCGACCCCAATGGCGGAGACCGCATTATCGAGATGGGCGCGGTCGAGTTGGAAAATCACATCCCCACCGGCCGGACCTTTCGCTGCCTGATCAATCCAAAACGCGCGGTGTCCGAAGCTACGATCCGGATCACCGGCATCACCGACGACATGCTCGAGGGCAAACCCTATTTCGAGGATCCGGGCGTCGTGGATGCGTTCCTCGACTTCCTCGGAGACGCGACCATCGTTGCGCACAATGCGTCGTTCGACCGGGGCTTTCTGAACATGGAACTGGAAACGTGCGGCCGCCCGATCATCCCGGATGAGCGCTGGGTCGATACCGTTGCCCTGGCCCGTAAGCGGTTTCCCGGCGCCCCCGCCAATCTCGATGCGCTCTGCCGCCGGTTCAATGTCTCCCTGGAAAGCCGGACGCTCCATGGCGCGCTGCTCGATTCCCAATTGCTCGCCGATGTCTATCTAGAGCTGCTCGGCGGCCGCGCCCGGGCGTTCGACTTCTCAGGCGAAGCTGCCAATGAACAAGGCGCTCTCCGGACCGCGGCCAAGCCGCGGCCGAAACCGCTGAAACCCCTGATCACCGCGAAGGAGCGGAAGGCCCATGCTGCGTTCGTGGAGGCACTCGGCGATGGCGCCCTCTGGAAGCAGGGCGCCTGAGCGAGCCAACATGAACAGCGTTTCACGGTGGTTAACAGGGCCTTAACACCGCCACAATCTTGCCCCGGTTCAGCCAGACGCCGGCCCATTCTGCGCCCGGCGGGTCAGTTTTTCTCAGGTCCAGCGAGAGAGAACACTCTCGCATCACCGTAGAGGAGAATCACCCATGCAAGAGCTTCCCGAAATCGGTTCCCGCGTTCGCTATGTCGGCCCCACGCCGTCAGCCTATCATGAGACGGGCGAAGGCGTTGTCGGCACGGTCATTGATCATGTGCCGCTCTACCGGTCGGATGCAAACCGCATGGACATCCCCCGCCCCCGGGACCAATGGCACATCCGCGTCGCTGTGGACGAGGTGCCCGGTGAGTGGTCCTATATGGGCCGAATGTTCTCGCCATCGGTCTCCCATGTCGAACTCCTGAACTGAAGCGGTCTGGGCGTTCGGACGAGCGCCCCTATCCCCCCTCGAACGGGTCGCGCATCAAGATCACGTCTTCCCGTTCGGGGCTGGTAGAGACGAGGGCGGCCGGTTTGCCGGTCAGTTCTTCCAGCCGGCGAACATATTTCACCGCTTCAGCCGGCAAATCGTTCCAGCTCCGCGCGCCGCGAGTCGATTGGTCCCAGCCCGGCATGGACTCATACACCGGCTCGATCGCCGCCTGAGCCGCTGCGGTCGGCGGCAGATAGTCGATCGTCGTCTCCCCGATCCGGTAGGCGACGCACACCTTGATCTCTTCCAGCCCATCCAGCACATCGAGCTTCGTCAGCGCCAATCCCGACACGCCCGACACATCGCAGGCCTGGCGCACCATCACCGCATCGAACCAGCCACAGCGCCGCGCACGGCCGGTGACCGTCCCGAATTCATGTCCGCGCTCGCCGAGGCGCTGGCCGATCTCGTCATCAAGTTCGGTGGGAAACGGCCCCGCACCCACCCGGGTCGTGTAGGCCTTTGCCAGCCCCAGAACATACGACACCGACCGGGGCCCGAGCCCCGTCCCGGCAGCCGCCTGGCCAGCCACCGTGTTGGACGATGTGACAAAGGGATAAGTGCCGTGATCCACATCGAGCATTACTCCCTGGGCACCCTCAAACAGGATCCGGCGTCCGAGTTTCGCGCTCTCATTGAGCCGTTTCCAGGCCGGCCCGGCATAAGGCAGCAGCCGGTCGGCAATCCCCAACAAGTCGGCTTTCAACGCAGCCGCATCGGGCGCGGGGAGGCCGAGCCCGGTGCGCAAGGGCGCGTGGTGGGCAATCAGGCGCTCCAGCTTCATGTCGAGCGCAGCTTCATCGGCAAGATCGGCGACCCGGATGGCGCGGCGCCCGACCTTGTCCTCATAAGCGGGCCCGATCCCGCGCTTCGTCGTGCCGATCTTTGCCTCATCGGTCGCTGCGCCTTCCCGGGCGGCATCGAGATCCTTGTGCCAGGGCAGGATCAAGGTCGCATTCTCAGCGACAACCAAATCATCGGGACCGATCACCACGCCCGCGTCGGCCATGCCATCGATCTCCGCGATGAACTGCCACGGATCGACAACGACACCATTGCCGACCACCGATAGCTTTCCGCCCCGCACCACGCCGGACGGCAGCAGGTTCAGCTTGAACGTCTTGTTCCCGATCACCAGCGTGTGGCCGGCATTGTGCCCGCCTTGGAAGCGGGCAATCACATCGGCTCGATGGCTGAGCCAGTCGACAATCTTGCCCTTGCCTTCGTCACCCCATTGGGCGCCAATCACCACGACACCGGCCATGCCAGTCCTCCGGATACAAACGGACGCCAAGCAGCATTGATTGCGCCCCATTGGCAAGGGCCACTGGAGCGGAACGCTGAAAGGTTAACGCTGTTGCACGGATTAGACGCCCGCCTTTGCGAAAGCGAAGGACGACGCTGGTAGACCCTTCGTATGGCTGGACCGGTTAAACATGGAGCGCTGCCCCTGCGGGCGCTGGCGGTGGCTGGCGCCGCGATCGCCGCAGGCGCCCTCTCCACCGCCACAGCCTCGATCGTCGATGATCCGCGTTTCAAGACCCTCGGCATCATCATCGTCTGGGGCGGCGATGATGCCGGTACGCCCATCGTCAGCGATTTCGTGATGGACACGTCGCCAGGCAATCTCGACGCAGACCTCATCGCCGGCGATGTGAGCGCTGTGGTCACCGGAACGCTGGTCCCGCCCGGCTCGCCGGTGCTCGAAAACCAGAGCGCGCCGGTTCGGATTCGCAGCATTGCCGGCGGTGGGCGCGTGGACACCGACACCAATGGCGATGGGGTGCTCGATTCCAATGACAGTTTCGGAAGCTTCGGCATCCGCGCATCCACCGACAATCGCACCCGCCGGATGGAACTGAATTCGAGCTTCTACGTGGCTTCCAACACGGCGTTCCACATCGATGCAACCGCCACTCCGGTTGGCGCGACCACGAACGCTGATTTGGCACGGGTCCGCGGCACCCTGCGCGTGGAACTCTCCGGAAATGACGGCCTGCCTTACGGCTCGGCAGCCCAATATCCCCATACCGGCGGCGAGACGGGGGGGCGACGCATGAACGGGCGCCGGCTCTCGACCTTGCTGTCCGGTTTCACCGTCTTCCGCGGGAACCAGGCCACCGCCGCGATTCCCGGCAGTATCAGCGAGCAATCAGTGCGCTTCGACATCAACTACCGATACAATTTCGGTAATGTCGACCTGTCGGCCGGGACGGTCGATATCGAAGCGGAAGTCGTCTACACGCTTTACGTCCCCTGACCTTCTCCAAGGTGCCTTGACGGTTTCCTCCCGAAGCCTGCCTATGGGTCCAAAACCAATGGCAGAGGGAGGATATGATGGCGGACCTGGCGGGAAAGACGGCAGTCATCACAGGCGCGGCGAGCGGCATCGGGCTCGCCAGCGTCGAGGCCTTTGTCGAAAAAGGCGCCCGGGTCGTTGCCGCTGATTTGCAGGCGGAAAAGGGCGCTGCGCTTGAGGCACGGTTTGGTCAAGCGGCCGTCCGGTTTGTCAAATGCGATGTGACATCGGGCGAAGACCTCTCTCGGGCACTGCAAACTTGTGTGGACGCCTTTGGCGGTCTCGACATCCTGTTCAACAATGCCGGCCATGGCGGCACGCCGGGCGGGGTCGAGGAGTTTGACCCCGACGGGTTTGATTCAACCGTCGCCGTCCTCCTGAAATCGGTGTTCCAGGGCACCCATCTCGCCATTCCGCACTTCCGGGCGCGCGGTGGCGGAAGCGTCGTCAACACATCTTCGATCAGCGCGGTTTGTGCGGGCTATGCGCCAATCACCTATTCGGTCTGCAAGAAGGGCGTGGCGCACTATTCCAAGCTGGCTGCTGCCGAGCTTGCCCAATACGGGATCCGCGTGAACGCCATCCTGCCCGGCTTCATCGCAACCTCGATTTTCGGGGCATCCCTGGGGCTTTCGCGTGAGCAAGCCGACCAGATGGCTGAGCTCGTATCCCAGAATGGTGGAAAGATACAGCCCGTGGCAAGCGCTGGCCAAGGCCATGACATTGCCGAAATGGCCGCCTTCCTCGCCTCCGATGCCGCCCGGTTCATTACCGGCGGCGAGTTTGTCGTTGATGGCGGCATAACCGTCGGCCCGCCCCATAGCTGGAAGCAAGGAGATGGTGGCCCGATCCTGGAAGCGCTCGGCATTTCACCTGAACAGGCCGAAGAAATGGCGGCGGCCATGCGCGCCTCGTCTCAGGCGGGTGGGTCTTGAGCCGACGCGGCGCCTTCCGGATCTGCCAGCGCCGCCAGTCCCGGCAGCGCTTCGACCCGGGCCAGCAGGCTCGGCAGGCTGTTGCCGACTTCCACAATCTGTCCGTGCTCGTCGTAGAGCGCAAAGCCCCGGCTATGCTTGCGCAGCGGGAAGCGGCGCCAATGGGCGCGCGTCCGGATGATCCAGATCTCTTCGGGTGTCTCGCTCGCAGCGGCCCATCCGGTCCAGACATGACCGTCCGGCAGGTTCCGCCACAACCGGTCGATCACTGCCAGGTCTTCCGAAGTGAATGCCTTCATGCCTGACGCTCCATCGGGACAGCCGCAGCCGGGATCTGTCGCCGGACCGGGCACTGGCGCGCTGGCCGGCAACCTCACGGGCGCGGTCTGGATGCTCGCATCCGGGGTCGGTTTCACTGCTTATATCGTGCTCGCCAAATTGGTGTCCAGCGACGTACACCCGATGCTGATCGCGTTCTCGCGCGCCTTTTTCGGCCTGGCCATCATGACCCCGCTGATCCTCCGCCGCGGCCGACCGTTTTTTGCCACCCAGCGCCTCGGCCTGATCCTGTTGCGCAGCCTCTTCGGTACCGCGGGTTTCATTCTCAGCCTATTGGCCATCTCGGACTTCTTCGACCTGCCCCTGTCGCAATTCAACGCCGTATCATTCTCCCGGCCGCTCTTTGTCACCCTTCTGGCGGCGCTGATCCTGGGCGAACTGGTGGGGCCGCGCCGATGGATCGCCGTCGCGGTCGGGTTCTTCGGTGTCCTCGTGATGGTGGTCCCCCAGCAGGTCCTGTTTTGGGTGCCCGCAGGAAACATCGCGCCGGTGACCTTCGACCTGGGCACCCTTCTCGCCCTCGGCAGCGCGTTCGCCTTCGCCGGCGCGATCGTATTGGTCAAATCCCTGTCAGCAACCCATTCGCCAGCGCAATTGCTCGTCTGGGCGAACCTTCTCTCCACCGTCCTGCTTCTGCCCCTGGCAGTCTGGTTCTGGTCGATGCCGTCCGCCCTCGCCTGGTTTCAGCTTATCATCCTTTCGGTGGTCGGGCTCGGGGCGCAATACTGCTACGTGCAAGCCATGGCGATTGGCGAAGCCTCCTTCCTGGCGCCCATGGACTATCTCCGGCTCCCACTCGCAGCGGCGGCCGACTGGCTGTTGTTCGAGGTCCTGCCGGGCATGTTCGTCTGGATCGGGGCCGCCATCATTGTCGGATCGACGCTCTACATCGCGATCCGCGAAGCCCGGCTTTCCGGTAAAGCGCCGAAGGGCACCAGGTCTGGCCCGGAAGCCTAGAGCACACCCTTCGTGCTGGCCGCTCCGCCGCCCAGCCGATCGTCCGGGCGGACCGCATCGCGCAGGGCCCGGGCGGTCGCCTTGAAGCAGCTTTCGATGATGTGGTGCTGGTTCTCGCCGTACAGGTTCTCGACGTGCAGGCACATGCCCGCATTGCCGGCCAGGGCGTGGAAGAACTCCTTGAACAGCTCGGTATCCATCGTCCCGATCTTGTCGCGGGAAAACCCAACCCGCCACACCAGGTACGGCCGCTTGCAAAGGTCGATGGCCGCTCGGCTCAGGGTTTCGTCCATCGGCACAAAGGCGTGACCGAACCGGGTGATTCCGCTGAAATCGCCCAGCGCTTCCCGGATGGCCTGGCCTATCACAATACCGGTATCTTCGACCGTGTGGTGCATATCAACATGCAGGTCGCCGTCGGCATGGACCGTGAGATCGATCGCGGCGTGTTTGCTCAGGGCTTCCAGCATATGATCGAAGAAGCCGATGCCGGTCGAAAGCTCTGACTGGCCTGTGCCATCAAGATCAACGCGGACCTTGATCCGGGTTTCACGGGTTTCGCGGTTCAATTCTGCTACACGCTTGGTCATCGCCAAGCCCATAGTGCCAGTTCACGCACTTGAAAACCCGCGTCTTCTTCACGCAATTCTAAATGTTTTCGCATAATTGACATCAGATAGTCCAAGTCCGCCGGGTGGCTGAAGTATAGTGTCCACAAAAAGATCCGTTCATCCGCGCATGCAGCGGGTCAGCCTGAGTTTCACTCAGCCCCTTGTGGGTGCGGTCCTCGCGGCGTTTCTCGCTGCAGTGTTCCTCGGCTCCACCCTGACCGCGCCATCGATGCGCATGGAGCGGATTTCCCAGCAACAGACCGATGCCTATGCCGCGCTCGTGTCCGAAAGCCTTGCGGCCGGGACGTCTGCGTCTCTTGCCTCCACGCTCGACCGGGTCACCGATGGCCGCTACGTCTTGGTCGACGTGGACGGTCGCCTGGTCAGTGGCAATCCGGCCCTGATCGGTCGTCGCAGTGCGAAGCGGGCCGCCATCTCCGTGTCAGGCGCACCGGCGGGTTACCTCGTCACAGACAAGCTCCAGCCGCTCGAATTCATCCTGCCGCCGCAGATCCTGCTGATATTCGTCGGCTTTGCTATCGCCGCAGCATACTTCACCGGCCAGCTTTACACCAATTTCGTGCTCAACGGCCTTGCCTCCATCGAAGGGGCGTTCAGCCGAACCGAATCGCGGGACTCCGATGCGCCGGAACCGCCCTTCACTTTCACCGAGTTTACCAAGCTGCGGATGCGGCTCGAGCGCCGGATCCGCGAGATCCAGCGGGGGTCGGTCCGGCTTCAGGCCGCCGCCTACCAGAATCCCGATTCCGGGCTGCCGAACCTGCGCGCGTTCTACGAAGCGGTGAATGGTCAACTCGTCCAGGCCGACTACGACACCCCGCTCAGCGTGCTGTGCCTGGATGTGGATCATTTCCAGAAAGTCAGCGAGTGGCTCGGTCTCGAACGGTCCCACGAGCTGGTCCAGCTGACGACCGAGCGGATCGAACGGGAACTCTCGGCCCTTCACGATCTTGGCCGTCTCGACCGCCGCGGTTGCCTGCTCGCCCACCTCCAGGGCGACCAGTTCGCACTGCTCCTGCCGGCTGGCACCGGCCGCGATGCCGCTGGACAGGTCGCCCGCAATCTGCGCCGGGCATTTGCTGCGCCGTTCGTCATCGACCAGCGGCGGGTCACACTCGGCCTTTCCGGTGGGATCGTGGTCGCGCCCGATGATGGTGACCAGGTCGGCAATCTCCTGCGCCGGGCCCAGGCGGCGCTGCGAAGCTTGCGCGATGAAAACAGGGATGGGTTCGCCTTCTACCAGTCGCGTCTCGACCGGGTGACCGAAGACCGTCTCCTGCTGGAAGCCGATGTTCGGCGGGCCATGGACGAAAATACGTTCTGGCCTGCCTTCCAGCCCAAGATCGACCTCCGTACTGGCGAGATTTCCGGCTGCGAGGCGCTGGCTCGCTGGACCCGCGCCGATGGTAAGCAGGTTTCACCGGCCGAGTTCATCCCGGTCGCCGAACAGACCGGCCTGATCATCGGTATTGGCGACACGATCCTGCGCCAGGCCTGCAATGCGGCCGCCGGCTGGGTGCGGGCTGGCTGGCCGGTCCCGGTCGCGGTTAACGTGTCGGCTGCGCAGCTCGACGATCCGACCTTCTGCGACCGCGTTCTCGACGCAATCACCGAGAGCGGCCTGCCGCCCGGTATGCTCGAACTGGAGATCACCGAATCCATGGCGGTCCGCGATGCGTCCCATGTGGAAGCCGTGCTCAAGCCCCTGCGGCGGATGGGGGTTCGGCTCGCGATTGATGATTTCGGGACGGGTCACGCCAACCTGTCGATCATCACCCGGCTGAATTTCGACGTCTTCAAGATCGACCGCTCCTTCGTCTCGCAGCTAACGACCGACCCGTCCGCACCCGCGATTGTCGACATGATATTGGCCATGGCGCACACCCTGAACCATGCGACCGTGGCCGAGGGGGTCGAAACGGCCGAACAGATGGCTTTCCTGCGGGACCGCGGCTGCACATTCGCCCAGGGCTTCTTCTATTCTGGTCCTCTGCCCGAAGCCCGCTTCCGTGAGTTCCTGCAGAGCTGGTCACCCAACGCGGCGCTGGTCGGCGAACGCAAGCGCGCCTGAGCCCTTGCGCCGGCCCGCGCCATTGGCCAAATGAACGGCGTGATCACCGACGCATCTTCCTCTTCCAATTCGCCCTGGCACGGCACCACGATCCTGGCGGTGCGCACGCCAGGCAAGATTGTCTTGGTCGGCGACGGCCAGGTTTCCATGGGTCAGACCGTGATGAAGGGCAATGCCCGCAAGGTCCGCAGGATCGGCAATGGCCAGGTGCTTGCCGGGTTTGCCGGCGCCACTGCAGACGCGTTCACCCTGTTTGAGCGGCTGGAAGAGAAGCTGGAACGCTTTCCCGGCCAACTCCAGCGGGCAGCTGTTGAACTGGCCAAGGATTGGCGGACGGAGAAATATCTCCAGAAGCTGGAAGCGATGCTGATTGTCGCCGACGTCAATGTCACGCTGGTGATTACCGGCATGGGCGATGTGCTGGAACCTGAACACCCGGTTGTTGCCATTGGCTCGGGCGGGAACTTCGCCCTCGCCGCAGCGATGGCGCTGGTGGACTACGAGGATGAAGCCGAAGTGCTCGCGCGAAAGGCCATGGCGATCGCAAGTGAAATCTGCGTCTATACCAATGC
>JBCCBN010000005.1:0-50727 GCA_039034035.1 Pseudomonadota bacterium
CTCGGGACTTGAATCCGCAGCGCTCGGCCAGACCACTGGCCAATGGGACACGTCAGCCACGGCCCTGCCGGCCGCATCGGTGATCGTCTCGGCACAACCGGTCACGTCCGGTTTCGCCGTGGTGCTGCAACGCGGCGACCATACTGGCACCGACGGCTCGGGCATGCAGATCGCCATGATCGATGGAGCCGGTTCGGTGACGCGCGTGGTCGAACCGGTCTTGCCCACATCCTGGCTGCTGACCCATGCGGCTCCAGCCGCCGATGCCGATATGATCGTGCTGGGGCAAACCGCTGACGGCCTGTTCCTGTTCCGGGTGGACCGAGATGGCAAGCCCGTCTGGGGCCGGTTTGAAGGCGGCGGCGAAACGGGCTCGGCGGCTGAGGATGCAGCCCTGCTACGCACGGGTGACATGGTCATGATCGCCTCATCATCCGCCCGAGGGCTGGGGCTCGATCTGGTTGGCTATGACCTTGATGGTCGCCGGCTGTGGAGTGAGACCCTGCCGGGCATCGTCGCCGGCGCCTATGCACTCACCGACACCCCCACCGGAGAACTCGCAATCGCCACCCAGATCGCCCAGCCCGATGGCGGCAGCGACCAGCGGCTGATCCGGCTCGACCGTTCCGGCACCGTGCAGGTCGACCAGCCCCTGGCCGTCCCCGATGGCCACCTGGTTCGCCAGATCGCCGTCGGCCGCGATGATTCCGCCTATGTCGTCAGCACAGGCGGGTCTGTGGCCATTCAACGGATCAGCCCCCGCGGCGTTCAACAGTGGCAGGCGGACCTACCAACCATCCCCGCCCGGCCAGGCGTGACGCCCGATCTCGTCCTCACCCCCAGCGGCGCCACGATCCTGGCGCTGGAGCCGGGCGTCCTGCGAACCGCCCGCATTGGTGGGTCGGGCCTGGATGTGACCGCCACATCGACACCCATGCCATCTGACCTTGTGAGCATGGGCGCCCGCGCCATCAATGGCGGCAACGGGCTGGACCTGCTGATGGCCGACGAAGACCCCGCCAGCCCGCGCATGATCCACGCGACAGCCTACCTGCGGGACCTGTTGAGCAATGGCGACCCCGACGCGGTGGACCTGCCGGGCCGCACCGTCGCGCTGGATGGCAACGCGCGGGCCGCAGACACCGCGCTTTCTGAACCGTCCACGATCCGCAGCGCGCCCTCAAGCGCCGCCGCTGTTCGCCGCCCGGTGATCGACACAGACCGCGCGGCCGCAGCACCCGCACGCGCCGACATCGCTCAGCCCGTGCAGGCCAGCGCTCCACAGGCCGCATCGGCGCGCACTGTCGACTGCCAGTTTGTCTGCATGCCGGACGGGATCCCGGCGGCCAAGTATCCAGTGACGCAAACCTATCGGATGGCCAGCGGCCAGACCCTCAACGACATCACCCTGGACGCCTTCGCCGACCACGACCTGCTATGCCTCCAATCAGGCGGCCTGTCCCACGCCGGCTCCGTCCCCATTTGCGAAGAGCAATAAGCGCCCTTCAGCAACGCCTCTGGCGTGGACGATCAGCAGCAAACGCCGCTGTCACGATTAGCCCACCACAGCCCTGAGCGCGATCCATCGCGTCGCGGATCGCGCGGCGATCCGCCCAGCGGGCGATCAAACAGGAATGGTGCCGCAAGAGGGACTTGAACCCCCGACCCCCGCATTACGAATGCGATGCTCTACCAGCTGAGCTATTGCGGCGAACCCGTTGCGCCGTATACCGCCCGCATCCGGTGGCGGCAAGCCGGTGTTGTGCGCGCTGAGGCCCCGGCTCTGCGCAGCTATTTCTTGGTGGGCGCATAGTCCAGCGGCGGCGCTGTTCCCGGCAGCGCGGTGCGGCCAGCGGCGCCGTCTTCGCTCTCCGCCGGGCCGGGCGCAGGCAAGGCCAGGGGCCGGCTGGCATCGAGTTCGCGGGAGAAGGTCTCGTGACGCGGATGGACCAGTTCGCCGACATCGCCGAACGCATAAACCATCCGGCTCCAGTCCTGGGGCGCGAAATCGAAGGCGGTTCCCTTTGGGTCAAGGTCGCTCCAATCGGCTTCGCGGGCCGCGGTAGCGGCGGTCTTGGACCAGCGCTCCGCCTCCTCGGTCTCGCCATAGCCAGAAAGCGCGCGCGACAGCAGCAGGCACAGCCGGGCGGTGGGATTGTCCTCGACCAGCACGGCGAGGATGCCGGCGGCATCAACCCACTTCTTCTCATCCATCGCAATCTCGGCCTGGAGGATCCGGCTTTCCCGGTGGCCGGGATTAGCGTCCACGAGGCTGGCCAGGCGCTGGCGGATCGTGGCGGGTGTATCGCCCGGCGAGAGCTTCCGGCTCAGCTGGGCCAGCGCGGGATGTGGCCGGGTCTTCCAGGCCAGATCAATCACGCCCTGGGCCGCCTTGGCCTTGCCATCGGTGGCCAGGTGGCGGGCGCCAAACCAGGCCGCCGGCGGAAAGCCCGGTGCATTGCGCAGCGCTTCGGCCAGGGCGCGCTGGGCCGCCATCCGGTCGGTCTCGGCGAGGCTGACTGCCAGCGCCGTCAAGAGCACGGCCCGCCGCCGCTTCAGACTGTCCCCAGTGATCAGGGAGCGCTTTTCGCCCAGCGCGAGCGTTTGCAGTGCGGCGCCCCATTCGTGCCGGTTGACCTGGAGGTCGAACAGGGAATTGAACGGCCATTCCGCGCCAGATTTCAGGGCCAGCGCGCTGCGGGCGCGGGATTCGGCGGCTTTCATATCGCCGCGCTCCAGGGCTGCGGCGGCGGCGCCGCGAAGACCGGCCAGCTCTCCGCCCGGCAAGCGCATGAGTTGGCCCCAGGCCTGCTCGGCTTCGCTCCAATTCTCGCTGGCTTCGGCGGCCCGGGCTTCGAGAAGGTGTTTCAACCGGTCGTCTTCGGCATGTTTTCCAGCCTTCCTGGCAAGTTTCAGGGCCGCGGTCGCATCGCCGGCCTCTGCCGCCAGCAGGCCTTCGGTCAGCGCCTTGTTGGCCTTGCGGATCCGGGCACCCCGGCGCGCGCGGCCCATCGCCCAGGGCAGGGACACAAAGCTGGTCAGCAGCCACCAGGCCACCGCCAGCACGAGCGCAGTGGCGACCAGCAACAAGAGCGCCAGCCCGATGGACAGCTCAGCCGTCGTGCCGGGAACCGCGATCGCGACCGTGCCTTCAAGGCTGAAGAGCCAATAGGCGCCAAGGCCGACGACAAGCACCGCCAGCGCGATGATCAAGAGAGTTGAAACGCGGATCATGGCTGCTCGCTCAACGTCGGTTGCGGCCCGGTGGCGAGGGTCCGCCGAAGGCTGTCGAGGGCGGTTTCCAAGGCCAATCGCTCGGCGGCCGCCTCGCGCCACGGTTCCAGCGGCACCTGCACCTCTGCTGGCAGCGGGTCGATGGCGTCCAGCGCCGCCGGCAGGTCGCCGCTATCAAGGGCTGCACCGGCCGCGCCAAGCTGGTCAGCAACGGAGACTTCGCCTTCGCGGCGGACCTTGATCTGGTCGCCGAACAGGCGCTGGGCGACGCCCAGCCCGCCTTCCGGTTCGGCCGGGTCGGCGGCGAGCGCGTCGCCACAAAGGGCACTGAATTGCCGCGCCAACTCATCCACGGTGGCCGCCCCATCGGCAGCGATTGGGGCAAGGCTTAGCACTGCCGCATCATCGGGCATGGCCGCGGCGAGATCGGCCTGCGCGCCCGGAAACGGATCGCCCGATGCGGCGGCGCGCGCGATATCGGCCAAGGCAAGCGCCAGCCCCGCATTGGCAGCAGCATCCGTGCCGGCCTGGGCGCCGGCGGCGGCCGCTTCCGATTGCATTGCCAGCTGGGTATCGAGGTCGGCAAGGCGCGCGTTCAGGGCGTCTGCATCGAGCCCATCGGTGGCCGCAGCGAGCGCATCAGTGGCGCGGCGCAGCGCGGTAAGCTCGGTCTCCACCGTGTCGAGCCGGCCAGTCAGCGCGCTGAGCGCAAGCTCGGTCGGTCCGGCATCTTCGCCAGCCGCTTCATTGGCGGTTTCCAGCGCCGCAAGCCGGCGGTCAAACGTGGCGATCCGGTCCACCTTGTCGAGGTCAGCCTCCAGCGTAGCGAGGGTCTCGCGCAGGGTCGCGACGGTTTCAGCGCTCTCGATCGCGCGCGCGTCAGCCGCATCAATCCGGGCGCCCAGCGCTGCGGTTTCCGCCAGTATGGCCGCTTGCCCCGTGGGCCCCGCACCAACCGCATCGGTCGCGCGCGGCGCTGCCAGCAGCCGGCCCCCCAACGTCCCGCCGACCGAGCCGCCAATCGCCGCCAGAACGGCCAGCGCAATCGCGCCCGTCCAGCCGGGCCCACGAGCCCCACCGCCGCCATCGCCAGGCGGCACCGGATCCGCAGACCGGAACTCGGCGTCGATAGGCTCACTGTCGGCGGGGGCGCCGCCATAGGGCTCGGCCAGGTCGGCAGTGTCCTTCGGACCGTTGGCAGGTGTGTCTGTCATGGTGTCTTAATGGTCAGATTCGCGGCTTTGCAGATGTATACATAGGCGTCCTCGCCTCAAACAGCCGAGATTGCCGTGGCCAGTGCCGCCAGCAGGGCGTCCTCATTGGGCCGCTCGGCGATCACGGCGGCTTTCCAGGACAGCCCTTCAGCGGGCGCGAACGCCTTGGCCGAGACCGCGATAGCCGTCGTACCAGCGAGATCGAGACCGCCAGCCAGCGCCGCAAACCCGCTCGCCCCCCGCGCAGAGTGGAACAGGACACCGGCAATCTCCCCCGCGGCAAAGCCCGCAGCAGCATCGGCGGTCAGCGCGGGTGCCGGGACCGGCGCGTACAGCCCGGCAAAGCGCGCATCAAAACCGGCCTCACTGAGGCGCTGGACCAGATGTCCCGCCGCCGCCGTGTTCGCCACATGCAGCAAGCCGCCACCGCCCCGGTCAGCCGTCGCAACAATCAGCGCCAGCAAATCATCCGCATCGCCATCGGCACTGGCGGCGCGGGTAAAGCCCGCCGCTTCAGCAGCCGCCAGCGTCGCCGGGCCAACGCACCAGCACATCAGATCCCGCCGCCCGGCCAGCGGCGCATCAGCACCAACCAGCGCCCGCACGCCATTGGCGCTCGTGAACACCAGCCCCTGCAGCCCGTCCTCCGGCAGCGGCGGGGCCGGCACCACCGGCTCCAGGCTCAGCGCCGGGCTGACCAGCGCGCGATAGCCCCGCGCCCGCAGCGTTGCCGCCGTTTCGCCCGCGCCCGGCTCAGCCCGCGTCACCAGCACCCGCGGCGCCGCAGCCGATCCGCCCGGCCGACCCACAGGCGCGTCACCATCGCTCATCAGGGCCGTCAGGCCTCCTCATAGGCCGGCAAATCCCCGCCCGCCGCCGCGCGAATAGCATCGCCAACCCGCTGGCCCAGCGCCACCAGGTCGGCCTCGCTCGCCGGCGCCGGGATCGTGTCCGCATGCCGCCAACACTGGTCGCCCTTGGGACTGAGCACTTCAGCCGCCAGGCGATAGCCATCGGCCTCGGCAAAGAGATGCGCCGCAATCGCCGTCCGGCAGGACCCATCCAGCGCCGCCAGCAACGCCCGCTCCGCCGTCGCCGCCGCCGCGCTCGCCGGATCGTTCAGCGCCGCAACCGCCGCCATCGCCGCCGCATCCAGCGCGGCCGGCACCGCAATGCCCAGAATGCCCTGCCCGGCCGCCGGCAGCATGTCGGTCACCGCGATCGGGTGCACCACATCGGTCAGCATGCCCAGCCGCGTCAGCCCCGCCATCGCCAGCCACGTCGCATCGGCCTGCCCGGCATCGAGCTTTTCGAGCCGCGTGTTCACGCTGCCGCGGAACGCCACCACGCTCAGATCGGGGCGCAAGGCCAGGGTCTGCGCTTCCCGGCGCAGGCTGGCCGTCCCCACCACCGCCCCTGCTGGCAGATCTCTCGGGTGGGCGGCCGTGCGGCAGATAAACGCTTCGCGCGGGTCCTCCCGAGGCGGATAGGCCGCGATCACCATGCCGTCTTCCAGCGCCGTCGGTACGTCTTTCAGCGAGTGAACCGCCAGGTCGATCCGGCCCTCCAGGATGGCCGCGTCAAGCTCCCGCGTGAACAGCCCCTTGCCGCCGGAATTGATCAGCCGCTCAGTCGTCAGCTGGTCGCCCTTGGTCGAGAAGGTCTGGATCTCGCACGTGAACGCCCCGCCCGACCGCGCGGCAATCTCGCCAGCGACCCAATGGGCCTGCGCCAGCGCCAGCGGCGAGCCGCGCGTCCCCAGCCGCAACGTCCGCGCCCCCGCGCCCGAAACCGATCGATCATCCATCCCCTACGCCTACCCAACCCCACCCCCCACGACAAGCGCCTCCCGAGCGCCCACCCCACGCACCGGCCCCGGGTCAGGGAAGTGCGGGGGATAGAGGCGGTCGCTTCGGCAACAAAATCCCTACAGCGGACGACACGAAACAGGATATTGCATCATATCATTGTTTCATGTATCCACGAATTATGGAACAAAGTCTTGCTGTAAAGATGCTCGCCGCAATCGCCCATGAAGGGCGGCTGTCACTCATTCGAAGATTGATCCAGGCGGGCCCGGAAGGCATGGCTGCCGGCGACATTGCCCAATTCGCCAAGATCGGACCGACGACAGCGTCGGCGCAATTGTCGGTGCTCGCGAATGCCAGCCTGGTCACGTCCGAGCGGCGCGGGCGGCAGGTGGTTTATGCCGCACGCTATGACACCATCCGCAATTTGCTGGGATTTCTCATGCTTGATTGCTGCGCCAAGCGCCCTGACATCTGCCTACCAATCGCTGAGGCCGTAAAAACGTGACCTGCGCAAGCGCAGTCTATGCGCCGGACACGGCGCGGGTCGCCGCGCTCAATCAGTCCTGTTTCTGCTTGCCCCTGGACCGGTCTGAAATAGACGCCGCTCTCGTGGCAGACGCCGACGCACCAGGACTGGGCCAACTCCTTGCAGATCGGCCGAACCTCTTTGCCGGAACAGGTGTCTTCCTCGCCGAGCGCGATCTCGACACCATGTTGGAGCAAATCAATGCGATCGAGGCTGCCGCCGAACTGCCGGACTATAAGTGCGCCGCATTGGACGGCTTGGAGCGCGAGGCGAGCCGGGCGCAACCAGGAACGCGCGGCGCCTTCATGGGATACGATTTCCACATCACGCCGGATGGTCCGCGTCTGATTGAAATTAACACCAATGCGGGCGGAGCCTTTCTCGTGGACGCGCTCGACCGCGCCGTCCAGACATGCGGCCTTGCCGGCCACAAGCCGTTCACGCCAGGAAAATTCGAAAACCGCGTCATCGAAATGATGCTGTCGGAATGGCGGGGTGCCGGTCGATCCGGCCGGCCTTCTGCCATGGCTATCGTCGATGTGGGACCGGACGACCAGTACCTGTATCCCGACATGCTTCTGGCACGCCGGATTTTCACGCAGGTTGGAATAGAGACTGTGACAACAGACGCCGAGGACCTCACGCTTGATGGTTCGGTGTTGAAGGCGAACGGCCGCCCAGTCGATATGGTTTACAACCGGCTCACCGATTTCACGTTGTCGGAGCCACGCTCCGAAACACTCAGGACGGCGTTGATCCGCGATCAGGCGGTGATCAGCCCAGCCCCGCGCCATCACGCGCTTTATGCCAACAAGCGCAATCTCGTTCGGCTCTCGAACCGCGATCAACTCGAAAGCTGGGGACTTGCACCCCACCACCTTGAAGCGCTGAACCATATTCCGGACACGATTGAGGTAACAGCCGAGGCCGCTCACGCCGTTTGGGCCAACCGCAAGCGCCTGTTCTTCAAGCCAGCCTCAGGTTTCGGCGGCCGCGCGGCGTATCGCGGCGACAAGCTCACGCGTCGAACCTGGGCACACATTCTCAAGGGAGGTTATGTCGCGCAGACTTTTGTTCCGCCTCAATTGCGCGGTATGCATACGAAAGCCGGCGGCCGGGTTCTGAAGTTCGACATTCGCGTCTTCACCTATGCTGGCGACCCGCTCCTGCTGGCCGCGCGAGTCTATCAGGGCCAGACAACGAATTTCCGCACGGACGGCGGCGGGTTCGCGCCGGTCATCCTGGTCAATGTCTGAGCCGGCCGCGTCTGCGCCGTCTGGCGCGCTGGTCCGCAAGGTGTTCGGCGTGCCGGTATATCGCTGGCTGTTGCTTGCGGGGGTCTGGCTGGGGCTTGTCTTCGTGTCCTTTCACATTCGCGCGCAGCTCGACATTGAATGGAGCCTTGAGTCCCTGCGCGCCTTCGTTACGGCGCTCGGCTTCTGGGGACCGCTTACCTATATCGGCATACTGACCTTCAGATTTCTGTTTCTCATACCAACAGGATTGCTGCTGCTTGCAGGCGGCGTGCTGTTCGGCCCGATCTTCGGCACGATGTATGCGGGCCTCGGGATGTTTTTCTCCGGGCTCTTGAAATACGCATTCGCAACGATTGTGGGGCGCGATGCGATCCTGGGCGGCCTGCCGCCACGACTTCAGACATGGGTCCGGGAAATGGCGAAGGGGCGGATGAGCGCTTGGGCGCTCGCCGGGGTGTGCGCCTACCCGTTCTTTCCGAAACACATTTTTCAGTTCGCGGCGATCCTCTCAGGCATGGGGCTGCTGACCTATATCTGTGCCGTTCTGGCGGGCAGCTTCGCGCGCGCCTTCCTGTTCGCCAATGTCGGCGAGGCACTCTACTCCGGCGCGGGCCTCGCCCTCGCAACCGGCCTGCTTCTGGCGGGCCTCGTCCTGCCCATGGCGGTACCGTCCTGGCGGCGGTGGATGCTCGCCCCGCTCAAATCCCCCGAAGCAAAGGAGGCGCCCGCATGATCACGCTCTACGGTGGACCCACGACGAATACCCGCAAAGTCGCCATTGCGCTGGCCGAACTCGGCCTGGACTGGACGCCGCACTCGGTCAGTCTTCGTGACAAGGAACAGCATGAAGACTGGTTTCTTTCACTCGCGCCAAACAACAAGATCCCCGTGATCGAAGATGATCAATCCGGCCTTGCGGTCTGGGAGTCCGGGGCGATCCTGACCTATCTCGGCGAGCATTATGACGAGGGCGGTCTCATTCTTCCGAGGTCAGGACAGGCGCGCTACGAGGCGCTTCAGGGGGCGTTCTTCCAGGCCGCCCATATCGGCCCTAATCTCGGCCGGCTGAATGACCAGCTCACCGCCGCTGATGCCGATAAAATTCCCCGGATGCAGGCGCTGTTCTTCGAAGAAGCCGTTCGACTGACCGGCGTTCTCGACCGGATTCTGGACGACGGACGCGCCTTCCTTGCGGGCGACTATTCGGTGGCGGACATCATGCATTATCCGTGGTTGAAAGCCGGGCTCGATCTCGGCTTTCCCGCGCTGATCGAGAAGCCGCGGCTGACGGCCTGGCTCGACCGTATCGCCGCCCGCCCGGCTGTGACTGCAGGCATGACCGCATTTGATAGTATGTGAGTTCAAGACCGCTTAACTCTGGACGCAGACGTTTTGACGACTGCTCCTGCGCCCTAACCAGAAACCTCCAGACCCCCCGCCCCCAACAAAGCCGCCGGATAAACATCGCTAATCCGCCCCCCTCCCTATCGGGCGTATACTCCGCCCCATGTCGCTCAGCCCGGTCTTCTTCAGTCAACTCGCCATCCAGGGTGACGGGCTCTATGCCCGGGTGCTCAGTCGCGACGATCTGCACCTACGGCCCGAGCGCCTGAGCCGGGCCGCCGCGAGGCGCCTCCGCGCCGGCATTGCCGCCCTCGAATCCTGGATCCGCCGCGTCCTGCTGCTCATGGCGTTGACCCTGGAGCCAGACCTCGCCCCCTCGGGCCGGCCCTGGGTCAAGATCCATCGCCCGCGCCGCGCCACCCATCTGCCCCTCAGCCGCTCCCCCTTGCGCATCTTTCCGGCAGACACCCCTTTCAACCCCGACCTGTTCAGCGCCCTCCGCCGCGGTGGTGGATTTGACAGGCGGCCCGTCTGGGCGGCTCCGCTGCTGGCCCGGCTCGCCGCGCTGAAGGCGATCATCGACGCCCCCGAAGCCCGGGCCCGCCGCCTCGCCTTTCACATCGCGCGGAAACGGCCCGGCCTGCTGATCCCGCCGCCCTATCGCGGCCCCTCCAGTGGCCGCCTCTTCGGCACCGAAGCCGGCGCCCTGCATGATGGTCTCGGGCAAGCGATCATGGAACAGACCCGCGCCCGACCGCCACCATTGGGGCCGGCCCCGCGCGCTGGACCACGCATTCGGGCGCTGTAGGGCGCACCCTCTGACGCTGTTTCACAACCAGGACTCCAGCGCTCCGGCCGCAAGCAGCGCCCGGAGCCGCAAGCCGTGGCCGACCGCCGCCGGCGCCACCGTGTCGCCCCCGCGGAGGCATTTGACGCAGCCAAATCCACCGCGAGCGCCATAAACCCGGCGGGGCCTATTCGGCTGCAACGGTCCGCTCGGTCATCACCTTGTCGAACTGGCCCCAGACGCCATCATCGCCATGCCATTCGCCCCGTGTGGCGCCCTTGGAGTATTCGGTCGCGCGCTGTTCGAAGAAATTGGCATGCTCAACCCCGTTGAGGATTTCCGACAGCCAGGGCAGCGGATGGTCCGAGATGCCGAAGATCGGCTTCAGCTTGAGCTGCCCGAGGCGCCAATCGGCGATGTAGCGGATGTATTTCTGGATGTCCTCGGGGGTCATCCCCTCGATCTCGCCTGCCTCGAAGGCCAGCTCGATGAACTTGTCTTCCAGGCTGACCACGGTTTCGCAGCATTCGCGGATATGGTTGCCGAGCTTGGGCGTCATTACGCCGGTTTCCTCGGCAAAGGTGTGGAACAGCTTGATCATTCCCTCGCAGTGGAGGCTTTCGTCGCGGATCGACCAGGTCACGATCTGGCCCATGCCCTTCATCTTGTTGAAGCGCGGGAAATTCATCAGCATGGCAAAGCTGGCAAACAGCTGGAGCCCTTCGGTAAACCCGCCGAACACCGCCATGGAGGTCGCAATATCCTCATGGCTGTCACAGCCGAACTGGCCGAGATAGTCATGCTTGGCGACCATCTCCTCATATTCCATGAAGGCGCCAAACTCGGTGTCAGGCATGCCGATGGTTTCCAGAAGCAGCGCATAGGCGGCGATATGCACCGTCTCCATATTGGAGAAGGAGGCGAGCATCATGGAAACCTCTGTCGGCTTGAACAGGGGCATATAGTTTTCCATGTAATTCGCGCCGACTTCCACATCCGACTGGGTGAAGAAGCGGAAGATCTGGGTCAGGAGATTGCGCTCCTTGTCATTCAGCTTGATCGCCCAGTCCTTGCAATCCTCGCCCAGGGGCACTTCCTCGGGCATCCAGTGGACCTGCTGCTGGCGCTGCCAAAACTCGAACGCCCAGGGGTAACGGAACGGCTTGTAAGCCTTGGACGGGGTCAAAAGGCCGGGGCGGGCAGCATCAATATCAAAGGCCATGGGGCAGCTCCAGGAGAATCACGGGGACAGAACAATACGTCTGTGATCGCTATATATGGTGTCTCATTCGTTAAAGGCACGCAACCTGTTGGGTCCAGGATGTCCACACAAGGGCGCACCTGCCCACAGAATGCGCAGATTCGAACAGTGCGGGAGGCATTTTGACAGAGAGAGAGAGAGAGAGAGAGAAGAGTTGTGCCGGGCGACTTTCCCGCTCTGCCATCAAACCGAGCGCGCGACAGATGAGACAATGGATAAACGACTTGCAACGCAGCCGGTTCAAGAGCGACAGTGTTGTGGACATTCACCGCACCAACGAGGGATCAAGAAACATATGATGTGGCGGAGTTGGATTATTGGCTTGGCGGCGATCATGTTTTGTTGGGATGACATCCATGCAGAAACGCGGATCGCGCTGGTTATTGGTAACAGCAACTACGAAACTCCAGGTTGGACCCTGGAAAACCCCAAAAACGACGCAAAGCTGATTTCTCGCTCGCTTTCGACCGTAGGGTTTCAAGTTCACGAGATCCTTGATGCATCTGAAGACGATATGGAGCGGGCTTTCAAAGCACACGGGGATCGACTGTTGGAAGCCGGCCCTGACAGCGTCGGGTTTGTGTTCTTTGCTGGCCACGGTATTCAGGAAAGCGGTTTGAACTTCCTCATTCCGGTGGATGCTAGGCTGACGTCTCGCGCCGACGTCTATGGCGAAGCGCCCCGCTTGGGAGACCTCTTTCGACACCTCGACCGCGCTGGTAACTAAATCAACTTCGTGATCTTGGACGCGTGCCGTGACAGCGTGTTGCCCGCCACCGTCCGCAGCCCTTCGGGTGGGTTGGCGCGCGAGGCGCGATCAGAGGGTATGCTGATCGGGTATGCAACAGAACCGGGCCAGGTCGCATTTGACGGAAATGGCGGGAACAGCCCCTACAGCCAGGCACTGGCTGAACTGATTGTCAGGCCCGGTGTCTCCGCAGAAAAAATGTTTCGACTGGTCGCGTCACGAGTTCGGGCAAAAACCGATGGTGGCCAGACGCCCTGGACCGAAAGCGGCCTCGTAGGCGAGGACGACTTTTGTTTTGGCGGATGTGGTCGTTCCAACGAGGCGAGTTTGACCGCCCCGATTGATGCACAACCAGTCGGGGCGGTGACTTCCGGCAACGCCCGGTCGGTAAACCGAGGGAGGGTCGATGATGATACGAAGAAAGTCAGAACCCTGTTCGCCAACAGCTTGGGCTTCGCACTCCCGGCAAGTGTTGAGGTAAAGGCTCTTCGCGTGACCGGAAAGACGGAAACCAGGATTCTTCAACAAGGCGCAAATTGCACATACGCCTACGAATACGACCTCAAATCAAAGACCAGCACGTCGAACATAGTGAGCAAGAGCGGCGATCTGCCCTCCACTACCTGCCCACCCCCCGAAAATTCCTTGCTAATCGGGAAATGGCCAATCACCGTCAACGACTTCAAAGAAGAAATTTCCAGATGGACCATTGTCGAAGAGACCGGCACACATCTGATCGCGAAAGCGCAGATTGATGCGTCGACGAACCCAAGCTTCTCAGGGCTACCTGACGGCGCAGTCGAGCTGGAAGTCAGCTTCTCACGCGCAGAACCTTTCGTGGAAGGGTTGAGAATTCGTACCTTGGAGCCGATTGTCCAGAACGATGTGCCCTCAACTTTTTTGTTTGATCTGGAATGGGTCACCAATTTTGAAGTGGTGAACCGAAACGGTAAACGCTTCCCAATGGCCAAAACATCGCGATCAGCGGTCGAACTGGCGAAACCGAGTAACATGGCCAAGCAGATCTCTGTTGTAATCTCCGAAGAGGTCGATTGGTAACCTTAGGAGCCACCACCATGCCTAAGCTGACATACCTTCCCGCCACGGCGGAACCGAGCGAGATCCAGGCGGTGGTGGCGCGGGAGGGGGCGTGCATTGTCGAGGGGTTGATGCCGAAGGCGCGGCTCGCCGCCCTTCAGGATGAAATCATGCCCTTTGTGCTGGCGACAGAGGCCGGGCGCGACGATTTCACCGGCCGGAAAACCACCCGCACCGGGGCGCTGGTGGCGCGTTCGGCCGCGTGCCGGGACTTGGTGATGGACCCTGCCATCCTGGCGGCGGCCAAGACCTTCCTTAAGCCCTGGTGCGAAACCATCCAGCTGCACCTGACCCAGCTGATCCGCATCATGCCGGGCCAGGGTGTCCAGCCGCTGCATCGCGATCGGCTCGCCTGGGGCGGGTTTCTGCGGGACGATCTCGAACCGCAATTCAACACGATCTGGGCCGTGTCCGACTTCACCCGGGAAAACGGCGCCACCCAGGTCGCGCCAGGCTCCCAGGATTGGGACCCCAAACGCCAGGCCGAACCCACCGACATCACCTATGCGGAGATGGCGGCCGGATCCGTGCTCGTCTATTCCGGCTCGGTGATCCATGGCGGCGGCGCAAACCAGACCGACCAGGACCGGATGGGCCTCAACATCACCTATGCCCTGGGATGGCTGCGCCAGGAAGAGAACCAGTATCTGTCCTGCCCGCCAAACCTGGCGCAAGCTTTCGATCCGGAGCTACAAGCGCTGCTGGGCTATGCCATGGGCAGCTATGCGCTCGGTTATTTCACGCCGCCGACGGCGCCGGGTGTGAATCCCGAAGTCGTGCCGCCCGAATTCCTGTTCAATGGCAAGGTCGCCGGCTGGGGGGAAGAGATGCTGGACACGATCTCGGAACGGGCCAAGCAAGGCGCGCGCTGACGCCAGGGGGTGTTCATCCGGCCAGCCCGCCGGTCAGGAGCTAGCCGGAACGACTGGATAGAAGCGCGTCTCGATTTCAGTCTTCAGTTCACGGATGAAGGTGATGGCACCAATAATGCTGAGATGGTCATCGTCTCGGTAGAGCAGCTCCCCATCATCGGTCCAGAACCGGCACTGCCCATCCGGACACTGAAGATCTGACACGCGGATATACCGGTCCGGCGCCAGTTTCGCGGCCTTCACCCGGTTATAGGCCAGCTCGTCGGCCACCCGCACCTCATCGGGCCGGCAGCGCTCGAGCAGACGCGCGTCGCTCATCACATAGTCCGGCACGGCCATGCAGTCGGCGAGATGAACGCCGGGCTGAATGAAATCACCCATGATGATGGCCCGGTGTCCGTGGTGTTCCAGCTCGTCGACCAGATGGTCGAAGATCCGGGCCGCCCGCTGGGGTGCGCTGCGCTTGTATCCTGACAGGATGAAGATGTGAGGCGTGTCGAGCGTGCCCGCCCAGGCCATGAGATCCCGGTTGCGCTGGACGCAGATATCGCGCGCATGGGCGCTTTCATATCGGCGGACATAATCGAGAAAGCCGCTGATCGGCGTGCACGACATGAGCGCGGCCTGCTTGATATTGTAGCCGGGAAAGACCGTCGCGAGGCCCGGCGTCAAATGGGAGGCGTGGCTATCGCCCCAGACCACAAGGGTTGGGGCGTCCGGGTCCGGCGTCTGGCAATCGATCACCAGGCGCAGATCGACACCGCCGCGGAACTCCCGGCAGTAGGACGCGGTCATGGCGTTGAACCATTCATACTTGGTCGTGGTCTGACGATCGGCAGGAACGCGGTTCGGGATCATCGGCGCCGCCCAGGCGACAGCGACTACCGTGGCGACCGCCGCAATCATTGCTCCGCGCTTGCCGGCGCTGAAATCGCTGTGGGACCGGGACGGCACGAAAGCCCAGTGGCGAAACCGTGTCTCGACCCCGAAATAGAGCGCGCAAGCGAGCGCAGCCATCAGGATTATCAGCACACTGATCGCACCCCAGCCGAGCGCGTCGCCGAAGTAGGCTTTGTAGAAGACGATGGCGGGCCAGTGGACCAGGTAGAGCGAATAGCTGAGCTTTCCGATAAAGCGCGCCGGGGTCGTTTCGAAAAAGGCGCTGGAGAGCGTCGAACCGGCGCCGCCCAGGATCAGGCAGGCGGCCCCGATGCAGGGCAAGAGCGCATTGTAGTACGGAAAGACAGCGTCGCCCGTGAGCGTGATCGCCGGATAGAGACAGGCGGCGAGACCGATCACCACGAGCAGCTCGTTCTGCCATCGGCTACGCGCGGCGCGATAGATGCGGTTGCTGGCGAGCAGCGCGCCGATGCCGAACTCGAACACCCGAAACGGAAACCAGTAAAACGCCGTCGAGGCGGGGTTCTGGAACCCCGACCAGAACCCTTCGCTGGGGGCCAGGCGGGCGATCGTGCCCCCAGCCTCAAAGGCTGCGATGTTGAGCCCGAACGACGCGGCCGAGACGCCGGCAATGATCCAGAACCCCCGGCGCGGCCCCAACTTGCAGAACGCCGCGCCGATCAGCAGGGGCCAGACCAGGTAGAACTGTTCCTCCACACCCAGCGACCAAAGATGCAAGAGCGGCTTGGTGCTCGCGGCAGTGTCGAAATAGTCGACCTCGGACCAGAAATAGACATTGGTCAGCGAGAACACGCCATAGATCGCAGACCATGTGAAATTTCGCAGATTATCGTCTGAAAACAGGAGGGTGGCGAACAGTGCCGACACCAGGATCGTGACGAAAACACTGGGCAAGAGACGCCAGGCACGGCGCCAGTAGAAACTGCCCAGGGCGATGGCCCCGCGCGTGTCCACTTCCTTCAGCAGGATGCGCGTGACGAGGAAACCGCTCAGTACAAAGAAGATATCCACACCGACGAAACCGCCGGGAATGCCGGAGAGGTCCAGATGTTCGGCAATGACCAGCAGCACGGCAAGGGCGCGAAGGCCATCCAGGTGGCGTATGTATTGGATACTCATGTTTCGGCGCCCATGCGTTTCACCCGGTCATGAGGCGATGGGCGCGCCGGCCTGCCTCAACTCTGTGGCCACCGATTAGCAGGACTTGCTTGCCATATGGTGAAACCGCACCGATTGCCGGCCGGAGCCGTGTTGCGTAGGCTCGGCCTTGCGGAGCTCGATGCCAAACTGGCCCCGCCGCAATCTTGAGGACACCATGACCGATCTTGCCGCGTTCCCGCCCTTACCCAGCCAGCCGGACGGGATCGCCTGGCCCACAAGGACCTGGCCGGAAGGGGCCCCGGCACCGCGAACCGAAACCGGCAGGCTGGACCAATTGCTGGACCTCGCCTTCAGCCAAACGGACACATTGGGCGAGACCCACGCCTTCCTCGCCGTGCAAGGCGGACAGATCGTCCGTGAACGGTACGCCGACGGGTTCGGGCCAGATACCACCCAGCCTTCCTGGTCGATGGCGAAATCGATCACGCATGCCCTGATCGGGTTGCTGGTCAAGGACGGCAGGATCGATATTCACGCGCCTGCGCCGGTTCCCGAATGGCAGGGTCCGGACGATCCCCGCGCACAGATCACGCTGGACCAATTGCTCCGCATGTCTTCGGGGTTGCGGTTCACGGAGGATTATGTGGACGCCGGCATCTCCCACACGATCGACATGTTGTTTGGTGCGGGCAAGGATGATGTGGCCGGATTTGCCGCCGCGATGCCGCTCGACCATGCGCCCGGCAGCCATTGGAGCTATTCCAGCGGGACCAGCAATATCGTCGCGGCCACCCTGTCGCGGACGCTGGGCCTCGATGCCAAGGGGGTTGAAGCATTCATGCGGGACCGCCTATTCAGGCCGATCGGCATGGGTTCGGCCACACCGAAATTCGATACAGCCGGCACATTCATCGGGTCGAGCTTCTGCTACTGCACGGCACGGGATTTCGCTCGGTTTGGTCTGCTCTACCTCCGCGATGGGGTGTGGGACGGGACCCGGCTGTTGCCCGAAGGCTGGGCCGATTATGCCCGCACCCCCACCGCCCACGTCCCGCCGGAGGAGCCCATGGGCTATGGCGCCCATTGGTGGCTCGGCCTCGCCGGACCGGGCAGCTTCTCGGCGAATGGCTACCAAGGTCAGTACACGGTCATTATTCCTGGACAGGATTTGGTGCTGGTCCGGCACGGCAATTCAGAAGACCAGAAGGACGCTGTACGGGCGTGGCTCGCTGATGTTGCCGATTGCTTCTGATCGTCTACGCTGCGCTGGGGCCACGCCTTCTTATCTGCCTACGGAGAAACACCCCTCAGGCAGGCCGGAAACACAAGCATTTCCGGTTTTGAACAGACCCTTCATAGGTGAGCATCGGTTCGTCGCACGCCTTGAAGGCATCGGGCAGCTTCTTCGAAAAATGTTCGAACCAGAAGTCATGGAATTTGGCGCTGACAAGGAACCCCTTGTTTCCGCCAACAAGGACAATGCTGAACCGGTTGGTATGCCTACGGACGAAATCGAACGTCACTTCTGTGATCTGCGGAAAGCGCGGGTTCATGAAATCGTCGATGATCATCACGCCATGGGGATGCAGGAGACCGGCGGTCAGCTCGATATCGTTTGAGATACCCGCCGCCGAATGGTCACCATCGATGTGGATGACCCGCATCGATCGAGGCTTGCCGATGGGTTCATTGTAGGACAGCGACGACCGTTTGATAATGTCGCAAGCGACCCCATAGCGGTCTGACAGGCGCTGCATGTTCTCGCCAAGCTCGTCGCGGGCGGCGATGTCCATCAGCGTGACGGTTTCAGGAGACTTTGCCGCCTGCAGCCACAGGGCGGCGCTCTTGCCGTGCCAACTCCCGATCTCGAGGAAGTTGCCAGCAATGCCGATTTCGCGCTGGGTGTCGAGCGCGACGAGGCTGGAAATCACAGCACTGGCGGTCATCCAGCCTTCAATCTCGACGGTATTGCCTCGAAATTCGTTTAGTCCGTCGAGCGCCATGGAGCCCGCCTCCTGTGCAAGGTTCGTTGGCGCTTCGGCAACAGGGCATGCCCTTAACCGATCCGCCCTGGATTAGCTGGCGGCATAGCAGGCCCCTTCGGTTCGATCTACGGGAACACAAGAGTTGTCAGTTCCGAACAGACTCTTCATCAGCAGGCTTGGCGTCGTCGCGCGCCATCGGCGCATCGAGCGGATTGATGTGCGCGGCGGATTACTGCCTGGAGCTCTGGATTTCGAAATTTCCAAGCTTGTCCTGGCTTTCAAGGTCCCTGAGGGCGTCTTCAAACGCGGTGCCGCCGGGTTTTGGCCTGGGCTTGGGTTTCGGCTTTGGTTTGGGCGTCTTCCGTCCCTGGGCTTGATGATCTGGCCGGGACTGGAATTGCGCTTGCCTGGCTGCAAATCGGTCTCCGACAGCCGGTGCGCGGGATGAAGCGGTGTTGTATTCCTTCGCGCTGGCAATGGGCGCGACGGAGAAGATAGCGGCCCCCAAGAGGCTCGCTGTGAGGGTCCTGGTGAGAGCGTGTGGCATGGCGTGGCGACCTTGTGTTTACGCGCTCAGCATCAGCCGAAAGGATGGGCGCCGCCGTGCTCTCCGGCACAACCGGTTAAAAAAAGCCTCCCCTCCTTGCTGGTGGGGAGGCCTTGTTCTTTGGGCCGGCGCCCGCTGCGTTACAACACGCCGAGCATTTCAGCGACCAGCGGATGGCGGACCACGTCCTGGCCTTCCAGCCGGACCACGCCGACATTGTCCATCTGTTCGAGCTTTTCCGCGATGGGGCCCAGGCCCGACACTTCCGGCAGCAGGTCAGACTGGTTCGGGTCGCCGGTGATCACCATGGTCGAGTGCCAGCCCAGGCGCGTGAGCAGCATCTTGAGTTGCGCATAGGTGCAGTTCTGCGCCTCATCGATCACCACGAACGCATTGTTCAGCGTCCGCCCGCGCATGAACCCGATGGGCGCGATCTCGATCAGGCCTTCATTCATCATATGCTTTAGCTGGGCCGGCGAGAGCCGGTCTGACAGGGCGTCGTAAAGTGGCCGCAGATAGGGGGCGAGCTTGTCTTCCATCGCGCCGGGGAGAAAGCCGATCTGCTCGCCGGCCTCCACCGCGGGCCGGGACAATACAATTCGGCCGACCCGGCCGGCCTGCAGCGCTTCCACCGCCTTGGTGATCGCCAGATAGGTCTTGCCGGTACCAGCCGGGCCGACGGCGGCGACCAGCGGCTTGGTATCGAGCGCCTTGAGCAGGGCGGCCTGGTTTTCCGACCGCGGCTTCACCGTTTTCTGGTATTTCTGCTCGCGCGGAGCGACTTTCTGCTTGGGGCCCTTTTCGGAATCGTCGGGGTGCCATCCACCGTCAATCGCATACAGCTCGGCGCGGTTCTTCTTCGCGCTATCCTCGAAGAACACGCCGGTGTCGAACTCGGCGGCGGCTTTGAGGCGCTTGGCAGCGTTGCGTTTTCCCATGGATCACTCCCGGTTGAGGGCACAAAAAAACCGCCGGGCAGAGAGCACGGCGGCGGCTGGTACACTGGTGTGCGAAGAGGCGGCTGACTCCCGTGCCACAGGCGTGGGCAAATTCGGCAACCAGATGGTCAGGTCGTTCAGGTGGAGCATTTAGCGCCAACACTTTCGTTCACTTCACACGAGGGATATTTGGCGACAAATGGGTTAATGCCGGGTTACGATACCATTAAGGTTCAGTGACACTTGCTGCGGCGCACGAGTGCGCGATGTGTAATGGGAATAGGGACGTGTGGCATGGCGCTTTATGAGTTTGACGGGGTGGCCCCGGTGGTTCCGGGCGATGGCGACTACTGGGTTGCAGAGAATGCAACCGTGATCGGCCGGGTCGTGCTGAAACCGGGCGCCAATGTCTGGTACAATTGCGTCCTTCGGGGCGACCATACCGATCCCATCACCATCGGCGAGAACTCCAACATCCAGGACGGCACCATCATCCATATCGATGAGGGACGGCCCTGCACCATCGGCGCGAATGTCACCGTGGGGCACATGGCCATGCTGCATGGCTGCACCATTTCCGACAACAGCCTGATCGGGATCGGGGCCACGGTGCTGAACGGGGCCCATATCGGGGAGAACTGCATCATCGGCGCCCATGCGTTGATCCCCGAAGGCAAGGAAATTCCCGACAATTCCCTGGTCATGGGTGCGCCGGGAAAAGTGGTGAAGGAAATCTCCGAGGTGCAGGTACAAGTGATCCGGATGAGCGCGGCGCACTATGTCGAGAACGCCCGCAAGCACCGGACATTGATGCGGCGCGTTGACGGTTGAGCTTCCATGGGCCGGGCGGGCGCCAAGTCCCCGATCGTCACGCGCCTGGGCCGAAAAACAGTTCGTGCATGATCCGACCGGGCATGAAGGCGAAATAGCCGGCAATCCCGATGGCGCCCAGATAGACCGACGCCAGTGCTATGGCATGCCCGCGCACATCGCCTCGGTTGATCGCGAACCAGGCACGCACAATGCCGACCACCGTCACGATAATGAAGAGGTGGATATAGCTGAACCGCGGCCCCATGAAGGACGGGATGAAGAACGCCGCCACAGACGTGACCAGCATCAGCCCCATGAACAGGTAGCCCGCCGCCCGATGCAACGCGGTGCCCTTGGGCAAGAGGAACTGCGCCGGCCCGATAAAGGCGGCTGGCACCACAGTCGCCACATGGATCTTGATGGCGGGCGATGCCGCGAGAAGAGACGAAAAATCCACCGAGATCCCCCTGTCTTGCGGCGATCAACCCCGATCGAGGCCCTTGAGAAAATGCTCCAGCGCGCCCTTGGCAAACCGCTCCATATTGGCCGCGCGGTCCGACAGTCCCGTCGCCAGGGTCGTTGTCATGGCCGCCCCATCTGCCCCGACCAGCGCAAAACAGGCATGGCCAGCGGGGTCACCATAGCCGTTGCAATCGGGCCCTGCCGCCCCAGTCTCGCTTAGCCCCCAGCTCGCCCGCAGGCGTTCACGAACCGTCCCCGCCAGAAGCGCCGCATAGGGCTCGGTCGACGAGCGCATGCCGGCAACGTCATCGCGGCTGAGCCCCATCAGCCCCTTGAACGCCGCGCCGGTATAGATCACGCCGCCACCGCGATAATAGGCCGACGCGCCGGGAACAGCCAGCAATGCCGCAGAGATCAACCCGCCGGCGCTGGACTCGGAGACGGCCACGGTCTCTTTGCGTGCAATGAGGCGAGCGGCAATATCGGTGGCGAGGGGGATCAGCACATCCATGGTTCGAGGGAAGCAGGCTCCTCGGCCGGGCGCAAGCCGCCAACGCAACACGGGGAGGTGGTGCCGCTCGCGATGCACTGGTCAAATCCAGCGAGGGTGACTAGTCAGGGCTCATGCGAATTGCGACGTGGAATGTGAACTCGATCAAGGCGCGGATGCCAACCGTGCTCGATGTGCTGGATGGCATCGCGTGCGACGTGGTCTGCCTGCAGGAAATCAAGTGCGAGGATGACGGTTTCCCCCATCTCGAAATCGAGGAGCAGGGCTGGAATTGCGCCGTGCATGGCCAGAAGAGCTACAATGGCGTCGCGATCCTGTCGAAACTTCCGATCGAAGATATAGAGACCGGCCTGCCTGGCACCGACGGTGCGCCAGACCTCGATGACGACCAGGCGCGCTACATTGAAGCGACCGTGATGGGGGAGCGACCGATCCGCGTCTGCGGGCTCTATCTGCCCAATGGCAATCCCGCTCCCGGCCCCAAATATGATTACAAACTGGCCTGGATGGAACGGTTGGCCGCCCGCGCCGAAACGCTGCTGGCCACCGAAGAGCCCTTCATCATGGCCGGTGACTATAATTGCATCCCACGGGACGAGGATTGCTGGGACATCGGCGTCTGGCGCGAAGACGCCCTGGCCCTGCCCGCAACCCGTGCGGCGTTCCACAAACTACGCTGGATGGGCCTGACCGAAGCGTTCGAAATGCTCGATGGGCGAGCCCACCAATACACGTTCTGGGATTATCAGGGCGGCGCCTGGGCGAAGGATCACGGCATCCGCATCGACCATTTGCTGTGCTCGCCAGAAGCGGCCGACCGGCTCGAAAGCGTCGAGATCTATCGCAAGGCGCGGGGGCTGACCAAACCGTCAGACCATGTGCCGGTCATCGGCGTCTTCGCCGACTGACAGGATCAGGCCGCCCGGAACGGCGCTTCCAGCTCCAGCGAATGGATCGCCGCGTGCACGGCGTCCAGCGCCTCGGTGAGCACGGCACGGACATCATTGAGCATCAGCGCCGCTTGCGCCTCACTGACCGGATCGCCCGAACGGCCCATCTCTTCGGCCAGCCGGCACTGCTCAGCGAGCCGGCCCGCGCCGATCCCCAGCGCTGCGCCCTTCAGGGTATGGGCGGCATCGGCCCATTGGGCCTGGGGCGCTGCCGGATCAAGCATCCGGCCCCAGGTGTCGGCCTGGCCTTTGAAGATCTCCAGGACTTCTGCGGCAATACTGGCATCGCCCATGGTCATGGTCGACAAATGCTCAAGATCGAGAATGGCGTGGGGATCAGACATAGCCACCAAGCTGCCCACTGCCGGTTAAGCATTGGTCAACGGCATCGAAGGGTCGAGCCTCGCCATGAGAACCCAGATTTGTTACATTCGTAACCAAATCGAGGTCAACGCATGGTCGATCCCCTCCCTTCCCCGCTTGCGGACAAGAACCGGTATCGGAACGCCCGGCGCGCCGATGACTGGACGATCGACCAGGACTGGCAGAGCTATTCCGCCGAAGAACATGCGCGCTGGGACCGGCTCTTCGCTCGGCAGAGAACAGTGCTGCCCGGCCGCGCCTGTGAAACCTTCCTCACGGCCATGGATGCGCTAGAGCTCTCGAGCGCTGGCATCCCTCATATGGGGCGGCTGTCGGATCGGTTGGAAGGCCTCACCGGGTGGCGCGTGGTTCCCGTCAGCGACCTGGTGCCGGACGAGATATTCTTCGACCATTTGGCCAACAAGCGCTTTCCGGCCGGCGCCTTCATTCGGCCCGAAGCCGAGTTTGACTATCTTCAGGAGCCGGACGTGTTCCACGATGTGTTCGGCCATGTCCCCCTGTTGGCCGATCCGGTGTTCTCCGACTTCATGCAGGCCTATGGCAAGGGCGGTGCCCGCGCGCTGGCGCTGGGCCAGTTGCCCAATCTCGCACGGCTCTATTGGTACACCGTCGAATTCGGGCTGATCGCCGAGGCCGGCGGGCTGCGCCTGTTCGGGGCCGGCATCCTGTCTTCGCCGCTGGAAAGCGTGTTCGCGCTGGAAAACGCGTCGCCCCACCGGGTGGCCTTCGACCTCGACCGGATCATGCGCACCGAATACATCATCGACGATTTCCAGAAGACCTATTTCGTCATCGACAGTTTCGAGGCGCTGCTGGATGCCTGCTACGCTGATTTCGGCGATGTGTATGCGCGGGTACGCGGCAAGCCCGATATCGCGCCGGACCAGCTGGCACCTGGCGACACCATCCTCAACCGTGGCACGATGGCCGCCTTTGAAAACAATTCGAGCTAAGGCCGGGTCAGGCAATTGTCGCGCTCGGCGGGTTGCTCTAAGCCACCGGTCTCAAGGAGGCGGCCGATGGCGCGAGGGTCCCGCGTTGTTTTCCACGAAAAACTGAAAACGGTGCGCGAGCGCTTCGGCCTGGATGTCAGGCTTGAGGGACTGGCAGCAGCGCGCCGGGCCGATGTGCCTGTTCAACGCATTCACCATGTCATGGCAGGCGCAGTCATGGCCGTGCTCGGTCTTGCACTGGCAGGCTTGCTTATTGCCGTGATGGTCGGGCTCAATGCATGGCTCAGCGGCGAGGGTGTCGCCAACCAGGCCTTCATCAGAGATGCTGGCCTGACCCACTTGTTCCAGGGCGAGGCGGGCCAGTCCAGGCTCGGCTACTGGCTGGTGGGCGTAACCGGCCTTGTCGCCGCCATTGGCATGCTCGTGTGCGGCTCTCCCGCCGATTGGGTTCGCGACCTGTTTGACCGGCTGGTGCGGGTGTTCAGCCCCCCCTTCACCCGTCGGCCCTATGCCCTTTATGTCCGCCGCGCCCAGAAAACCGACGCGCCCGGACCGCTGGATCTGTCGGTAGCAGGCGAAGCGCGGTTTGTGCGCGCCTTTCATAGCCAGGGCCCTACCGTGTGCGTGGGAACCAATCGGGTGCCGGTCGGCGACGACGAACCGGAGGGCACCGCCAGGATGATCGTCAAGGATCGCGACGAGGCCTGGATCCCGCTGGTCGATATGCTCGATAGCGACGCGGCGTTCACCGCCGTCGATGTCACCGACCCGACGGACCGGGTGTTGGCGCTCGTCCGGCGCATGGCCAATGGCGAGAGCGGGCCGCGCTTTGGCCTGCTGATCGCCCTGGGTACGCCCGAGCGCCGCATGCAGTCCTGGAAAGCGGTCGCCCAGGCCATCGCCGGAACGCCGGCGCGGGTCACCCCCGTAGCGCCGAAGGCACCGCCGTGCGTAATGCTGATCGATGGCTCGATCTGGACCGCGCTCGGCCAGGCGCCCCACGCCCAGGGCGCCGCACAGCTCAGCGTCACCCTATCGGACGAAACAACCCAGGGCCTCTTCGACGTCGCCGCCAACAGCTAGGACGGTAGCCCTATTTCGGGTGCACGATCACGGGCAGGTCCGTATAGCCCAGCACAAAATTCGACGTGACCCGCTCGGGCTCGCCGACCATTTCGATCCGGTCAAACCGTTTCAGGATCTCTTCCCAGAGAATGCGGAGCTGCATCTCAGCCACCCGGTTGCCCATGCAGCGATGGATCCCGAAGCCAAAGGCGACATGGCGGCGGGCATTGGCCCGGTCGATCATGAACGTGTCGGGATTGTCGATCACGGTCTCGTCCCGATTGCCCGAAACATACCACATGACCACCCGGTCGCCCTTCTTGATCTGCTTGCCCTTGAACTCGAAATCCTCAAGCGCGGTGCGCCGCATATGCGCGAGCGGGGTCTGAAACCGGATGATTTCGGACACCATGTTCGGGATCAGATCCGGATTGGCCTTCAGCTTCTCCCACTCCCCCGGGAAGCGATTGAGGGCGATCACCCCGCCAGAGATCGAGTTCCGCGTCGTGTCATTCCCGCCAACGATCAACAGGACGAGATTGCCGAGATACTCCATCGGATTGTTGATCAGGTCGCGCGTGTCGGGGTTGTGGGCGAGCAGGGAGATGAAATCGAATTTCGGCGGCTCGGCGGCGCGCTGGTGCCAGAGCCGGGTGAAGTATTCGAGGCATTCGCTCAGGATTTCATGCCGCTTCTCGAATGACGAACCGGGCACGCCAACGGCCGGCGTCGCGGTGGCGGCATCGGACCAGTAGGGCAGCTTGTGGCGATCCTCGAACGGGAAGTCGAACAGCGTGGCGAGCATCTGCGTCGTCAGCTCAATCGAAACATGGTCGACCCAATTGATCGGCGTTCCCGTCGGCAAGCCGTCCAGGATGGTGCAGACGCGCTGGCGGATCAGCGCCTCAAGCTCGGCCAGTTGCGAGGGGGCGACAGCGGGCTGGGTCGCCTTGCGCTGGACATCGTGGACCGGCGGATCCTGGGCGATGAACATCGGGATGGCGAATTCGTCCGACTGGTCGCCAATGACGATATTGCCCGCCGACGAAAAGACCCTGTGGTTCGAATCGACTGCAACAATGTCGTCATACCGGGTGATCGACCAGTACGCGCCGTGGGGGCTGTCGGCACAATAATGCACCGGGTCTTCCTGGCGCAGGCGGCGGAAGTACGCCCCGTGCCGGTCGTGCAGAAACAGTTCCGAATTGGAAACATCGATCTGGTCGAGCGGCAGATCCCACGGATCGGGGATCGCGTTCTCGTCGCTATGGGCATCGCCCAGCGTCACTGTGTCAGCCATTCTATCCTCCCATAATCGTCTTGTTTTCGCGAGTGTGTCGCGCGACAGGGCCCCAGGCAAGCATGCCGCCAGCGAAAACCGCGTCCGGAAACGGAAAACCCCGCCGGGCACGAGGACCGGCGGGGCTTCGATCAGGCCGAAACCTGCAAGATCAGCGCTGCGATGGGCGCAGCGGCGTCAAACCAATCAGGCGGCTTTCTTAAGCGCACGCTTGGCTTTCTTGAGCTTGGTCTCCTGGGCGGAGATGCGCTTCTTGCGGGTCTTGATCTCTTTCTTGAGTTCCTTGACTTTCTTCTTGGCCATGCTGGCCTCCTACTCTTGAAACGGACGTGCGGTGACTGTCCGCGATCGCCATCAACGCCCATGCTCGCGCAAGAAGCCCTTGATGAACCCGCGGATTTCCCTGGCCGCACTGGTATCCAGGTCCTCACATACAGCGATGAACTGGTCCCGCATATCGCCATTGATCCGAAGGACAAACTGAGCGTCTTTCTTCGAAGACGGCTTGTCTTTCTTGGTCTTGGCCATGGGGGTGAACTCATTCGCCTATGCAATGACTAGGCGTTGTATATACACGCGCGGGCGGGCTCAACCCCCCGGGGGATTAAAGGTCAGCAAGCTCGGCCGCCGGGCCAAAGCGGTGCGTACGCCCTCACCCCACCCGCTACAGCACGCCGTGCCGCTCCAGCGCTGCCTCAAGACCAGCCGCACCGGTAAAGAGATGACCGCGGAAGCCGAACGCCTCGGCCGCATCGATATTGTCCTGCCGGTCATCGATGAACAACACGTCCGAAGGCGCCGGAGCCGCCATCCGCGCATGGGTGATCTCATAGATCCGCCGGTCCGGCTTTGCGACCTTCTCCGCGCCCGACACCACAACATCGCGCAGCAGATGAATGATCGGAAAGGCGTCGAACGTTTCGCCCGCCTTCTCGGCCGGCATGTTAGACAGCCCGAACAGCGGCACACCGCGCTCTTCCAGCCGGGCCATCAGCGTGGGAACACCCGGCACATAGCCATGGAACATCTCCATCCAGCGCGTATCCCAGGCCGTGATTGCCTCGGCATGGCCCGGATACTGGTCGATCAACGCCTGGCGATTGTCCGCCATGGGCACGCCCAGATCATGGGCCAGGTGCCATTCCATGGTGCAGACCTCGCGGCAGAAGTGCTCGGCCTCCGCTTCGGTCTCGAACACTTGCCGATACAGGCGCACGGGCTCCCAATCCACGACAACATTGCCGAGATCGAAAAGCACGGTCCGCGTCATGTCTGGTTCGGGAGCAAATGACAGCCCAGTAGGATCGGTTCAGCTTGGGCTCAGCCCTGCCTTGCCTTAAAGCGTGGATCGGTCTTGTTGATCACGAACACCTTGCCGCGGCGGCGCACGACCTTGCAGTCGCGGTGACGGGTCTTGAGGGCCTTCAGGGAGGAACGCACCTTCATGGGACTGGCTCGCTTTGGGTGTTCGGTTCAAGGAAAGGCGGTGAAATACAGGCCCGCCCCCTGCACGTCAACGTGTCTTGCATGGGAATTGCCAGTAAACACCGGAGATGAGGGTAAAGGATGACAATGATGAGTGATCCCCGGCTGCGTTGGGCAGTGATTTCGGCAATGGCGCTGGTCGCGGCCGGCTGCGAAGCGGTGCTCGAAGCCGAACCGTTCCCCCTGCCCGATACGTTTCCCGCCCCAGCCCCCAGCCCTGAACCTGGCCCCGGGCCCGGTCCCGACACAGGCGGCACGCCCCTGCCCCCAACACCGGTCTTCCGCACCAGCGGAAATCCCGACATCGACCGCTGGCGGCTCGGTTTCTTCGAAAAGGCGATGGCCGAAGGGCGCGACCCGGCGGTGGCTGAAGCCCTGCTGGCCAATCTCCGGCCGCTCGACCTCTATCTCGGCGCCGATGCTCAGGTCGCCAGCACCGATATTGGCGGGCAGGCGGAATTCGCCAAACCGATCTGGGAGTATCTCGACAGCGCCGTGAGTTCGCGGCGCAGGAGCAACGGCATGGCCGTGCTCTCCGAATATGACAGCCTGTTCGACGCGCTTGAGCGGGAATACCGGGTCGACCGCCAGGTTCTGGTGGCCATCTGGGGGATGGAGACCAGCTATGGCGGCTATATCGGCGACTTCGATGCCGCTAACACGCTTGCCAATATGGCCGTTGAAGGCCGGCGCCAGGGCTTTGCCGAGCGGGAATTGCTCGCCTTGATGAAGATCGTCGAAGCCGGCCATGCTGATCGCAACGAACTCACGTCCGGTTGGGCCGGAGCGATGGGCCAGACCCAGTTCATGCCGTCCACTTTCCTCGCCTATGCCGAAGACTTCGAGGGCGATGGCCGCAAGGATGTTTGGGGCAATCCGGCCGATGCGCTGGCGTCAGCGGCGAATTACCTCGCCGTGTCGGGCTACCGATATGGCCAGCCCTGGGGCATCGAGGTCCGCTTGCCACCGAGCTTCGATTTCAGCTTCGCCGACGGCCAGGATCGCCGGGTCTATACTTGGCTCAGCCTGGGCGTCCGCCCGATGGATGGCGATACGTTCGAGACCAATGGCGCCGAGTTTGCCGAACTCTGGGTCCCGGCCGGCGCCAGCGGGCCGAAATACCTGCTGTTCAAGAATTTCGACGTATTCAAGACCTATAACCGGGCCGACAGCTACGCCATGGCCGTGGGAGTCCTGTCAGACAGCGTGCTCGGCGCGGGCGGACCCCAGACGCCCTGGCCGCGCGATGTGGAACTGCTCAGCGTCGCACAGATCAAGCTGTTGCAGGCCCGGCTCAACGATCTCGGCTATGGCGCCGGCGCGGTCGACGGCATTGCCGGCCGCGGCACCAAGGGGGCGCTGCGCGGGTACCAGAAGGACCGCGGACTGGTCGCCGACGGGTTCCCGACCCGCGCCATGCTCGACCATGTCCTGGCGACCGCTCAGTCCGGCTCGGTATCGCTTGCAGCGCCGGGTTGAGCGATCCCCGATCGCTCGAGAGCGCTTTCACCTTTGGTGGAAGCGCGCAGCGGGCAAAGCCCGCGGGGCGGCCAGCCCGCCCTCGCGGAGGCGTTTGGCGAAGCCAAACTGCCGCGAGCGATATCAAACGATGACTGATTCCGCCGAAGGCGAAATCAGTCTAAGGGACGGTCCTCCACCGCGAACCAGGCATAGATTGCCATCACCGCGAGCAACCCGCCGGCCAGCAGGAAGGGCGCTTCCCGGCTGAAGAATTCATACACATAGGGCCCGAACAGCGGTGAGATCACGAACCCGATGGCATTGGTTGCCACCATCAAGCCGGCAACATCCCCCTGCTCGGTCGGCCCGACCGCCAGCGAAGCCCCGGCAAAGAAGCCAGGCCGGCTCAGCCCCTGGCCCAGGCCGATGGCGAACTGCGCTGTGATCAGCACGGCAAAATCGCGCGTGGGCACAATCGCCAACGCTCCCAGGCAGATGCAGCCAGCGCCAACCACCATCAATTGCCGGTTCGACAAGTTCAACCTCGGGATCAGCACCAATTGAGCCAGCAGGGTCGCCATCGCGCCCACCGAATAGGCCGGCCCCGTGAACTGGTTCACCTGGGCGCCCGTAACCTCCAGCTTGTCCATTACGGCGAACGCAAAGGTCTGGAAGATCACGCCGGTCACCAGCGACAGCGACACCGAAAACAGGATGAACGGAACGATGCGCCGGTCCCACCAGAGCGGGCTGATCAGGCGCGGGCGAGGCCGGGTCACGGCTTGCTGGGGCGGTGTGTCTTCGGGCAGGCGGGTCCAGATCATGTAAGACGCGATCGCGGCCATGACCGAAGTGAAGAAAGCCGGGCTCAGCAAACCCGCGACCCCGGCTACAGCAGCCGCAAAGGCGGGGCCGGCAACGGTCCCGAAACTGTGGCCCGCGGTCACCGATGCAATCTCCTCGGTCCGCCGGTCTGGCGCTGTGCGGTCGGCCACATAGGCCTGGGCTGCGGGGCTTGTACCCGATCCGAACAGGCCGAACAGGGACCGCGAAAACAGGAGCGACAAGAATATGATCACCGGTGCAGTTATCACGCCCATCAGGGCCAGCTGCCCGAACAGGCCGAACAGCAGCATCGACACCGAATATCCCGCAAGTCCCAGCGCAGCGACCGCGCGCCGGCCCCAGACATTGCTGCGCGAGCCCCAGAATGGGCTGGCAAACACCCACATCGCTGCCGAAAGCGAGAAGATCGCCCCGGCCATCCAGTCCGGCAGGTTCAGCTCACGGGTCAGCGGCGGCAATACGGCGGCGATCAGCATCGTGTTGCCCGCGCCGATCACCGCCAGCGAGAAGAACAGGAGCCGGAACGCGCCGCGCCGGTCGGGCCGGTCACCGCTTGCGGGATCATCGGGCCGCCTGCGAGGATGGGGAAGGTCGTCCTCGTGCATGCCCCCTCTTCGGGGCGATAGCCCGGAAGATCAAGCACGTTCAGCGCTGGTCACGCCGCAGCCCACGCGAAGCTCAGATACTCGCCGGGCCCTTCACGCCTGCCTGCGCCTATCCCTGGTCGGCGCGGGCGGTGGGGAAACAGTCGCCGGACCATGGGTCGAGGCCGGCATCCACCATGGTGCGGTTGGAAAAGTCGATACAGGCATAGCCAACAGCGCGCACCAGTTCGGTCGCCTGGTGTTCGGCCCAGGCATGGGCACAGGCCGCCTGGTCCGGTGCCTTGGAGGACGCGTCCGCGCCGGGGCGGCGGTACTGGTTGATGAAATCGGTGACGCAGCGGCCATAATCCGCCACATCGGTGTTGAACGCATCCCGCGCGCGCTGGGCGCTCTGCAGGTCTGTGACCGACGCATAGGCCGCCGGCACATCCGGCCGCTCCACCGCGCCGCATATATCGCGAACCACCGCCATGCCCTGCTGGGTCTGGTCCATGGGGCAGGTTCTGAAATCCCCAGCCGGGATCACGTCCTGCGCCGTCCCAGTCCCTGCCAGCGCCAGGCCAGCGACTGCGGCTACAGCCAGACCCGTCACCCGGTTGCGGAATGTTCGTCTCATCATAGTCCCCACACCTTCCACGCTCGCTTGGCCGAACCGCTGCCCTCGCGGCCGACACAGTCATTCCAGCCCGCCCCTGTAGGCGGCACGTTACCAAAGCCGGCATACCCCAGCAATCGCCTGCCTGCTGCGAGGGATGCAATCGCCTCGCCGGTCGCCACCATGGGGAGCTGCCGCTGGCAACGGTGCCAAGCACCGGGATGGGTGAAACACGCTCTAAACTTCTCGCAGCTAGAGTGCGGACCCGTACCACGAGGCACCCCACCATGAGCCAGATTGCCGGCTTCATCCTTATCCTCGCCCTGATCACCATGGGCCTTGTCTCGACCGGCGCCACCGCCGTGCTCACCGCCTTGCCGTTTGAGCTGGCCCTGATCGGCGGCGCCGCTTTCGCCACCCTGTTGATCGGCAACGCCCCCGCCATCTCCTGGGAAGCCCTGCGGGGTCTCGCTCTCGCGGTGACCGGAAGCCGTTGGCGTCGCGCCGACCATGCGGCCCTGCTGGCCGTACTTCACCGCGCCCTCACCCTCCATCGCAAGAAGGGCGCGCTGGGCCTTGAAGCCGATCTCGAAGATCCCGAAAACTCCGCCCTGTTCCAGGCCGCACCGCGCCTGCTCAAGGACGCCGACGCCCGGACCCAGCTCTGCGAGGCACTGCGGCTGATGGGCATGGGCCAGGGCGGTGTCGCCCGCGTTGATGACCAACTCCAGCGTGCGATCGACACCACCCACCACCGGCGCATGCAAGCCGTCAGCGCCCTTCAGACCGTCGCCGACGCGCTGCCAGCCCTGGGGATCGTTGCCGCCGTGCTCGGCATCATCAAGACCATGACCGCCATCGACGAGAGCGACGCCGTCATCGGCGCCATGATCGCCACCGCCCTGCTCGGCACCTTTCTCGGTGTCTTCCTCGCCTATGGGCTGGTCGGCCCCCTGGCCAACCGGTTCGGCCAGGTGGTCGAAGAGGAACTGGGCGCGCTGGAGGTTATCGCCGTCGCGGTGTCGGCGGTCGCAAGCGGATCGCCGCCACGTGTTGCGGTCGAAACCGCCCGCACCAGCCTGCCCCCCGCCCTGCGCCCCTCCGATGCAGACATGGATGGGCGGCTGCATGAAGCGGCTCCCCTCCACCTGGTGCGGAAAAGCGCTGCCTAAGGGTTAACGCATCGCCGAGAACTTCCCTGGCGCTTTAGACGAGGGATTGAACGTTTTCAGCTACAACCACCGCTGAACGCAGGGAAGATCGATGATGAACAGCGACACCAAATCCGAAATCACCGAAGCACCAAAGCTGCCAATCACCCATTGGCCCAAAGGCACTCCCGAGCGCATCGTCACCGGCGCCACCGGCTTCATGACCGTGTTCATGGCGCTCCGCACCGCCGACTTCTCCCCCGAGATGATCACCGGTGACCTGATGCTCTGGCAAGTCGGCGTCATGCGCATGGTCGCCTTCGCCGCCCTCACCATCTGGGCAACCTTCACCATCGGTATCCCCCGGCGCGGCGTCTCGGCCATGACGGTCATGGTCTTCGCCCTGTTCCAGGAATGGATCCTGCTGCCGATTGCCGGCCATCAGGTCTCCTTCTCGGCAGCCGCTGCCAGCGGTGTGGTGCTCGCCTTCCTCGGCTTCCAGTTCTACTGGAACCGAGCGGTCCAGAAGCTCCGCGAAGAGGGCTACCACGAAGACGGCGAGCCCTTGCCCAAGCACCAGCAGGGCTTCGTCGCGGTCTGATCCGGCCCGGCGCGCCGCCACCGCCGCGCACCGGCCAATCCGCCCGCTTGACATCACCGCCGGGACAAGGCGCCCTCCTGCGACGACAGGAGGACCCACCATGGCGCGTTTTGACGATCTACTGGCAACCGTGCAGCAATATCAGGGGCTTGCGGCGGAGAACTATGACCGGATCCGCCGACTGGCCGAAGACCTGAAAGAGGGCTTCTGCGCATTTCTCGGCTCCACCGATGGGGTCTGCGTCCACCTGGTTCCGCCCGCCGGGCCTTTCGAACCAAAGGCCTATGGCGACCAGGCGTTCTCGATTCCGCCCCGCGGCTTTCGACCGCTGGGCCCGGTCGCCTTCGGCCTCGCCGTCCGGGTATCGCCGGGCACCGACTGGCTGCGCCTCACCCTTGAATGCCGAAAAGCAGGAGACGTGTTCACCGTCCAGATCGAAGGGGGAGACTCCTATGATTTTCAACTTCCGCTGACGGAAATGGACCCCGAACCTTTCTTTGGAGACCTCTACAATCATATCCATTCATGGTTTGCACTGCGCATCGAACGCTACGAACAAGGCGACTACGGCTCGCGTGAAATAGGTTTCGACTTTACGGACGGGGAAAACAACGTCAGCCCAGAGGCGACGCTGATGTCATGAGGCCATGCCAGATTTTGCTTTTCTCCTTGCAGGACGGGGCTACGACACCCTGATCTTCTCCGCCGCCATGATTGGTGCGCTGGGGCTGGGCGCGCAATGGTTGGCGTGGCGGCTCCAAGCGCCGGCCATCGTGCTGATGTCGCTCGCCGGCCTGCTGGTCGGGCCGATCTGGGCCGTGGTGCTGGGCAACCCGTCCAGCCCGCTTTTCTATGGCGTGGAAGGCTCCTTGCTGAACCCCTCCAAGGAGTTCGGCGACCTGCTCCGCCCGATCGTGTCGCTGTCGGTTGCGGTCATCCTGTTCGAGGGCGGGCTGGTCCTGAAATTCGAGCATTTACGCGATGCCGGCGCCGCAGTCAGGCGCATGGTGTTCTTTGGCGGGCCCATCGCGTGGGTCCTCGGCACGCTGGCTGTTCATTTCGTGGCGGGGCTCGACTGGGCCAGCTCCGTCGTTTTCGCCGGTGTTCTGGTGGTCACCGGTCCCACCGTGATCATGCCCCTCCTGCGCCAGTCCAAGCTCGGCGGCCGGCCAGGCCAGTTCCTCAAATGGGAAGGCATCGTGAATGACCCCATCGGCGCCTTGTTCGCGGTCGCCGCCTATGAAGTCATCCGTGTGGCCTCCAGCGGCGAAAGCGTGCTGGGCGCGTTCGTCTGGATCATCTTCGCTGCGGTTCTCGGCGCCGGGCTCGGCATGGCGTTCGGCTACGGCATGGTCCGCGCGTTCCGCGCGGGCTGGACGCCGGAATACCTCAAGGCCCCGCTGATCTTCGCCAGCATCATCCTGTGCTATGCGGTTGCCGAGGCGATCGAGCACGAAATCGGCCTGGTCGCTGTCACCGCCTATGGCATGTATCTGGCCAATTCCAAGCTGGCGGGCCTCAACGAGCTTCGGAAATTCAAGGAAGATATCGCCGTCCTTCTGGTCTCGGGCGTGTTCGTCATCCTCACCGCCAATCTGACGCCCGAGGTCATTGCCCTGGCCCTGAACTGGCGCACCCTGGCCTTCCTGGCGGTCATGCTGCTGGTTGTGCGGCCGCTGTCTGTCTGGATCTCGACCTATGGCACGCTGACCCGTAACGAGGCGATCCTGCTCGGTTGGATTGCCCCGCGCGGTGTTGTTGCGGTTGCGGTGTCGGGCCTATTCAGCACGCTGCTGATCGATCTTGGCCGGAACTCCAGCTTCGATATTTATGGCGCCGAACAGATCGCCCCGCTCGCCTTCGCCATGGTGTTCTCCACTGTGGTGCTGCACGGCTTTACCATCGGGCCCATGGCGCGGTGGCTGGGGCTGGCCCGGAAAGGCAAGCCTGGCGTGCTCATCGTGGGTGCCACGCCGTGGAGCGTCGACTTCGCCAAGACGCTGGATGGCACTGGTACCGAGGTCATCCTGGCCGACAGCAATTGGCGGCGCCTGCGTCCGGCCCGCGAGGCCGGCCTGGAAACGTTTTTCGGCGAAGTCCTGTCAGAGGAAGCCGAAGTGCGGCTCGACCATGCCCGCTTCGAAACCGCCCTCGCCCTCACGGCCAATGAGCCCTACAACGCCCTGGTGTGCGGCCATTTCGCGCCTGAGCTGGGCCGCCACAAGGTCTACCAACTCTCCAGCCAGGACGGCGATGAAGAAGACCCCCGGGCGCTCGGGGCCGGCAATCGCGGCCGCACGCTGATCAAGCGCGGGCGCGGCTATGATGCGGTCATCCGTGACCATTATCGCGGCTGGCAATTCGCGCGCACGCCCCTTACCGACAAGTATGGCATGACCGAATTCCTCGCCGACCGGCCAAAGTCGGATATCCTTGCGGAGGTCCGGCCCGATGGTACGCTGGTGTTCGTGGGCAACGCCCGGAATGTGAAAGGCGGGGATGGGGCGACCGTGATCAGTTTCGGCCCCCAGGAAACGACGGAACTGGGTCAGCGGGCGGCCGAAGCCGCGCCCGTAAGGGACGATCCAGACCCGGAAACGCCGCCGGCGGGCGCCCAGCCCAAACCGGCCTGATTGAAGCGGGTCCAACCTTGGCAGAAACGCGCCGCGCGCTTGTTCCCTACAACCCGTCGAAATCACGCCGCAGCTTGCGGTCCTGGTCTGTGATGATCTCCTCCAGGGTCCGGATCCGGGCGAGAAGCTCCTCGATCGTGCCCTGTTGGCGGGTCTTGTCCTGAACCTTTCGGCTCATCGCCCACATGCCAATGGTGAGCCAGAGCATGGCAAATAACATCAATAAAAACAGCAAGTTCATTCGTCCTCCTTCATCAATATCCTTATCTGGCGCCCCGCCAGAACGGAGCGTTGCGCGCTGGTGCTGTCACAACACCGCCTTGCATCGCTGCTCTAGCGCTATGCGAGCCGCGAAATCTCGTCTGCCAGCACCTTGTCGCGATCGGTGACGATCTTCTCCAGCACCCGCACCCGGTCCTTGAGCTGGCCGATCTCGGCCCGCATCTCCGCCATTTCCGCATTGGTCTCAGCGCCGGTTTCGCTGTTCGCTCGGGTCTCAAGATAGGTCTTGATCACCCCAGCGATCGTTACCACCGCGACAATCGAGACAACCATCGTGAACGGACTGTCGATTTCAAACATTCAGGCACCCCTCTGCGCGATAAAATTATTATTGTTAATCGATATATAGGGAGACCTGAACATCTGTTCAAGGTCTGACCCAGGCAATTGGCGCCATCGCAGACGGCAAACCGTGACGGGTGCAGTTTTGCGTTTTCTGTACTCCGTAGCATATGACAAGGGATGAAACTCGCATTCTTCGGAGATGTGGTCGGCCGGGCGGGCCGCGCCGCGGTGGAACAGCTGCTGCCCCACGTGCGTGAACGCCTGTCGCTCGACTTTGTGGTGGTCAATGCCGAGAACGCCGCCGGCGGCTTCGGCCTCACCCGCGCAATCGCCGAGGATTTCTTCGCCGCCGGTGCCGATTGCCTGACCCTGGGCGACCATGCCTGGGACCAGAAGGAAATCTTCGACTTCATTGATGACGAACCGCGCGTCCTGCGCCCCTTGAACTACCCCGCACGCGCCAATGCGCCGGGCCGGGGCAGCCATCTGTTCATGCTACCCGACGGCCGGCAGGTCGGCGTGATCCAGATCCAGGGCAATGTCTTCATGCGCCAGACCCTGGAAAACCCGTTCATCACCGTCGATGAAGCGCTGGACCAGCTTCCCCTCGGCCGGCTATGCGATGCCCTGATCGTCGACATGCATTGCGAAGCCACCAGCGAGAAAATGGCCATGGGCCACTATTGCGACGGCCGCGCCAGCCTGGTGATCGGGTCCCACACCCATGTTCCCACCGCGGACCACATGGTGCTCGAAGGCGGCACCGGATACCAGACCGATGCCGGCATGTGCGGCGACTATGACAGCGTCATCGGCATGCGGAAGGACATCTCGCTCCAGCGCTTCGAAACCCAGATCCAGTTCGAGCGCTACCAACCGGCCAATGGCGCCGGCACGCTGGCCGGCCTGTTCGTGGAAACCGATGACGCCACCGGACTCGCCGCCCGCGTAGCGCCGATCCGCTGTGGTGGCCGCCTCGAAACCGTCCTGCCCGAATAGCGCGTTAGGCCCTGATCCTTGCCCGCACCCGGGCGCCGGTCAAAGCGCCAGCCCATCATCATCGGGGCCGAACCCGAACCCATCCCAGCCATCGGCCGCCAGCGCGTCCATAGGCTCCAGCATGCCCGCCGCCTCGCCTTGCCCCAGCGGCACATCAATCTCAACAGCTAAAATACCCCCCGCAGGCCCAGTGCCCGCGCCTGTCTCGATACCGGAGAAATCGAACAGCTCTGGCGAGGATTGCGGAGGCTGCGCCGTGCTGATCGCGCCCGCAACATCGGCCAAATCCGCATTCTGGAACGTGATCGTCACCCCGCTATTGGCGAACACCACATCCCGGCCCGACTGGGTCAGGCTGCCCGCCGCTGCCCCGGCACTGGCAAAGCCGAAACCCAGCAGGTGCACGGTTTCGCCCGCCGCCAACCCGGTGACCGTATTGGTGCCCGCATCGCCGGCATCGAACACATAGCGGTCGGTGCCGCCCTGCCCGTTCAGGATGTCGTTGCCCGCCCCGCCAAACAGCGTGTCATTCCCTGCGCCCCCGTTCAGCGTGTCATTCCCCGCCTGGCCGAACAGCAAGTCGGCACCCGCCGCCCCGTTCAGCGTATCTGCGCCGCCACCCCCTTCCATCCGGTCGGCGCCGCCCTGGCCGCGCAACTGGTCATTGCCGGTCCCGCCGAACAGAACATCATTCTGGCTGCCGCCATTCAGGATATCATTGCCGGCCCCGCCGTTCAGCGTATCGACGCCCGATGCACCATTGATCAGATCATCGCCCGCCCCGCCATTCAGCGTGTCATCATCGGCCTGGCCGAAGAGCTGGTCGTCGCCGTCGCTGCCGCCCAGCACATCGTCACCGACCCCGCCGCGAACGATGTCATCGCCCTGACCGCCCTTCACATCATCATTCCCGCCGGCGCCATTGACGATATCGTCCCCATCGCCGCCATTCAGCGTGTCATTCCCGCCCTGGCCGTTCAGCGTATCGTCACCATCTCCGCCGCCAGCGGTGTCAGAGCCCGTCCCGGTATTGATGATGTCATCGCCGCCGCCTCCGCTGAAACTGTCGATCCCCGCCCCGCCATTCAGCGTATCATTCCCGCCACCGCCGTTCAGCGTGTCATTCCCGTTCGAGCCCAGCAGGAGGTCGTCGCCCTCCCGCCCGTTCAGCGTGTCATCGCCGTCATTCCCACGCACTTCATCGGCGGCATTCGTGCCGCTCACCGTGTCGTTGAACGCCGAGCCCACCACAATCTCGACGCTGGCATAGGTATCGCCCGCTGCATCGCCCCCGGTCCCGCCATTCAGCAGGTCGGCATTCACGCCGGCGGCGCTGCTCGCGAAGCTCACCGTGTCGGTCCCGCCGCCGCCGGTAATCGCATCGCCGCCCCGCCCGCCGATCAGCAAATCATCACCGCCGCCGCCGGCCAGCGTGTCATCATAGGTGCCGCCCGTGCCGGTACCCTCACCGTCCCCTTCCAGCGTGTCGTTCCCCGCGCCGCCGATCAGGGTGTCGTCGCCTTCGCCCCCCACCAGCCGGTCATTGCCCCACCCTCCGCGCAAAGTATCGTCGCCGCCCTCGCCGAACAGCGTGTCAGCGTCCGGCGCAGTGGACGGTGCGGGGTCAGCGGTGGCGTTTAGCGTCCCGCCATTGACGATGGAGAGATCATCACTCCCCGCCAGATCCACCAGCGTATTGCCTGAACCGGCCTGCCAGTAATGGGCAAGCCCCGCCTCATTGCCGGTCAGTTCGGTGAACGCATTGGCCGAAATCTCCGCCGCGCTGCGCACATCGTTGAAGATGCGGATGTCGCCTACCGTACCCTGGAAGATCTGCGAATCCTGGAACCGCCCACCCAGGCTGTCCTGGTCCTGCCCGATCACCAGCGTCCCGCCCGATTGGAAGCTCTCCCCGGCGCGGTGGAAGCCCTGCTGGGCCAGCTGTCCGTCGATATAGATGTTCAGCAGGCCATCAGTGTTCCACGTCACCGACAGGCGGTGAGGCTCGCCATCCACCAGCGACGCGGTGGGGATCGTGCTGTTGAACCGGAAGCCGACAATGTGAACCGTGAGATTGCCGCCCACCTCACCCTGAACAAGGAACTCGTTCGACGTGTTCGGCACCGCATAGGACGCAAACACGATATTGTCGCTCGGTGTGCGGTCGATATGCACCAGCATTTCCAGCGTCACCGCCCCGCCGGCAATCCCGTCAATGCCGGTTGCCACCATATGCTGGTCGAAAGTCAGCGGGTCCGCATTGAGCTGGATGCCCGTAAAGTCCCGGGGATTGTCCACTGCGACCGGCGCGGTATCCTCCCCGCCGATAATCTCGTCATCGCCCGCCCCGCCGCGCAGCGTGTTGGCAACCCCATTGCCGATGATCAGATCATCACCGGCCGAGCCGATGCCGTTCTCGATTGTCACTCCATAGGCAATCGAGACATTCGCCACATCTCCGTTCACCGAGCTGAACGAGCCCTCGCGGAGGTCGAGTTCGGTCCCGCTGGATGATCCGGAGAAGTTCAGCGTGTCGGTGCCGCCCGCATCCCAGATCGAAAAGCCCCGGCCATCATCGTCCGACAAATCATAGGATTCGATGCCGGTATTATTGCCAAAACCATAGACCGTGTTGCCGGACCGGGTCGTCATGTTGGCGCCATACTCCATCTGGATCGCCAGGATGTCGTGGATGCCAAGCGTGGCGAGGAAGCCGAAATCCCCGCCCGTATTGGCTTCGCTGAAATACGACATGTTCGTGAACTGGGCACTGTCGGAGAAGAACTCCGCATCGTCGGCATAGTTGAAACCCGACCCGTTATAGTCGCCAGGATGGGCGAGCCCGAACGCATGCCCAACCTCGTGCAAGAGCAGGTTGAACAGATAGGTGCCCGGCTCGGCCACCGGCTCGAACGATACATTGCCGACCACCACATTCTGGCCGTCGAAGAAGCCGCCGCCATTGGCGGTACCGCTCTCGACCTTGAAGATGATGTCAGAGGCTTCATCCGGGCCCACCTCGGTCACCGTAAGCCCCGACACATCGGTATACAGCGCCAGCACGTCCCGCGTGAACGCCTTGTTGGCCTCGGTGAACGCTTCAAAGCCGATGCCCGCCGTCGCATTGGAGGCGAACGAGAAGGTGACGTTCAGGTCGCCATCCTGCGCCCAGGTCAAACCGCTGCGGGCGATCAGTCCCGCCGCCTGGAACGCGGATATCACCGGCTTTCCATTGTCGGCGTCGGTGCCAACCAATCCGGCTTCGTCGCCGGTGGGGTCTGGAAAGAAAAGCGGACCCGGGTTCAGGCCATTATTGTGGGAATGGCCGTCGCCATCACATCCATCGCACGCGCAATAGTCGGCATGTCCCATGCCCCCATCCGCATCATCGCCACCTGGAGTGTCCCCCACTCCAACGCCGCCATCTACCATGCTGTTCCCCGTATTCTTCGGTTCGTCTCCAGCCTTGTTGTTTCTTACGCTATCCACAGGTCCCCTGGCCACAGCTTTAACGCGGCAACATCGCCCAAACTGTCGCAACTGCGCGCCATAAGGGTGCGCTTTCGAAAGACCGGCACGAAAAACCCCGCACGCGCCATCGGCGTGCGGGCCCGCTCATGGCGATGAAAGCGCGATCTATTTGTTCGGCTGCGGGGTCACCCGGAGATAGGGCCGCACGGCGGTGTGTCCCTTTGGAAACAATCGCGCGATTTCATCGGGATCGGTCACCGATGGAACGATGATCACATCATCGCCATCACTCCAGTTCACCGGCGTGGCCACCTTGTAACCGTCGGTCAGCTGCAGGCTGTCGATCAGGCGCAGGATCTCGTCGAAATTCCGCCCGGTCGAGGGAGGGTAGATGATTGAGGCGCGGATCTTCTTGTTGGGGTCGATGACATACACCGCCCGAACGGTCACCTTCGCGTCGGCGCCGGGATGGATCATGTTGTAGAGATTGGCCACGGTCTTGTCCGGATCGCCGATGATCGGGAAGTTCATCGCCACATCCTGGGTGTCTTCGATATCGCCGATCCACGCCTTGTGGCTCTCAACCGTATCCACCGAAATCGCGATCGCCTTGGCATCGCGCGCCGCCAGCTGGTCCTTCAGCTTGGCGGTGTAGCCGAGCTCGGTGGTGCAGACCGGGGTGAAATCGGCGGGGTGGGAGAAGAACACCACCCAGTCATCGCCGGCCCAGTCATGGAACTTGATCGGACCTTCGGTTGTTTCAGCGTTGAAATCGGGCGCGGTATCGCCGATGAGGAGGCTCATCGATTTGTCTCCCTGTGATTGCTTTGCCATGATGTCGTTGCAGGGACGAGCCGGTGCAACGCGCAGCCCCTCAACCAAAGTGTCAGTTTTTCTAAGCCTGCCAGCCGTCCCCGCATCTGGCAGCGCCCAACACGGCCCGATCGGACCTTAAAGATGGACCGCCTTATCCTGATGCGCCACTCCAAGACCGAACCCTGGTTCGAAGGCGTCGACGACCATGGCCGCGCGCTTACCACACGCGGCACGGCCGATGCGCTGTTGGTGGCCCAGGCGCTGGCACGGGCGGGTGCAGCACCCCGCAAGGCGATCCTCTCCACGTCCCGGCGGACCCGCGAGACCTGGGCTGCCCTGTCCGGTGTCTTCCGCAAGACCGAAGTGGACTATTCCGACGACCTCTACCTCGCTATGCCCGAACAGATCGAAGAGCTGCTTCAGGCCGAGACCGCCGCTGGAACTGTCCTCCTGCTCGGCCACAATCCCGGCCTCTACGACTTTTCCTGCAGCCTGGCGCGCCGCGGCGGCGCAGAGTCCGACCTTCTGGTCAGCCGGCTCAGGGAAAAATTCCCGACCAGTTGCTGCGCCATATTCGAAGCCAGCAGCGATGGCCCCTACGCGCCCGACCGATTCAAACTCGTCGACGTCATCCGCGCCCGCGACCTCCGCGCCCCATAGGCTCTGCACGCCCCGCCAACACCATCGCGCCCCGCCGGGTTTCCAGCAGGGCGCGTCCAGCCGCATTGGCTGAAAGTGGCAATGGGAACGACCGGAGGGCCTACCCCGCAGCGGCCGCATGCACCGCATCCATGGCCGCGGTGCCGATCTGCTTCACCGCCTTGTCCATGGTCTCGGCAACGCAACGCTTGGTGCTGGCATCGTTGAGCAGCGCCGTCGGCCATTCCGACACGGTGCAATGCTCGGTCACTTCGGTTTGCAGCGCGGCATGGATGTCCGCAGCACCGCCGGGCGTCTCGGCCGCGGCCCGGTCATAGTCGAAATCGAAGGCAAAAGCCGACGCAGCGAAGCCGGGTGCGGCGAGGGCGGCAGCGGCGATGCCAGCAATAGCGGTGCGGGTGATGATGGATGTCATGTGCGGGTTTCCTTGTTGGTCTTGCTTCAGGTGAGTGCAGTCTGCGCTGCGGGGAGTATCGCCCCTGTCGGGAGGAGGTGGCCGCATGGGGCGGGGCGTGTGAGAGGCCCCATGCGGCCCTGGCCCTCGCGGCTTAGCTCCGATTGATCCAGCGCAACTGGCGGCGCCGGCGCGCCTCCAAGGGTGAGAGGCTGGCAGAGCGCGCTGTGATCGGTGCGTATGACGGCACCGGTGCGGTCACAGCGTTCGGTGCGAGGCCAGTCTGATCGGTGATCGGGGAGTGGATGATCGCCGGGATGGTCTCACGGGCTGCGGGGGTCATGGGTCTGTCCTTCTTGTGTGCGGTTTCGCGGTTTGTGTTCGCGTCTTCCGGAACCGGGTGTGCCGTCCCTTCCGACCCCTCCGACCTAACCCTTATATTATTGTTTTTCAATATGCACGCATCGAAAAACAACAATGTTTTTTCGAAAAGCGTTAGATTTCAGCGCACTCACTACACGTGAATTTTCGCCCACCTGCCCCGCAGGGCCCCCTTCGCCTACACCCAGCGCTCAGCGCCCCCGCTGGCGCCGACATTTCTCCGAGCAATAGACCACCTCGTCCCAGACCCGCTCCCACTTCTTCCGCCAGGCAAATGGCCGCTCGCAAACCGGACAGATCTTCTCCGGAAGATCGGCCTTCTTGCGCCGGGGCGGGGAGGTCTTGCGAGCCATGGGGGTCTGTCCAGTTTCAGTATCGACGGCGTGCCCAGATGGCATATGTCGTGCCTCGCAAGCAAAAGGAGTGCGGCATGACGATCGCGATCATCGGTGCGGGCCTGGCGGGCCTCTCTTGCGCAGACGCCCTGTCAGCGGCCGGCCAGTCCGTCGTCCTGTTCGACAAGGGACGTGGGCCCGGTGGCCGCATGTCCACGCGCCGGGCCCAGACCCCCGTAGGCGAATGCCGGTTCGACCACGGCGCCCAATACTTCACCCCCACCTCCCCCGATTTCGCCGCAGAAACCGAGCGCTGGATCGCCGCCGGCGCCGCCGCACCCTGGACCGGCGACTTCGTCACCATCAGTCCCAGCGGTGACATCACCCCCGCCCCCGACGCCCCGCGCTATGTCGGCACCCCCAGCATGAACGCGATCATCCGCCACCTCGCCGCTGGCCATGCCGTCCAGTGGGCCCGCCGCGTCTCTTCCATTCGCGGCACCCCAGGTGCCCGCACCCTGCACTTCGAGGACGACACCCGCGAAGGCCCTTTCGAGGCGGTCATCGTCGCCGTACCCGCCGAACAGGCCAGTGACCTCCTCACCGGCTGCGCGCCGACCCTCGCCGCCGAAGCTGCCGCCATCCAGTCGGCCCCGTGCTGGGCCGTCATGCTCGCCTTCGATACCGGCCTGGACGCGCCCTATGACGCCGCCCAATTCTCTGAAGGCCCCATCGCCTGGGCCGCCCGCAACGCCTCGAAGCCCGGGCGGGACGGCCAAGAGACCTGGGTGCTTCACGCCAGCGCAGACTGGTCCCGCCACCATTTGGAAGACCGCGCCGACACCGTCGCTGCCGCCCTAACCGAAGCCTTCGCACCACCGGTCGAACCCGACTACGCCGCCGCCCATCGCTGGCGCTACAGCCAGATCATCACCCCTGCCCCCACCCCGGCAGCCTGGGACAAAGCGGCCGGTATTGGTGTCTGCGGTGACTGGCGGTGTGGCCCCACCCTTGAGGATGCCTGGCGCAGCGGCCGGGCCCTGGCCGCCCAACGGCTCTGATTTTTCTAGTAATTCAACTTGCCGTTGCTGGTTTTTCAACCTGCCCTGCTCTCCAATCAGGGGATGTCTGGGGCTAGGGATACAATTGCTGCGCGCAACGCACGCGCGCGGCGGGCGAGGCGCTCGGCCTCGCCGCACGATGCCGAAGCGGCGACCGGTACGGTCGTTCCGCGACAGCCCCCATCTCCGCAGTCTGACCATCGCGCCCCCGGTCGCCTCGCCCACCTGTTCGCCGACCGGGCCAGCCTCGATCTCGACCGCCGGTTCCCACACCTCTCGGCCATGCGCGCCCTGCTCCCGCGCCAGGGCCTGTGGCTCCGCCGCATCGCCGCAATCCTCGGCATTGCCGGCATCATCGCGCCGCTCGTCATCCTGCTGGGCACCACCGGTATCCTGTTCGCCGGCTTTGCCGCGCTCACGCTTTGGCGCATCGCCATCATCACCTTCTCTTTCGCCTTGAAGCGCCCGAATACCCAACCGCCTGCGCCCACCGGCTATCTGCCCATCTACACCGTCATGGTCGCACTCTATGACGAGGCCGCCGCCGTGCCCGGGCTCGCCAAGGCCCTTTGCGCCCTCGACTGGCCGGAAACCCGGCTCGACGTGCTCATCCTCATGGAACAGGGCGACGGCGTCACCCAGGCCGCCGCCGCAGCGGTGCGCTGGCCCGCCGGCACACGCCGCCTCGTCCTGCCGCCCGGCTCCCCGCAAACCAAGCCCCGCGCCCTGAATTTCGGGCTACACCATGCCCGGGGCCGCTACGTGTGCATCTATGACGCTGAAGACCGGCCCGGCCCCTCGCAGCTCAAGGCTGCCTTCGCCGCCTTCGAGCATGCGCCAGACCCATTGGCCTGCGTCCAGGCTCCCCTCGTCGCCTTCAATCGCCGGCAAAGCTGGATCGCAGCCCATTGGAGCCTGGAATACGCCATCCAGTTCTCGCGCCTCTTACCAGCTCAGGCCCGGCTCGGCCTGCCGATCCTGCTGGGTGGCACCAGCAATCATTTCGACGCCCAGGTCCTCCGCCAGCTTGGCGCCTGGGACGCCTGGAACGTCACCGAGGATGCCGATCTCGGCATTCGTATCGCCCGGCTCGGCTACGGCACCACAACGATTGACGTGCCCACCCTGGAAGAAGCGCCCGAAACCCTCGGCGTCTGGACCGCCCAGCGCTCCCGATGGCTGAAGGGCTTCATCGTCACCTGGCTGGTTCTGATGCGAAACCCCGCCGAGTCCCGTCGCCGTCTCGGCCTCGGCGGCCTGCTCACCGTCCATGCCGGCCTGCTCGGCACGGTGCTCACATCGCTGGCCCATGCGCCCCTGCTGGCCTGGTGCGCGGCCAGCCTCGCCATGGGCAATGCCGGCTGGGTGGGTGCGGGCCTGGCGGTGTTGTTCGCCGGATACGGCGCGACCTTTGTCGCCGGCCTGGCAGCCCCGCCCTGGGCCGGGCGCCCGCGCCTCACCACCCTCCTGACCTTGCCGTTCTACTGGCCGCTTCATTCCATCGCCGCCATTCGCGCGATCTACGGCCTGTTCCACGCCCCCTCCTTCTGGGCCAAGACACCCCACGGCTTGACGCAGGCGGTCCCAGCCGGGCATTGACTCGCCGCCCCCCGGACAGGACGCCCCATGCTTGACTGGATCATTTCGCTCGGCCTGCTCGCGGCCCTGTCGGCGCTGGCGGTTCTCGCGAACTGGAAGGCCGGGCAACCCTGGAACGATCTCAAGCCGCGCATCATTCCCTGGCGCCTCGTCCTGATCCTGACCGGCTTCGCTATCGTGCTCGTTCTGGTCCATATCGCCAATCTCCTCGGCGTCGAAACCGGACCGGACAAGAGCCCCTTCGGCCGCTTCTGAAGCGGTCTTGCGGATCAGCGCCTTCCCACAACAGGCGGGTCCCGCGCCAGGCGCGCGAGGGACCGGCGTGCCAGATCAGACGCGCCCATCCATGGCCGACCGAAATAATCGATGGGCGTGGCCAAGATTTCACTTCCTGGGCTTGACGAAATGTGGCAAGGAACATTTCATAAACAAATGGGACGGAGATGGCCGCAATGACCGATCAAACACACCTCAGGGCGCTCGCCGAGCGGGTGGTCGCCAGCAACAAGGACGGCAGCATTGGAGCGCTGCTGGATGATGCGTACGCTCCGAACTGCGTATCCGCCGAAAGCGTCGCCATGGAGGGCGGGCCCGGCCGCGAAGCCACCGGTATCGACGCCATCAGGGCCAAGTGGGACTGGTGGGAGTCCGCGCACGAGGTCCATTCGTCAACGGCAACCGGCCCGTTCTTGCACAGCGACAACCAGTTCGGTGTGATTTTCGAGATCGACGTCACCGATAAGAATTCCGGCCAGCGCATGCAGATGCAGGAACTCGGCATCTACACAGTCGATAACGGCAAGATCGTCCGCGAGGAATTTTTCTACTAGTGCGCGTCATGGCCGGCCCATTCGGACGAATTGGCCTATTGGTCTGAGACCGATTTTCGGCCTACGCTACAGCCAGGCTGATAAAGAATGACTCGCGGAGGACCCCATGGCTTTTGATGAAACCGAGGCGCTCGACGGCTTCAGGAAAGAGGTCCGGGCGTGGCTGGAGCAGAATTGCCCCGCCTCCATGCGGACCCCGATGCCCGACGAAGAGGTCGTCTGGGGCGGCAGCCGCGAAACCTTCCGCAATCCTGATAGCCGGGCCTGGCTCGAAGCGATGGCGTCGAAAGGCTGGACCGCGCCCACATGGCCGGCCGAGTATGGCGGGGGTGGGCTGTCGCGCGCCGAAGCGCGCATCCTCGAACAGGAACTGAAACGCCTGCATGCGCGGCCGGCCCTCTTCTCCTTCGGCCTGTGGATGTTCGGCCCGGCCCTGCTCGAATTCGGCAATGAAGCGCAGAAAAAGCGGTTCCTGCCCGACATTGTCCACGGTCGCACCCGATGGTGCCAGGGCTATTCCGAACCCGGCGCGGGGTCGGACCTGGCAGACCTCCAGACCAAATGCGAAGACAAGGGCGACCATTATCTGATTAATGGCCAGAAGGTCTGGACGTCGTATGCCGACCAGGCCGATTGGATATTCTGCCTCGTTCGCACCGATACCTCGACCAAGCATGAAGGCATCAGCTTCATCCTCTTCGACATGGCCAGCGAAGGGGTCGAAGCCCGGCCGATCAAGCTGATCTCCGGCTCGTCCCCGTTCTGCGAAACCTTCTTCACCGATGTCAAAGTGCCCAAGGACCAGCTGGTCGGCGAGGTCAATGGCGGCTGGCAGATCGCCAAGCGCCTCCTTCAGTTCGAACGCTCCTCGATTTCCGCCGGCGGGTTCGGCGGCACCGGTGGCTCCGGCATCCTGGGGCCGGAAGACTATGCCAAGATGCATGTCGGTACCGACGCGCTCGGACATGTGGCCGATGGTGACCTGCGCGGACGGATCACCGATCACAAGATGTATGCCAAGGCCTTCTCGCTCACGGTCCAACGCTCGACCCAACAGGCCAAGGCTGGCCAGGAAGTCGGCCACACCGCCTCGATCCTGAAGTACGCCGCGGCCAAGATGAACCAGGACCGGCACGAATTGCTTGTCGAGGCCCTCGGCACCGAAGCGCTGGGCTGGGACGGCGACGGCTTCGATCCAGCCGCCAGGAAAGCCACTCGAGGCTGGCTCCGCTCCAAGGGCAATTCCATCGAAGGCGGTACCAGTGAGATCAATCTCAACGTCGTCGCCAAGCGCGTGCTCGGCCTGCGCGACCACCAATAGGCAGCCTGCGCGGCCGGGCACTCGTCCGGCAACACCAGCACTCACGCCAAACCGCGCCAAGGCCTCCATCCTTCAGCCCCCGCAACGGGTGGCCTGCCGGGCGAAATGAAAGACAACCCGATGCAATTTGTACTCAGCGAAGACCAGGACATGCTGCGCGACACCGCCTTCGCATTCGCCCGGGATGAACTCCCCGTCTCGCGCCTGCGCAGCCTCCGAGATGCCGGCGCCAATCAGGGCGACCCGGAAGCGGCCGCAAAACTCGCCGAGCTTGGCTTCTTCGGCGTGCTCGTCCCCGAAGCCCATGGCGGCTCCGATTTCGGCATGGTCGGCATGGGCCAGATCATGGAGGCGGTCGGCAGCACGCTCGCCATCACCCCGCTCCTGCAAACCGCCGTCATCGGCGCGTCGGCCCTGGCCCTGGGTGGCAACGAGGCCCAGAAGGCCGAACGGTTGCCCAAGATTGCCTCCGGCGCGGTGACGACAGCCCTCGCCCTTGACGAAGGCGCCCACCATGCCCCCCTCGCCGTCGCCACCGAGGCCGAGCGCAACGGCCAGGGCTTCACCCTTACCGGCGCCAAGCGCTTCGTCCCCGACGGCCACACCGCGGACCTCTTCATCGTCGCCGCTCGCACGTTTGGCCAGCCCGGCGACAGCCACGGCATCAGCCTCTTCCTGGTGCCCCGCGACGCCGATGGTGTCTCCGTCCTCACCCTCAACACCGTCGATTCCCAAGGCGCGGCCCACGTCTCTCTCGCCGGCGTCTCAGTCGGCGAAGACCAGATGATTGGCGATCTCGACAAGGGTTGGGACCTGCTAGAGCCCACCCTCGACCGGGCCCGGGCCGCTCTGTCAGCCGAGATGATCGGCAGCGCCCAGGCCGCCTTCGACATGACGCTCGACTATCTCCAGACCCGCCGGCAGTTCGGCCAGCTGATCGGCTCGTTCCAGGCCATGCAACACCGGGCGGCCAAGATGTTCACCGAGCTCGAACTTACCCGCTCCTGCGTCAGCGCCGCCCTCGCCGCCATCGACGAAGGCCGGGCCGATACGCCAGAACTGGTCAGCGTGGCCAAGGCCCGCGCCAGCGAAACCCTGCATCTGGTCAGCAATGAAACCGTCCAGTTCCATGGCGGCATCGGCATGACCGACGCCCATGATTCCGGCTTCTATCTCAAGCGCGCCCGCGTCCAGGAAGCCCTCTATGGCAGCGCCGCTTTCCACAGGGATCGGTACGCAAAAATCAATAATTATTAGAAATCTTCTCCCTATTGGCGTATATTTACCCGTTCTTAGGACCTGCGCTCCATTTTCGCGGGGTGCTGAACGAAGGAGTAGTCCATGGGCGCGCGCCAACCGAGCAGTGTCGATATCCTTGTCGGTCAAAGGCTTAGAGAACTTCGTCAATCAAGACGGATGACTCTCGCCGAACTCGCCGATGGGTCCGGGGTGAGCTGGCAGCAACTCCAGAAATATGAGAGCGGCATGCATCGCATGTCCGCAGGCATTCTCTGGACCCTGTCGCGGAAACTGAAAATCCCCGTGCATGCCTTCTTCGAAGACGCCCACCTGCTCGGCGGACCGTCCCTGCCTGGCAAAGACACGCCCTGGCGCCCCGACATCGCGGTGTAACTGGCGCGCTTGCCCACGCGCGCCGAACCCGCCGCTCCGCACCCGCGCCCAACACCGGCCCCCCACACCCCTCATCCCGGGGCTTTTGACCCGATGGCTTTTCGCATAGAGCCATCCCATGGACAGTTTTCCCGTCTTCTTCCGCATGGATGACGCCGCCGTCGCCGTTTTTGGCGGGGGCGAGGCGGCCCGGCGCAAGGTCCGGCTCCTGGCGAAGACACCGGCTCAGATCCACGTCTTCGCCGCCCAAATCGCCCCCGATTTCGTGGCCGAATTCGAAGGCCGGGTCGCCTGGCACGCCCCTACAAATTGCGCGCCCATTCTCGAGACCTGCCGCTTTGCCATCATCGCAGAGCCCGCACCCGCCGCCGCCCAGGTCGCCTTCGCCGCCGTTCGGGCGGCCCGCTTGCCGGTCAATCGGGTCGATGAAAAGGCCTGGTGCGACTTCACCATCCCCTCCATCCTCGACCGGGGCCGGGTGGTCGCTGCCGTCGCCTCCGGCGGCGCCGCCCCGGTCCTCGCCCGCGACCTGCGCGGCGAGCTGGAACGGATCATCCCTCCAGAAACCGCTGCGCTGGCAGACCTCGCCGCCGGTCTACGCGCCGCAGTGAAAATCGCATTTTCGGAGGAAAAAGATCGTCGCCGGTTCTGGGAGCACTTTTTCCACGGCCCCGTCGCCCGGCACATCCTCGCCGGCGCCCCCGAACGCCCGATGGACGCGATCCGCGCCGCCTTCGACGCCGCCGCCCATCCGGAAGGGCCGGCAGACCCGGTCGAAGCCCCTCCGCTCGTCACCCTGTTCATCCCCCCCGAAACCCATGTGGACGACATGACCTTGCGCGCGTTTCGGGCGCTCCAGCGCGCCGAGTGGGTCGCGCTTCCCCCGGGCACGCCCCCCGCCCTGCTCGAAAAAGTGCGCCGGGATGCCGACCGCACAGCATTCTCGGGCGACCGCACCGCCCTGGTCGCCGCCGCCCGCCTGGGCCTGCGCTGCATCGTGTTCACCGCCGATGAAGACGCCCCCACGCTCGCCGCTGCGCTCACGGCCGAGGGCATCGCCACGCGCACCCTTCGCTAAAGCGCCGCCGGCAGAAGCGGTTGGCACCAGCCAACCCGCCTCAGGCTTTACGCTCAATCAGACCAGCGGTCGCTCGCCAAGAGCGGACAGCGCTGCGCAGTTTGCTAATGACTGCTTTGGGTCAG
>JBCCBN010000006.1:0-50161 GCA_039034035.1 Pseudomonadota bacterium
TCCGTGTCCAGGCCAAAGGTCTTGCGCACCGAGATCTTCTCGGAGGGCTTAAGGCCCGAAAGGGAATCGGTGTCGCTCATCACTGCCATGGGGTCACTCTTCGACATCTGTTGCGGGAGAGACTATTAGCACGCAGAACCGTCGCGCCTAGTGTACCGTAGCGTGATATGTGAGCCGGTGCGGTTCAGCCCTGTTATTAGGGGTCCGATGGCCTTGCGAACAGGACTGCGCCATGGTCGAGGTGATCGGGAACGCAGCTGGAGCTTCGACCGCATGAGTACGCCTCGGAATCGCCATGGCAAAATTCTCGCAACCCTGGGGCCTGGCAGCCGGTCCGCGGATGTCGTCCGCCTGCTTGCGACCGCCGGTGTCGACATGTTTCGGCTCAACTTCAGCCATGGCAGCCATGACGACCACCGCAAGGCATTGGATACTGTGCGCGCCGCGGAAGCGGAACTGGGACGACCATTGGCGGTCTTGGCCGACCTCCAAGGTCCAAAGGTTCGGGTTGGGAAGTTTCCCGGCGGCCGGATCCGCCTCGGTTTCAATGGCGAGTATGATCTGGTGGCCGGTGCCGATACTGACCGGGACGACGCCATCCCGGTGCCGCATCCAGAAATCCTAGATGTGCTGGAGCCGGGCGATGAAGTGCTCTGCAATGACGGGCTCTTGACCTTAGAAGTGATCAAGGGCGGGAAGACGCCGCGCGTCCGCTCTCCATGGCCTGGTGAATTGTCCGACAAGAAGGGTTTCACGGTTCGTGAAAAGGCCTTGCCGGTCCGGGCCCTAACCGAAAAGGATTGCGAAGACCTGGATTTCGCAATGGAACTGGGTGTGGACGTCGTCGCACTGTCGTTCGTCCAGACCCCAGCAGATGTACAAGAGGCCAAGGCGCGGATCACCAATAAGGCACCTCTTGTAGCGAAGCTGGAAAAACCCGCCGCCCTGGACAATCTCGAAGCGATTATCGACGCGGCCGATGGCGTCATGGTCGCGCGCGGCTATCTCGGGGTTGTGTTCCCCCCCGAGCTGGTTCCGGTGATCCAGCGCCGCATCAGCCGCGCCGCCGGGGCGGCGGGCCGGCCGGTGATTGTCGCAACCCAGATGCTGGAATCGATGATCGAGCATGCCGCGCCGACGCGCGCCGAGGCCAGCGATGTGGCCACAGCCATCTATCAGGGCGCGGATGCTGTGATGCTGTCGGCTGAAACTGCTGTCGGCCGCCACCCTGCAACCGCCGTCGCGATCATGGGCCGGATCATCGCAGCAACAGAGGCGGCTGAAGATTTCCCACGTTCGCTCGCCCAGTTTACGGGCGATGCGGAGAGCGCTGAGCAACCGATTGATATCGTCGCTGATGCCGCGTTCCGGCTAGCGGCAACCAAGGCATGCCGCGTCCTGGCGCTGCGGACCGGATCGACCCGGCGGTTGGCGCGGTTCTCGCGGCACCGGGCTATGACGACAATCCTGTACGGATCGCTTGACGACGCCAGGCTGCGCCGGGCCCAGTTGTTCTGGGGGGTGCACCCCGTAAAGCTCGAGGATGCTGACGATCATGATTGGGCGCGCCGGCTCGCCAACAGCGCTGCGATTGAGGGTGCGGTGGCATGGTCGGCCTGGAAGGGGGACGATCTGGAGAACGTGACCGCTTGGGAGGTAGGTGTCGAGGATTGACGCTTTTGGCTGAGCGTTCCGACGCACTCACGGGGCCTGGTATCGGGGCGCGTATCGGTTTTCGGCTGGGACCGGTCCTGGCCATCGCAGTCCACTTCATTTCCTGACCGGCGTCGCTGCTTGAAGCGGTAGCCGATCCAGGTCAGCCGCGGTCAGCGTTCCGGTTTTTTCGTCGCCCTGCGTGTCTTTCCCGGCTAAGGCGCATCGGCACCCCCATCTGTGCCCAGGTCCTCCAGGAGTGGTACTGTTCCGTTGGCGAGCGGCTTCTGAAATTTGAGTGTCATGCGATCGCTTTCACCAATGGTCACGAATACCGCTGGATCGAATTCCTCGGGCTGCTGGCCGTCACGATCCTGGGTCCGGCTATTGGGTGGTAGCGTCCACACACCGAAGGGGTGATCGGCATTGTCGCGTGGATTGGCATTGATCTCGGAACTCGCGACAAAAGCGAACCCGGCTCGTTCCGCCGCAGCTTTCACGTAGTCCTCGTGGACATAGCCGGTCATCGCCAGCGGGTCCTGAGTACTGGAAGAGGGTAGGCGGTGCTCCACAACTCCCAGAATTCCGCCAGGTTTCAGCGCCGCAAAGGCGTCGGCAAATGCCTTGTCGGCATATCCCCCGGCCATCCAGTTGTGCAGGTTTCGAAATGTCAGCACCACATCAGCGCTTTCACGCGCCACCAACTGACCCGACCGTCCCGAGAAGGCGCCCATCTGCACCGTACCGAAAAGGTCGGGACGGCGCTCATAGCGGGCCGCAAACTCGGCGATCCTCGCCTCGATACGAGCGCGCGGTTCACTCTGATAGGCGTCCGGATCGAAATGGGCAGCGACCAGGCGTCCGTCACCCGTTGCCAGATACGGCGCGAGAATGCTCGTGTACCAGCCCCCGCCGGGCCAAAGCTCGATCACTGTATCGCTTGGCTCAACACCGAAGAATGAAAGGGTCGCACGTGGATTGCGGGCACCGTCCCGAGTTTTCTCGTCCGCACTGCGCCACCTTCCGGCAATCGCCCAATCCAGCGGTTGGGCATCGCGGCTGGGCCCCGCTGTCGCCGCATTAACCGGCAGATCTGATATGGGGCCTTGCTGCGAGCCTTCGTCGGATCGCGATGCGCTCCCTTCCAGAACCGTCGGTCCTCCGCATGCAGCCAGCGCAATCGTGCACAGCAAGGCCACGCCGGCGGGCGCACATTTTCGTTTCTGCGGTGCCATATCAACCTCCGTGGTTTCACCGCTGTCCGGTCTCTTGAACCCGCGTCCGCGGTTCCCACATTAGCCCTGTCAGGGCGCTGCCAAGCGGGCCCCGACAATCGATTTGCCTTGAGCGCCCAAATGAATTCCGGGGCTCATAGGTGGGTCAATTGATTCAGATGAACCAGTTGCTTTGAAAGGACTGTACCCATGAACACGATCGATCTCACCCCCCTTTACCGCACCATGGTCGGTTTCGACCGGCTTGCCTCCATGATCGACACCGCGAACCGTCTCGACGGCGCACAAACCTACCCACCCTACAACATCGAACGCATCGGCGATGACCGGTTTGCAATCGAACTTGCCGTAGCCGGGTTCGAGGAAGACGATCTCGACATAGAGATCAAGGAAGGCCTGCTCACCGTCGCAGGCAAGCGAAACTCTGGCGACGAAGGCGCCGAGCGCGAGTTCCTCCATCGCGGCATCGCCGAGCGCAGTTTCCTCCGCCGGTTCCAACTGGCAGACCATGTAGTCGTGACCGGCGCCGAATTGCGGCACGGGCTGCTGAGAGTTGAACTTGTGCGCGAACTGCCCGAGGCGCTGAAACCGCGCAAGATCACTATCGGCCACAGCGATGCACCGAAGCCGAAACTGATCGACAGTTCCAAGCCTTCGGCGGCCTAGAACCCGCCGGCTTCAAATTTCGCAGACTAGGGCGCGCCCCGGACCCCATTCCGGGGCGCGTTTCCCAATTCCGTCAGTTCACCGGTTTTGCCCATAATCCCGTAATTGCGTGCACGCGTAGTCAAACGCCTGCCGGCAGGCCTGCCGAAGATTCTCGATCCCTTCGCGCCGCTCGCGAAGCCCTCCGAGCCCGATGTACTGCATGTTACCCAGCCCAGCGCAGCCGCGCGGATCGCTCAGGTCACACGCGGCGCCATAAGCCTCACGCGCGGCACCATAATCGGGTTCGCCGGTTGCGCGGCCCTCGAAATGGATGGTTGCCGCAACGGTGCACCCATCTGCAACCCGGCGTTGGCAGGCAAGGTCCGCATACTCGATAGCCAGACCATAATCCTGGGGGCCACCCCGGCCAATTCGCCAATCGTCTGCTGCGCGTAGACAACTCCCGGTATTACCGGTTCGGCACTCCTCGCCGAACAGCCGCCGGGCCGCAGGAAAGTCGCCGATCGCATAGGCGTACGCTCCATCGGGATAGCTGGAATTCGTGCCCGGCTCGGATCCGGTTTCGACAACGACGTCGGGTGGCGTCTGTCCGTGGGTCGAGAGGGCCAGGCAAGCGGCGACCGCAACCACACCGGCAAGTCTGTAGTACATTCTACCCATGGGCTGTCTCCGTTTCCTGGACTCGCAAAAAAGTCGTCAAAACGACAAACGACTCGCTGCCGCGAAGGTCCATTATCTTGCCTTGTGCCACCTCGCCTGACAGTCTCGCAAACACAAGGAGAGAAATTATGGCAGCCGCTGATCAAGTACCGATAGGATCAGGATTTCACGCAAAATCCACCGCCGCAGAGGTGATTGCCGCTCATGATCTGTCCGGCAAGCGCGCAGTTGTCACCGGAGGGTATTCCGGGATCGGGATTGAAACGGTCCGCGCGCTCGCCGGCGCTGGGGCGAAAGTGACCGTTCCCGCACGGCGTCCCGATGCAGCCCGCGAAGCGCTCAGGGGTGTCACCGGAGATATCAAAGTGGCAGCGATGGACCTGGCGGATCTGGGAAGTATCCGCAGCTTTGCCGGTGACTATCTTGCGAGCGAACCGGTTCTGCACATTGTGATCAACAATGCCGGCATCATGGCCAGCCCACTCTCACGCACCGGTCCGGGATGGGAGAGCCAGTTCGGCACCAACCATCTCGGCCATTTTGAACTGACCCGCCAACTGGAACCGGCCCTGAAAGCGGCACCGAGCGCCCGGGTTGTCGCTCTGTCGTCGACGGCGCACCACCTGACGGATGTTCACTGGGACGATCCCCATTTCCGCAATCACGAATATGACAAGTGGCAAGCCTATGGGCAGGCAAAGACGGCCAACAGCCTGTTCGCGGTTGGCGTCGACCAACAGTGGAGCCGCGATGGCGTGCGCGGCTTCGCGGTCCATCCGGGCGGTATCTTTACTCCGCTGCAACGCCATCTCAGCCTTGACGAGATGGTTGCCTTGGGCTGGCGCACCCCTGACGGTGAGCCGTCGCCTCGGGTTGCGGATGCGTTCAAGACCCCCGAGCAGGGCGCATCCACCGCAGTATGGGCCGCGGTGTCGCCGACTCTGGAAGGCATTGGCGGCGTTTATTGCGAGGACGCGGACGTTGCCGCCCTCTCCACTGACCCGGCAGACCGGTTCAACAAGGTGAAGGCGTATGCCGTGGACGCCGATGCAGCAAGGCGGCTATGGGACATGAGTGCGGCGATGATTGACCGGGCCTAATTACCCGGGCGCGGGGGTGGAACTGACCATGCTGGGCCAGAAGGTGAGTAGAATGCTGAACGAATTGAGCCGAGGAACGGCGATTGGATGCTGCGCACTTTTTGTTGGCGGGTGCGCTTATCTGTCGTCGATTGGGAGCGACGACCTGCCCGATGCGACCCTATCAGGGCCCCTTGCAGACGAAACAGGCCCGTCCGACCCAATAGCCATGACCGATTCCGAGCCAGCGCTGACGATGGACAAGGTGATTCCGCCCGGCGCGATCGAAAAAGCCATTGCGGATCCAACTCGCCTGGCCGAGGATTTGGAGCGCGACGAAACCCGAAAACCCTATGACGTGATGGTGTTCGCCGGGATCGAAGCGGGCCAGACCATTCTCGAGCTCGGCGCCGAAGGCGGATACTTCACGGAGCTCTTTTCTCGCGCTGTTGGACCGACTGGCCGGATTTACATGCACAATCGGCCTGCGCTTAACAGCGTCCTGGACGATGAGGTGAATGAGCGGTTGGCAGGGCGTTTGTCCAATGTGACCGTGGTCAAGACCAGCTTCAATCGGCTCCCTCTTGCTGAAGGAACCGCCGATATAGTGACCTGGTTTCAGGGGCCCCACGAGCTGTGGTTCGGCGCCGACGATGGTGACGCGCTTGCCGATCCCGAAGCCGCATTTTCGGCGATTGCCCGGGTGTTGAAGCCCGGCGGTAGGCTCGTTGTGCTCGACCACCGGGCTGCCGCCGGCACACCAGCTGCCAGCGGTGGCGACACCCATCGGATTGATCCGCAGATCGTTCTCGACCTGGCTCAGGAAGCCGGTTTGGTCGTCGCAGGTGAAAGCAACATCTTGCGCAGCACGTCCGACGACCCGACCCTTGACGTTCTGGATGACCGCGTCAGGGGCAGAACCGACCAGTTTCTTGTTGCATTCCGCAAACCCTGAACAATGCCATCTACCGGGCCCCATCCAAAAGGTCGCATGTCGGACATCCTCCTCCGACCGCCCCGCATCGAGGAATGCGAAGCACTGACGGCGCTCTGCCTGCGCTCGAAGGCGGTGCATGGTTACGATGCGGGCTTCATGTCGGCTTGCCGCGAGGAGCTCGCCGTCAATGCCGATACGCTGTCAGACGGGCCGGCGCAGGTGGCAACCATCGCCGGGTCCGACGCGCCATTAGCCTATGCTCAGATCGTGACTTGCTCGGCGGGGTGCGAGCTACAGGCGCTGTTTGTAACGCCCGAAGCCATCGGCACTGGAATCGGCGAACGCCTCTTCGAGTGGGCTGTTTCTGCCGCCAGAGCTATCGGCGCGCGCCAGATGGTTATCGACTCTGATCCTGGTGCTGCCGGGTTCTACCGGGCGATGGGTGCTCGAAACGTCGGCACAGTCGCATCCGCCTCGGTGCCAGGCCGGTCCTTGCCGCAATTGATCTATTCATTACCTGGCAATGAGACAGAGCCATCGGCACAGAGGAAGGCGGACGCGAGGGCGGCGACTGCGAACGCGCCGGCAAACACCCATGCCCAGACCTGGTCGGACCGGCCGGTTGAACCGGCCCGCGCACCAAACACGGCCGCGCCGAGCTGCGAGACGCCCAGTCCGAGTACGATCGATGCGAGCGCCCGGACGAGTATTCCAGCCCCGCCCGAACCTTCGAATAGCGCTGGCGGCAAGAATGCGAACAGCGGTCCGTGAACCACGTAGATCGTGAAGGCCGATGCCCCGAGCCACCGCGTAGGCGGGTTGGTAAGCACATGGCCCAGCGTGGGCGCCCCGCGGGCGAACAGGATCGCCGCGGTTCCGAACGCTGCCCCGATCCCGTCAATGCCTCGCAGCCAGGGGCTGGCGCCGGTACTATCAAAGACCACCGCCGCTCCGATCATAGCGATACCCGTAATGACCAGAGCCTCGCGGCTTAGATGCGCCATGAGTGTGTGCTGCCATTGGAGCCTGTCCAGGCCAACCATCAATCCACCCAACGCAAACGGAAACAACCGCAGCAGGGTCACGTGCGCACCAGCGGGCAGGACGAAACTCGCCGCTGTTGATGCCAAGGCGAGCCCGCCAAGCACTGCGAGCAGGAGGCCGTTTCCGTCTCCCCGCCGCAGTCCCGCAACGAGAACAACAGCCAACACCGACCATTGCGCTGCCAGGCTGATCGCCCAGCCATGCCCGAGCGCGGTGGCGCTGGCCATTCCGCCGCTGGCTACATCCAACAGGTTCTGGGAGGCAGCGACAGCGGCCACCGCAGTGACCGCGAGCGCTTCTACCTCGGGCGGCGAGACCAGCACCGGACTCGTAACAAGGCTGACTAGGCAGGTCAGCACAAGCGCCGGGTAACTCCATCGCGCTAGCGACGACAGAAGTCCGGCACGGAAGATCTCCGGCGAGGGCTGGCGCAGTGCGGCGGGATCGTCTGATCCATCATCGTGGTGTTCCCGTCCCGGTTCTGGTGCGCCCGGCGCGACGAGTGCGCGGACGGTCATGTAGCCGAACACCACAAAAGCCAGATCAAGCGCCGCCTCGCCTGCACCCGGCGCCAATACGCCGGAAGCGGACGCGAGCACACCGATCATGGCAAACGCCAGGATACCGAGCAGGTCGGCGCGGTCATAAAAGGTGAGGGTGGTCATGTCGGGTTGGGGGCTCCATCGGCAGCCGGTCACGTCTTTGCGGTCTTAGGCGGCAGGGCGCGGCAAGGAAAGCGTTGACCCCAATGGCGCGGCGGTGACGGACTGGCTCGCCGGCTCACAGCAACTCGGACGCTGCCGGTTCGGGCTTGACCCGGTCCGCGACCCCGCACCAATGGCGGCCATGAGCCTGCTTCCCCGTTTCCTGCGCCGTCTGGACGATACCGCCACCCGCACCGTGCTGGTATCAATCGGACTGTTCGCCTTGGTGATTTCTGTGTTTCTGATCGGAAAAAGTGGTGCGGTGATCAATCTCGACGTCATGCAGGGGGCCATCGACCAATTGGCGTCGGGCCCGTGGGGATTGCCCGCGCTGATCGGGTTGTTCGTTGTTTGCGCCTTCGTTGGCATTCCGCAATTCGTCCTGATCGGCATGGCCGTCGTCGCTTTTGGACCGGCTGTGGGGTTTGCCTATGCGTGGCTCGCGACCCTCGTTTCAGGCACCGTGACGTTCTGGACGGGGCGTTTGGCCGGCGAAGAAGCGATCCGGAGATATGGCGGCAACTTCGCCAATCGAATGTCTGCATTCATCGGACGCAATGCTTTCTTCGCGAGTGCAATTGTGCGCAACGTTCCGACCGGCCCTTTCCTGCTGGTCAACATGGCATTTGGCGTCAGCCATGCGCGCTTTAGCCACTATCTCGGTGGCATGGCAGTTGGGGTTTTGCCGAAACTGTTCCTTGTAACCTTTGCTGGACAAAGCGTGCTGTCCGCGCTGGGTGGCCGTCCCCTCCTGGCCATCGCGGCGGCGATCGCCGCGGTCGGTCTCTGGATCGTCCTCGCGCTGTACGCCCGCAAACGCGTGAAAGCGGACCACCAGAATATTCCCACGCCGCCTCCCCAAGAGCATTGACAGCGCAATCGCCTGTGTCATTTTCCGCATCATGGGAACGATTTTGCCCCTCTCTCCGGCAAGTGAGCGTGCGCACAGCGCGCTGCTAGGCTTCGGCTGCCTGCTTACCCGCCCCTGGCCGGGGCTTGCTCGCTGACTGGCGAGGCACACGGCCAGGGGATCTTTACGTAAACTTGATCGACCCATCAGATACCCAGGCCAAACCCATGACGAACCCTGCGACCGACATCCGAATATTCGACACGACCATGCGCGACGGCGAGCAAAGTCCCGGCGCATCAATGACCCTGCGTGAGAAGCTTGAGTTGGCTGCGCTCCTCGAGGAAATGGGCGTTGATATCATTGAAGCGGGTTTTCCCGCCGCCTCTGCTGGCGATTTCGAATGTGTCAGCGAAATCGCATCGCGGTCGAAATCCGCTGTGATTTGTGGCCTCGCCCGCTCGACCCCCGGCGATATCGACCGGTGCGGTGAGGCGGTCCGGCTGGCGGCCCGGCCCCGAATTCACACCTTCATCTCGACCAGCCCTGTGCATATGAAGCATAAGCTGAAGATGGGCCCGAACGCCGTTCTTGAAGCGGTAGGGCGGTCGGTCACCCAGTCCCGGAACTACACCGACGACGTGGAATGGAGCGCAGAGGACGCAACCCGAACCGACTTTGATTTCCTTTGCCAGTGCATCGATGTGGCCATCGCATCCGGGGCAACCACGATCAACGTGCCCGATACGGTCGGCTACTCCCATCCGGACGAATATGGCGCGCTTATCCGGCGCCTGATCGAGACCATTCCTGACAGCGATAAGGTGATCTGGTCGACCCATTGCCACAATGATCTCGGGCTTGCCGTTGCAAACTCCCTGGCCGGGGTGGCGAACGGCGCCCGGCAGGTTGAGTGCACGATCAACGGCTTGGGCGAACGGGCCGGCAACGCCGCACTCGAAGAAGTGGTCATGGCTCTGCGCGTGCGTAACGATACGCTGCCTTTCAACACGCTTATCGAGTCTGACAAGCTTGCCCGGGCCAGCCAGATGGTCAGCCGGATCACAGGCTTCCCGGTCCAGTACAATAAGGCGATTGTTGGCAAGAACGCCTTCGCCCACGAAAGCGGCATCCATCAGGACGGCATGCTCAAGAACGCCCAGACGTATGAAATCATGGACCCCGAAGATGTTGGCGTTTCAAAGACTTCCCTGGTCATGGGCAAGCATTCGGGACGGCACGCCTTCAAGGACAAGCTCGTCAGCCTCGGATATGAACTCGACGATGAAGCGCTCCACGACGCATTCAAACGGTTCAAGGACCTTGCCGACAAGAAAAAGCACATCTTCGACGACGACATCATCGCCATTGTCGACAGCCAGTTGATTGCGGAAGGCGAGCGGGTGACATTCAAGCGCTTGCGCGTGGTCGCCGGTACGGACGGCCCGCAAACGGCGGAGATCGATCTCGAAATCGATGGCGATCCGAAATACGCCATCGCGCGTGGAAACGGTCCGGTCGATGCCGTCTTCAATGCGATCAAGGACATCGTACCCCAGTCCGGCAAGCTCGACCTGTTCCAGGTCCACGCGGTGAGCGGCGGCACCGATGCCCAGGCTGATGTGTCGGTCAGGCTGAACGGGGAGGGCATCATGGCGACCGGCCGGAGCTCCGATCCAGATACGCTCGTAGCCGCAGCAAAAGCCTATGTGCACGCGGTTAACAAGCTGGAAGCCCGGCGCAAGAAGCGCATGGCGGCGTGAGCCGTGTCCGCACCGTCTTTGCTTAACGGGGTATAAAGGTACGATCGGTTCACTTCCGTAGTACCTTGAAATTACTGAAGGAGTTTCGGGCGCGTCTTTGTCGTCGCGCGCCAGCCACTGGCCAGGCAATTGCTGGAGTGTACGGTTCGTACCGTTCACATGCCGCCGGTTTCTTGCCTTAACGCCATTTAAAGGGCACCTGTGCGACAGTGTTGCTAGAGCGTGATGTCACGCTTCGGGTGACACTCTAGTAGCGCGCGTTAGAGGGCGATGAGAACAATGCTTGGTTCCCTGTTGGGCATGCTGTCCACGGATATGGCCATCGATCTCGGCACGGCGAACACGCTGGTCTACGTGAAAGGCCAAGGCGTTCAGCTCGATGAGCCGTCGGTCGTAGCGTACATGACGCAAGGCGGGCGCAAGATCGTCTACGCGGTTGGCGATCAGGCCAAGCAGATGCTCGGCAAGACCCCGGTAAACATGGAGGCGATCCGCCCCATGCGAGACGGCGTTATCGCTGATTTCGAAGTCGCTGAGGAAATGATCAAGCACTTCATCCGGAAAGTGCACAATCGGCGCGCGTTTGTTTCCCCTCTCATCATCATCTGCGTGCCGTCTTCAGCGACCAGCGTTGAGCGCCGAGCCATTCACCAGTCGGCCCTGGCGGCTGGTGCGCGCGATGTAAAGCTGATCGAAGAACCCATGGCCGCCGCCATCGGTGCCGGCCTCCCCATTGAGGACCCCGCGGGCTCCATGGTGGTCGATATTGGCGGTGGCACCGCCGAGGTCGCCGTGCTTTCGCTGGGGGGGATTGTCTACTCCCGCTCCGTGCGTGTTGGCGGCGACAAGATGGACAGCGCCATCGTCAACCATTTGCGGCGGGAACAGAAAATCCTGATCGGCGAGATGAGCGCAGAACGTATCAAAAAGGAAATCGGCACCGCCATGGCGCCGGAAAACGGCACCGGCATGGCGCTGACTGTTCGCGGCCGTGGTACGCTTGATGGCGTCCCGATTGAAACCGAAGTCAACGAATCGATCGTCGCCGCAGCTCTGAAGGAGCCTGTGGATGAGATCATCGACGCGGTGAAGATGGCGCTGGAAGCCATGCCGCCCGAACTGGCTGCCGACATTGTCGACCGAGGTATTGTATTGACCGGGGGCGGCGCCCTGCTGCGCAATCTCGACGTTTGTATCCGCGAGCAGGCGAAACTTCCGGTTATGCTGGCTGATGATCCGCTCAGATGTGTGGTAAACGGTTGCGGTGTCGTGCTGGAGAACTATCCAAAGATGCAATCGGTGCTTTGCCCGGAAGTCTAGGCGCTAGCGCGTCCGGACGAAATCTCGGCAATCGGCACAGGGTTTGCGCATGGGAAGGGATGCACCGGCGCGAATGCGGACCGGGAAGAACGTCCCGGAGTGGTGAGTGAGGATCGGCGCCGATGGCTGGGATTGGCCAAACAGGACGACGCAAGCGCCCCATGCGCCGATTGGCGCTGGCTGTGTTCATCGTATTTTCCTTCGCTTTACTGATCGCTCAGACCGCGCCCGTGATCTCGCGCGCGCTGACACCGGTCCGCGCGGTTGCTGGCGACGTGCAGACCTTTGGCGATCGCCGCGAGCAGACCATTGCCAGCGAACAGGCGCCCGGATTGTGGGCGACCCTGACTGGACAGGCCGACGCCGAGCGCCGCATCAAGCAATTGGAAACCGAAGTCGCCGAACTCTCCCGCTATCGCCAGGCCGCGATCGCCATGAACGAGCGCTTCTTCGCCTATCAGGCCATGCTGAACGCGGTGGACGATGCGCCGATTGCGTGGGCGCAGCAATCCAAGACCGTTCGGATCGTCGCTGAGACCAACGGCCCGTTCGCAGATACGCTGCTGGCCGATGCAGGTCAGCGTTCCGGGGTGCAGGTTGACGATGTGGCCTTTAATGAAATGGGCCTTGTCGGCCGCGTGATAACCGTGGGCGAACGGTCGTCGCGCATCCTGATGGTCACAGATTTCAACTCTCGCGTTCCGGTCATGGGCGAGCGTAGTGGCGTTCGTGCCGTCTTGTACGGCGCTCGCGACAGGATTGGTCGCCTGTCGGACCTGCCAGAGGATGACGGGTTCATCATTGGAGAACGTATACTCACCAGCGGAGAGGGTGGCGTGTTCCCGCGCGGCCTGGTCGCCGGATACGTCTTTGGCGAAACAGGTGATTGGCGCGTGGACTTCACCATGCAGGATGCGCGCGGCGGGTTTGTCCGCCTTTTGCCGCCGCCGAAGATCCCCGCGCCAGAGACGCGACCAGCGGATGAGCCCGGAGACGGGGATGAAAGCAGCGAAGGGGCAACCGTCGAAGCCGCCGTTCGCACGGAGGTCGCAAACGACGGGGCGGGCGAGGTCGTGTCCGAATGATCTGGTCGAACTTTCTTCCCAGGGGCGTCGTGGAGGGTTGGCGGGTCACCGGCCTGAACGTTCGTCTTGGGGTCGGCGTGGCATCGATCGTCCTGTTCACTATCCTGTGGGACCTGCTTGGAAATTCGGTGAGTCTGGGAGTCGCCTGGCCGATTACAGGGCTAGTCGCCGCGGTCGGCTGGGCGCGTCTGGGCCTTTCGGTGCGGCCGATGGTGGTCCTGATGCTGATTGGATTTGCATTTGACAGCGTGTCGCTGGCCCCGTTCGGGGTTCATCCGCTGGTGTTTCTGTCGACCTATGCGCTACTCGCCAGCATTGGCCTGGTGATCGGTGGGGAGATGGACCCGCTCACCGGATCCGTCCTGCCCTATCTGGGCATCGCAACCGGCGTGGCACTGCTCTGGATCTTCGCATCGGTCATTGTGTCTGGCCCGGTCGAAGCGCTGCCCTTGCTGTTCGCTGGGGGTATGACGGCGCTGTTCTATCTGGTGTTCGAGGGATTGTTCGATCTCGACAGCGCCCGGACATCGGCGAAGGGAGGCTGACATGGCTGCCGATCGCCGCCCGTCCGAAGTATTCGTTTCGCGCCGCAACATCCTGTTTGGTGCCGGCGCGCTGGTCTGGACCGGCCTGCTTGGCCGACTGGCCCAGTTGCAATTGCTTGACGGGGAAGAGCTGCGCGAGAAAGCGGCGGACAATGAAGTCCGGTTCGATCTTGATCCGCCGAGCCGTGGCCGCATCCTAGACCGGTTCGGCCTACCGCTCGCAGATCACCGCCAAGCGGGCCGTATCGCGATCATTCGCGAACAGGCCGGTGACATGGACACCGTTCTCGCCGAAATCAGCAAGACTGTGGATCTCAGCCCGGAACGCCGCGAAGCCATCACTCGCCGCGCCCGCAACCAGGCTGCCTTCCTGCAAACCGAGGTGGCGCGCGAGCTGACTTATGAGGAGTTCGCCCGGCTCTCGATCCATGCCGCGCAGTTGCCTGGCGTCGTCGTCGAAATTGGTGATACCCGATCCTATCCTCGCGGGCGGGATTTCGCCCACGTGCTCGGATACGTCGCCCGTGCAAGCCAGAAGGATATCAATGCGCTCACCCTGAATGCGCTCGATCTGACAACCGCTGAACGCCGTCTGCTCGACGAAATCGAGTATGGGGAGTGGGATCATCACGCCGCTATCGACCGCGCGATCCGGGGTGATCAGACCGATATTCGCCGCAACCAGCTCGCCAACCGTTGGTCAGACGTCGCCAGTGAGGTCAATCGGCTCTACAAGCACCCCGATATGCGCACCGGCCGCTCCGGAGTAGAAGCGACGTGCAATAGCTGGCTCACCGGAACCCGGGGCGCCCGGGCTGTGGTGACCAATGCCGCCGGGCGGATCATCGAACGCGTGCCAGACGCTGACCGGGCCACCGTACCGGGCAAGGACGTCGCGCTGACCATTGATAGCGAGCTTCAGCGCGCCGCGATCAACCGTTTTGGTGATGAAACCGGCGCTTGCGTCGTCATCGATGTGGAGAGCGGCGACGTTCTCGCATTGGTCTCGACGCCAGCATTCGATCCCAATGATTTCGTCAATGGCATCAGCCAGGCGGACTATGACCTGCTGCGGAACAATCCGGACTCCCCCCTATACCACAAGGCCTTTGATGGGGTTTATCCACCGGGGTCCACCTTCAAGATGGTTGTAGCGACCGCAGCCCTGGAGGCCGGCGTCGTCTCGCCGACCGAGCGGATCCGCTGCAATGGACGCTACAGGCTGGGCCGCCGCACCTGGAGTTGCTGGAAGAAGGAGGGCCACGGCCCCGTTAACCTCCATGAGGCGCTCAAGGGGTCCTGCGACACCTATTTCTACGAGATCTCCCGGCGCACCGGCGTCGACAAGATCGCAGACGTGGCTCGCCGGTTTGGCTTCGGCCGCAGCTGGTCTCATCTCGGACTGACGGGCGGGGCGCGCGGAGTCGTGCCAGATCCGGCCTGGAAAGAAGCCAATCGCGGTGAGCCGTGGCAACAGGGCGAGACCCTGAATTACGGGATCGGGCAGGGCTTTCTGACCAGTACGCCTCTGCAATTGGCCACCATGACGGCGCAGCTGGCCCGGGGTGGACGTCCATCGGTCCCGCAAATGCTCGGGATCGGACCCCAGTTCAGCATCGAGCGCGGCGAAGAGGCGACGCTCGACGAAGAAATCATCGCCATGATGCAGCGGGGCATGTATGGCGTCACGTCCGAGGGTGGCGGGACGGCATTGCGGTCCGGTGACCTTGGGCTCGGCGGTCCGCGTATGGCAGGCAAGACCGGTACAGCCCAGGTGCGCTATATCTCGCAGGCCGAACGGCGATCAGGCGTGATCAAGAATGAAGACCTGGAACGGCGCCTTCGCGACCATGCCCTGTTCGTCGGCTATGCACCCCATGACGACCCCAAGCTGGCGATTTCGGTGATTGTCGAGCATGGCGGATCAGGCTCGCGCGCGGCCGGACCGGTCGCCCGGGACATCATGGCCGAAGCGTTGCGGCTCGACAGCCGCCGAGAGCCGTCCTGGCAGCGCTTGGCAGGCCGCCCCTCCCTCGGCGATGCCGGGAGTGATCGCGGATGACCTATATCCACGACGCGGAACGCCAAAGCGGCCGACGCTACGCCAACACACAGGCGTCCATGAGCTTCATGGGAAGTTCCGGTCTTGGCGGATTGTCATGGGGACTGGTGGCCTTGCTGACCATGACCGCGCTTATTGGTACGGCCATGCTCTACAGCACGACTCAGGCCGGCAGTGGCGCTGAGGCCGATCTCTGGCAGCGACACCTGACCCGGTTCGGGATCGGACTGGTCGCGATGATCTCGCTCGCGTTGGTGCCCCTGCCGATCTGGTTCCGGCTGTCCTACATCGTTTATTTCGGTGCGCTGGTCCTGTTGGTTGCCGTTGAGTTTGCCGGCTCGGTTCGCGGCGGCGCCCAGCGTTGGCTCGAAATCGGGCCGATCGCCATCCAGCCGTCGGAGCCCATGAAGGTAGCCCTCACCCTCGCGCTCGCTCGCTACTACCATTCCGCGCTGGCGAAGGTCCCGACCGATGCGGTCCGCCACCATCTGGTGGCGGCAATGATCATTCTGGTACCCGCAGCCCTGATCTTCATGCAGCCGGACTTCGGCACGACCCTGGCGCTCGTTGCATCCGGCGGCGTCATTGTGTTCCTTTCGGGCTTGCGGAAAGAGATCATCGGCGCGTTTGCCCTGCTCGGCATTGTCAGCGTCCCGTTGATCTACACCTTCGTGCTCGCGGACTACCAGAAAGAGCGCGTCGATACTTTCATCACGCAATTGTCTGGCGGCGATGAAAGCCAGTCGCTCAGCGAAGGATACCAGATCGAACAGGCCCGTATCGCCATCGGATCGGGTGGACTGACCGGCAAGGGCTACATGCAGGGCACGCAGACCAAGCTCGAATACATCCCCGAGCAGCACACCGATTTCATCCTCACTGTGATCGCCGAGGAGCTAGGCTTTGTCGGCGCCGCTGGGCTGATGCTGATCTGGGCGGCGATCCTGGTCTGGTGCTTGTTGATTGCAGGGCGATGCAGCGAGCGGTTTGGGCGTTTTGCCGCCGCTGGGGTGGCGGCGACGCTTGGGTTCTACATCGTCTTCAATGTCGGAATGGTGATTGGATTGCTGCCAGTGGTCGGTGTCCCGATGCCACTCGTCTCCTATGGCGGCACCGCCATGATGACGATTATGGTCGCCTTCGGCCTCATTCTTTCAGCCGACCTTCACCGCGACAGCCGCATGCCCGAAGGTGGCCTGCTTTAAATAGGGTGACGTGGCCCAAGCAGCGGACGGCTCGCAATTCCCGGAAATCGGGTTAACGTGCGGTCCATACAAGATGGGTCATCTCGGAGGTAGCGTATGGCGGCGATCAGTGGAAAGGCTGAGCACTGGGGGTCTAGATTCGGTTTCCTGATGGCAGCTGTCGGCTCGTCGGTCGGCCTCGGCAATCTCTGGCGCTTCCCCTATACGGCGGGTGAGAACGGCGGCAGCGCATTCGTGATCATCTACCTGCTCTGCGTCCTGCTACTCGGTTTGCCCGTGCTGATGGCCGAGTACGCCATCGGCCGAAAAGGCGAACGCTCAGCGATTTCCGGCATCCGCCATATCGCAGAAACTGAAGGCAAATCGACGCTGTGGACAGCCCTCGGCTGGATCGGCGCGATCACGTCACTCGGGATTTTCTCGTTCTATATCGTCGTGGCGACCTGGGTGTTCGATTTCATTCCCCAGGCGTTTTCAGGCCGTTTCGAAGGATTTGATGCCGGGGCGTCGGAGGCGAACTTCCTCAAGACAATTGATAGCAAGGTCGAGATCATCACCTATCTGGCGCTGTTCCTGGGGCTCAACGTATTCATCGTTGGGCGGGGCGTGAAGGGCGGGATCGAACGGGCCGCCTCGATCCTGATGCCGCTCTTTTTCATCATGCTGGTCGGCATGGTCATATTCGCGCTGATTGTTGGTGATGCCGGCGCGGCGGCGGGCTTCCTGCTTTCGCCGGACTTTTCGAAAGTGGGCTTCGGCACTTTCCTGTCGGCGGTAGGGCAGGCCTTCTTCTCAATCGGCGTCGGCTCCTGCCTGATGATCACTTATGGCGCTTATCTGCGCCGGGAAACCGATATCCCCCAATCGTCTGGCCTTGTGGCTGGGGCCGATACTATGGTGGCGATCGTCGCTGGCTTTGCCATTTTCCCGATCGTCTTTGCTTTTGGGCTGGAGCCAGGCGCGGGTGGCGGATTGTTCTTCATCACCATGCCCGTTGCCTTCGGGCAGATGGGAGCTCTTGGCGCCATTGTCGGCGGCCTGTTCTTCACGCTCGCCTTGTTCGCAGCCTTCACCTCCTCGATCTCGCTGTTCGAAGTGGGTGTATCCTGGCTCGAAGACCAGCCCTGGATCAGCCGAACCCATGGCGCGATGGCGCTGGGCGCAGTTCTGTTCTTGTGTGGGGTCGGCTACGTCTATGCCGGCGCGTGGATCGACCATATAGACTTCGTCACCGGGTCCATTGGCTTGCCGCTCGGTGGGATCCTGGTCGCCCTGTTTGCAGGGTATGTGTTGAGCAAGACGTCGCTGGAATCGGAGCTCGGCGGTGCGGTCGCCTGGGTTCAACCATTGCTGCGCTATCTGGTGCCTGCGGCCCTGATCTTCATTCTGGTCTTCGGCGTGATGGACAAATTGCAGGACCAGTACGGCGTGCAGCTTCCGGCGGCCCTCGAGGGTCTTTTGGGCCCGAACGGCTAAGCGGGCGCTGCCAGGGCCGTTCAAACAGGGGAGACTACGTCCCGAACCGGTCTGCAAACCCGTCAGCAGCTCTGACGAGTCGGTCCACAATACCTGGCTCCAGGCTGGAATGGCCCGCATCTGGGATGATATGCAGGTCCGCCGCTGGCCACGCCTTCTTCAGGGCCCAGGCAGACGATAGCGGTGTGATCACATCGTAGCGCCCGTGAACGATTACGCCGGGCACGTTGCGCAACTTTTCGCGCGCAGCATCCAGCAGCCAGCCGTCGTGTTCGAAAAAGCCCTCATTCACAAAATAATGGCTTTCAATGCGGGCAAAGGCGTCCACGAATTCGTCCTCATCGAACCGGGGCGGGCGGACAACCGGCCCCTTCAGCGACAGGGTTTCCCCCTCCCATCGCGACCATGCCCGGGCGGCTGTGAGCCGTTCAGCGCGGTCCTTGCCGGTCAATCGGGTGTAAAACGCGGTCAGCAGATCGTCTCGCTCGGCGTCCGGGATCGGCGCGACGTACCGCTCATAGCTGTCCGGAAAGAGCCGGCTGGCCCCGTCCTGATAGAACCATCGTATCTCTGCTTGCGTGATCAGGAAAATGCCGCGCAGCAACAGCCCGATCGTGCGTGCCGGATGGGTGACTGCGTACGACAGCGCCAGAGTCGAACCCCATGACCCGCCGAATACAACCCAACGATCGATCCCGAGCGTCTCGCGGATCGTCTCGGCATCCTGCACCAAGTCCCAGGTCGTGTTCTCCCGCAGTTCCGAATGCGGGGTCGAGCGGCCGCAGCCGCGCTGGTCAAACAGGATGATCCGAAAACGTTCGGGATCAAAGAACCGTCGCATCTCGGGACTCGATCCTCCGCCCGGTCCGCCATGCAGGCCCAACACCGGCAAGCCATTTGGATTTCCGGACTCTTCCCAGTAGATCTCGTGAAGGCCGGATACGCGCAGCCGGCCTGTGCGGCGGGCCTCGTGTCGGGGATACAGGGTCCGCCGTGACGTTGACTTGTTCATAACTCTTTCACTTACCGGCTGTTACATCGCTAATAAAGGCTGGACGACGTCCGACTCCACAGCCATTGTGCTTACCGTCGGCTTAACAATGTGGTGTGTATCATGCGATCAGTCGTTGCCGCGACTCTTGGTCTTTCCCTAGCCGGCTGTGCGACTGTCTCTGTGATTCCCAACGAAACCACGCTCACCGCCGAAGCGACGGCTGAGCAGTCCGCACTCCGGTCGGCATCGGATCTGTTTTGCGAGAAGGCCGAGGCCGAGGGGTGGGTGTCTACCTCGCCTGGCATTCTGGGTTTTGCGTCGATCCTTATGAATGGCTCGCGGGATGAAGGCGAACCTGCTGGCACCTATGCCGACCGTATCGATGCTGCGACGGCGACACCGTCCGATGCGATTGCCCAACTTCAAGCCGACGCCAGTACTGCCCGCGACGGCCTGATAACCGTGCAGACCGAAGCGCGATCCTTGTTGGCCAGCTCAGACACATTTCCCGAGCGGCTCGATGTCACCGCGTTCGAGCGCGCTCTTGTCCGGGCGCAGCGATCCAATCGCGGCTTCCGCGAAGCGCTTGAAATCGTGTCGAAACGTGGCGAAGACGCCACCGGAGCGGCCGTAGCCGTCGATGCGTTCTCAGCAACCATCGATGACGCGCGCCGGACCGCCGATGCTCTTGCCGATCGGTATGCCGGCAAGGGCCCCGAAAGCGTCGACGCGGCCACGTCCTGACATCCTGACGCAATTGGGACAGAGAGGCGCTCGCGAAATCGGCGCGCGTGCAGAAAACGCCCTCCGATCTCAGTGCCTTCCCCTCCGACAGCGATTGAACATCGGCTCCACCTTTGGCACCGTGGAAAGTGAGGGGTACGCACCAAGAATTGCCCCAGCGAGGAAACCCCCGAGGAGGTGCCAATGCTCACCGCTGGCGACGAGTATCCGATCCACCAGACACCCGAACCGGTCGCCTTCTCAGGGTCGGACCGGAATTTCTACGACCGCTATTTCTTCAATGGATACAATGCAGATGGATCGTTCTTCTTCGCAGCGGCCTTTGGCGTCTATCCGCACCTGAACGTCATGGATGGGGCCGTGTCGATCCTGCGGGACGGGGTGCAGACATCGGTTCATGTGTCTCGGCCCCTGGGTATGGAGCGAATGGATACGCGCGTCGGCGGACTCGCGATCGGTGTGCGCCAGCCCCTGCAGAGCATTTCTCTCACCCTCGAGGAGACCGAAGGCCTGGCATTGGAACTCGTGTTTGAAGGGCGCGCGTTTCCCGTTCAGGAACCGCGCTTCACCTATCGCCAGGGTCCGCGCATGCTGATTGATTGCACGCGCATGACGCAAAACGGTCGCTGGTCCGGATCGCTGCGGATCGATGGTGAGACAATCCCCGTCGACCCCGGGACCTGGCGCGGCACCCGGGATCGTTCATGGGGTGTCCGTCCAATTGGCGCGCAGGACCCTCAACCGCTCACCCCGGTCCAGATGCCGCAATTCTACTGGATCTGGACACCGCTCAACCTCGGCGACCGGTCGGTTTACTTCCACGTCAACGATGATGCCGCGGGCGATAGCTGGAACACACGCGCGAAGATCGTTCCGGACGGCAGCGGCCAGGGCGAAGACCAGGAAATGGCAGCCTGCCGTGCCCATGTCACCTATCAACCCGCGACCCGGCGGGCCGAACGCGCATCCCTCACCTTCACCGACAAGGAAGGGCGCGGACTGGGGGTCGATATCACGCCTCGCCGCACTTTCCTGATGAAGGGGATCGGCTATGGTCATTCCACCCATCGGCACGGCGCCTACCAGGGCGAGCAATTGTCGGTGTTCCGGGAGGTGTTGAAGCCCGAAGAAGCCGACTGGCAGCAACCTGACAATCTGCACATCCAGGCCATCTCCGATGTCGCGCTCACCGATGAGGCGGGCACCCGTCACGAGGGGGTCGGAACGTTGGAGCAATTGTTCCTCGGCCCCCACGCGCCCAGCGGTTGGACGGATGTTCTAGACGCATGACCGAACCGGCAACGACCTCCCAAATCGATGATGCCGGACTGGCGGAAGCTTTTGCCCGATACTTCATGGACAACACCCCCGGTGCGGCCGATGTCACGATTACCCACCTGACACGTATCCATGGCGGCGCGAGCCGGCAGACTTACAGCATCGACCTGACCTATTCGGCTGATGGCAAGCGCGTGAGCAAGGATCTGATCCTGCGCCGCGATCCACCCGATAGCCTGATCGACACAGAGCGGCGCATTGAATTCGCGGCGATCCGGTCCATGGCCGAGATCGATATTCCCGCCCCCGAGGCGCTGTTCCTGGAGACCGGTCACGAGGCTTTGGGTGCGCCTTTCTTTGTGATGGGGCGGATCAATGGAGGCGTACCTCTCAATCCCTTCCGCATCGATGATATCGAGCCGCACCGCCGGTCCATTGGCGAGCAATTCTTCTCCCATCTCGGAGCGATTGCTGGCGTCGCGGTCGAAGGCTCGCCCTTGACGGCCGAAGTGGAGAGTCCCGCGCTCGACGCTTGCTGGCAGCGCGAGCTAAGTTACTGGTCGAACGAAATCCGGACCAAGGCCCGCCGACCCGAGCCCATCGCAGAAGCAGCTATTCGTTTCCTCAATGCCAACCCGCCCCCGCCCGCCCAACGCCTCTCCATTGTCCATGGTGACTTCCGGTCCGGCAATTTCCTCCACGACGAGGCAGGCACCATCAATGCGGTACTGGATTGGGAGATGGCCCACATCGGTGACCCCTACGAGGATCTCGCCTGGGCAACTGATCCCCTCTGGTGCGCTGGTGATACCGAACGCGCGGCCGGCCTGTTGGCCTGGTCAGAAGCGATCGCAGTCTGGCAAGAGGCGTCCGGCTGCCGGTTCGATCCGTCCGCGTTCGAATGGTGGTCCATCTTCGCCCACGTCAAGGCCATCGGCATCTGGATAAGCTCCGCCCGCGCCTTCGCAGAAGGGAAAAACGACGACCCGATTCTCGCCTGGTCGGGTTGGTTTACCCATGCGGCCCACGAACTGACCATTGCGTCTCGGCTTGCGCCGAAGTTCGGATTGGAGCTGCCCGTATGAGCGAAATCGGCATGATCCTGGACCGTATCGGGCGCTCTCTTGTCGCCGATGTGGTGCCACATCTGGAAGGCCACTATGCCGGCGGCCAAGCCATGCTCACTGGCATCATGACCGTGATGGCCGGCGAAGCCTGGGACGGCGCCGCCGATCGGCTTCACCGCGAGATCGAAGCCATGCGCGCGGTTCTTCGGGAAGGGGGTGTAGCCGCCGACGAGACGGCCGCCAGCCTCCGGCTATCGGACCTCGAACCGACGCGGAATAGGTTCGCAGAGCGGCTGATCACTCTCCAAACCCGCTTGGAAACCTCCACCGACCCCGCCGACTTCGCGCTCAACACTCGTATTTGGGGCCTTCTCCTCGCCGGCGCAGCAGAACGCATGCCGACCCCGCCGGAATTCCCCGAAACGGAACCCGATTAGCGGGCTGAACCATCGGTCATCGCGAGCCATCTTCAAAGGCGGCCAGCGACCACTCCGCGAAGTTCGCAACATTGCCGCCGGTGAACAGGAAGCCGCCGACCCCTGCCGCATGGGCGGCGTCGATATCGGTTTGCTTGTCGCCGATCAGGAAGCTCTTTTCGCGGATGACCGGGAAATCGGCCATCGCCTGCAAAAGCATACCGGGCCGGGGTTTCCGGTCGAGACTGTCCTTGCGATAGGCGGCCACTTCGCCAGCTTCATGATAGGGACAATGATAGATCTGGTCGATTTCCGCGCCCTGGTCCTTCAGCACCTGTTCCATATGCTCGTGCAGCGCGAACATGTCCGCTTCGGTGTAGTAGCCGCGGGCAATGCCGGACTGGTTAGTCACGACGAAAACGAACCAACCGCGCGCCTTAAATGTTCGAATGCAGTCTGCCGCCCCGTCTATCCACTCCAGCGCATCGACTGTCGAGACGTAGCCCTTATCCACATTGAGCACCCCGTCACGGTCCAGGAAGAGGGCGGGGCGGTGGTCGAGCGCGCGCATTGTTTCGCCATACCGCAGGACATCCGAGCCGCCTAGATATTGTTGCTAGCACTTAACTCGGCTTGGAGGGATGCGACCCATCCAGATGCCGGCCTTCTCCGTGGCTGTCGTCTACTCGCTCTTGACCGGTGGGTAGGAGAGGTAGACGAGCCGTTTCTGCTCGATCCGCGCCCTGGCCAGGCTGTCCAGGATCAACCCACATACCGCAGCAATCACACCAGTGATGACAATCCCCGTCGAAAGGATCGCGGTGGGGAACCGGGGTACTTCACCGGTCTGAGCGAAGGTCCACATCAGTGGCGCTGACAGTAGCATCGCCAGTACAACCAGGCCCATCCCGATTGCACCGAAGAACGCGGCGGGGCGGGTCTCCTTGGCCAGCACCGCAAACATGCCGAGAATTCGGAAGCCGTCGGTGAACGTCCGGAGCTTGCTTTCAGATCCTTCGCCGCGCACCCCATATTTCGTGGGCCGTTCCAGCACGGGCAGGCCGAGCTGGCTGGCATGCACGGACATTTCAGTCTCGATCTCAAAGCCGGATGAGATGGCTGGGAACGATTTCGCGAACCGGCGCGTGAACACCCGGTACCCGGAAAAAATGTCGGTGAAATCCCGGCCAAACATGCGCTGGTAGATCATGTTGAAAAGCTTGTTGCCGAAAGCGTGGCCCTCGCGCCCCGCATCCCGAGTTACATCGGCGCGGGTGCCAACCACCATGTCTACATGGTTCTTCATCAGCAGTTCGACCAGTGTCGGCGCCATGGCGGTGTCATAGGTGCCATCGCCGTCAGCCATCACGTATATGTCAGCCTCCACATCGGCGAACATGCGGCGCACCACATGACCTTTGCCCTGGCGGCGCTCGGTCCGGACGATCGCCCCTGCGGCCTGGGCGGCTTGAGCGGTGCCGTCGCTGGAATTGTTGTCATAGACGTAGATGTCAGCGCCGGGCAGGGCGGCTTGGAAATCGCGCACCACAGCTGCGATCGACGCCGCCTCATTGTAGCACGGCAGGATGACAGCCAGGCGCACGGCCGTTTCCACGTCTGCCGCTGGGGTGGGGCGCAAGCTCGTTGTCGCTATCGACATCGCGTTTTCAGCCTTTCAGTAACCTTGCTCTGGCATACACGAGCGGGATTAAAAGACCTGTAACGACGGCGGTTTGGCGCTGCTCTGGTGCAGGAAAGGAGCAGATGGTGATGATCGACGACCAACCCTTCGACTGGCGCCCAAGCCTGGCTTTCATGGCGCTTGTCCTGGTCATGCTGCTGACAAAGGCCGGCGAAATCTGGACCGGCATCCTGCCTGGCAATGACGACATGATGCGGCTGGCTCAAGTGCGCGACCTTGTGGCCGGCCAGGGTTGGTATGACGTCAATCAGTCCCGCTTCCTCACCCCCGAAGGTGGCCAGATGCACTGGTCACGCCTCCCCGACCTGTTCATGGGCTGGATCATTGTTGTGATGACGCCGCTCGTGGGCCAAACCCAGGCCGCCTATGTCGCGGTCATGGCCTGGCCGCTGACGCTGTTGACCATCACCATGAGCTGCATGGTCATGATCATGAAGCGCCTTGGCGCCGGACCGGTAGGTGCCGCGCTGGCGCTGGTGTTCTTCGTCCTTTCCAAGTCGGTCTACCAGTTCTGGCCCGGCCGGATCGACCATCACGGCCTGCAACTCACACTCGTTGTAATCGCCCTGGCGGCACTGCTCTCGCCCAAAGCCAGTCGCACGTCTGGTGCGATTGCCGGTCTCGCCATCGCTGCCATGCTCACCGTCGCCATGGAAAGCCTTCCTTACGCCGCAGCCCTGATTGCTGCGGCTGGCGTACTCTGGATCGTTCGCGGCAACGATGAGCGCGCGCGGCTCGGCACATTCGGTACCGCGCTCACCGCCGGCGGCACGCTGGCATACCTGCTAGACGCGCCTGGTCCGTTCGGACAGCGTCTGGTCTGTGATGCCTATGGCGCGTTCCACTATATCGCCCTGATCGTGGGTGGAGTGGGCTTGCTGCTCCTGGCCCGCTACGGCGCCATCTTCCCGGACTGGAAAAAGCGCCTCAGCACCAGCGCCGCCATGGGTGTCCTCACCGTCTGCGCCGCCATCGCTGCCCAGCCCCAATGCCTTGGCTCGCCCTACGGCATGGTTCCCGACGAAGTCATGGTCAGCTGGATGAATGCCGTTGGCGAGGCCCGGCACATCGCCCGGGTCTGGGCGGAAACCCCCGCCACCGCGCTCGCCGATATGGGCTACATCGTCGCCGGCTTGATCGTCGCGCTAGTCCTCTTGCGTAGGGCGCCAGACCACCAACGCCTGAACTGGGCTATCGTCGCAGTTCTGATCGCGTTCGCCGGCGCAGTTACCGCCTGGCAGATCCGCGGTTCATTGTTCGCGCATCTTTTCGCCTCGCTGGCCATTGGCTATATCGCCGCCCAGCTTTTCGATCGTTGGCGAAACGAACGCGGACCGATGCTACTCGTCCAGTTCGCGGCGATTGCCTTCCTGCTGTCACCCCCCTTCCTGACCCGGGTCGCCACATCGGTCGCACCGGCGAGCGCGCCCGCCGCTGTCAATGAAGACGGCGTTCTTTATGCAGACCTCTGCCGCGCACCCTCCGCGCTTGCGCCCCTCGCCGCCTTGCCGGCAGGCGCCGTCTTCTCGCCCATAGATCTCGGCCCGTCGATCCTCCTCAACACGCCCCACGCGGTGTTCGCCGGCCCTTACCACCGCAACGGGCAGGGCATCTTGCGCATCACCAGTACGTTCCAGGCTCCTCCGGGTGAGGCAGCCTCTACGCTTCGCAAGATCGGAGCAGATTACTTCGTGTTCTGCCCCGGCCTGAACGAGACCCAGCGCTACGGCAAGCTCACGCCCGGTGGCCTCGCCGACCAGCTCAACCAGGGCACAATCCCGGCCTGGCTTGAGCCCATGCCGCAAGCCAATAGCGAGCACGGAGCGCTCCAGGTGTTCAGCGTCCAGGCGTCCGGCGAATTGCCGATCTCTTGACCTGACCTCCCGCCGGGGTCAGGAGGGAGCATGAAACAACCCAATGATGCTGACGCCATAATCGACGCTTTGGAGTCGATCTACAAGGATGCGGTCCAGGCCCTGAAATCGTCGATCGAGCGGTATCTCAAGGAGGGCATCCCGCCAGATGGCGAACTGCGCGCGTCCCGCGCTTTCTGCTATCCCGAATTGATCATTCGCTATGATCCGGACGGGCCGCCGCCGCCTATCTCCCGAGCCTACGGCAAGATGTCCGAAGCGGGCACCTACGCCTCCACCATCACTCGTCCGGGCTTCTTCCGCGACTATCTCCGCGAACAGCTCAAGCCCCTGCTCGACACATATGATGTCGACGTTGAGGTCCGGCCCTCCAGCTCGGAGATCCCCTATACATACGTCTGGGACGAAGGCTATGCGAAGGGCGCCGATCACGTCACCTCCGCCGACCTTGCCCGCTGGCTGCCAGCTCCTCAGCTCAGTCTGATCGGTGACGAGGTCGCCGATGGCGAGCTGTTCGATCCCGGCGACCACCGGCCCCTCGCTCTATTCGACGCTCAACGCGTGGATTTCTCGCTGCGCCGGCTGCTCCACTATACCGGCACCCTCGTCGAGCACATGCAGCCCTATGTGCTGTTCACGAACTATCACCGCTACGTCGATGCGTTCTGCAATTGGGCGATCAAGGAAATCGGCAAGGACAATAGCTACTCGGCCTTGTCTGCGCCCGGCGGCGTTCTCATCGAAGAGGCCTATGACGGCGCCTATGAGGCAATCGAGAACGGCCCGTGGCGCCGGTTCCAGATGCCGGCCTACCACCTCATGCGCGACGATGGCCCCGGCATCACCCTCGTCAATATCGGCGTGGGCCCATCCAACGCCAAGACAATCACCGACCATCTCGCTGTCCTGCGCCCCCAATGCTGGCTGATGGTCGGCCATTGCGGCGGGCTGCGCCATTCCCAGGCCATCGGCGACTATGTGCTCGCCCATGCCTATCTGCGCGAAGATCATGTGCTCGATGCCGTACTGCCGCCCGAAGTGCCCGTCCCCCCCATCGCAGAGGTCCAGGTCGCGCTGCAGGAAGCGGCTGCCGAGATTACCCGCGAAAAGGGCGACGCTCTGAAGAAACGGTTGCGCACCGGCACGGTCGTCACCACCGATGACCGCAACTGGGAGCTTCGCTTCTCGGAAACTGCGCTCCGGTTCAACAAGTCCCGCGCCATCGCCGTTGACATGGAAAGTGCAACCATCGCCGCCAATGGCTTCCGCTTACGCGTGCCCTACGGCGTGCTGCTGTGCGTGTCCGACAAGCCCCTGCATGGCGAGTTGAAGCTGCCGGGCGCCGCTAATCGGTTCTACGAAAAGGCCATTGGCGAACATATCCGCATCGGCATCGATACGCTTGAAAAACTCTCCCAGGACGGCGCCGCCAAGCTGCATTCGCGAAAACTGCGGGCTTTCGACGGACCGCCATTCCGCTAGGACTCCCCACACCCCATGTCAGACCGATCCCGTCCCGATCCCATCGGCCACCGCTGGCAGCCTGTCAGCGACGTGTTCCCGATCTTCATCAATCTCGTTCGCGCCTCATGGCGGCAATTGCTCGCCATCTGGGGCCTCGTCACGGGCGGGGTGCTGACGCTATCGAGCGTCCTGGCTGCCTTGCCCGTTCCCCCCCTGGTATTCCTCGGGGTCACCCCGGCCATCCTGCCAGTGGCATTCGGCTCTGCCATGGCCGCCCACCGGCTACTTTGGCCCAGCGCGCCAAGGCTCGCCGCGTGTGCGGATGTGGCCATGCGGGCATTCATTCCGCTTCTTGTCGTGATCGCCATGCGGCAGGTGCTGATGCAGCTTGGGTTCTCCATGCTGGTCTTGCCCGGGCTAGCGGCAGCGGTCTTCCTTCTTCTGGCGCCGGTCGTAGTCATGGCCGAAGGGCCAGGCCTCCAGAATGCGTTCCAGCGGAGCGCCACACTCATCCTGCCGATCGGATGGGCCGTGCTTGGCCTGCTGTTCTTGAGCGCCCTGTCCGGCTTGCTGCTGCTCGTCCCCATCGCGCTGGTAGCTGTTCCGCTCGCCGCGCTCGGGGAGGGGACGCTGGAAGCCTTCGTCGAAGCGGGCGCCACAGCGGCCTTTCCTTTAGCTTTCACCACTATGGGTGTCGCGATCTACCTCTACGTCACTGGCGCCGGCGAAACCCGTCATTGAGCCGTCACACACCCGGCTTAGCCAGGTCAGATCCCACGCGCCTCAGATCAACCCCGCAAGGACCTAGCCCATGCAAGACCGTATCAAACCGCTCACAGGTGTCCGCAACTTCCGGGACTTCGGCGGCTATCCAGTCGCCGATGGCGGGCGCATCCGGCCTGGCCTCTTGTACCGGTCCGGACACTATGCCGAAGCCACCGACCAAGACGTTGTAGCCATCGACGCATTCGGCATCGCATTTCAGGTCGACCTGCGCCGCCCCGACGAACGGGAGCGCCAACCCGGAAAATGGTCCGCCCCCGAGGTCCTGACCAGCGATGGCGGCCGCGAGATGAACAGCCCCCATGTCCAGTTCCTCACCCAGATCGAAGCAGACGTGTCAGCCGCGGAAGACTGGATGAACAGCTACTATGAAACGGCGCCGTTCAAACCCCACCATGTTGAGCTCTTCACCGGCTGGTTCGATCGTCTCGCTGGCCTCGGCGATGGCCAGGCCGCTCTGGTGAATTGCGCCGCCGGTAAGGACCGGACAGGCATTCTTTGCGCGCTCACCAAGCATGTCCTCGGCGCAAGCCGAGACGACATCACCACCGACTATGAGCTCACCAACACCGCCGTCGATATCGATGCCCGCCTCCCCGACGCCCAGGCTTATTTCAACGATATGCTCGGCAAGACCTATGACGCCGACATCTACCGCCCGTTCATGGGCGTCCGCCGCCGGTACCTCGAAACCGCTTTCCGCGTCATTGAAGCCGAGCACGGCAGTCTGGACGCTTACCTCACCAACGCCCTCAACGTCACCGAACACATGCGCACCGTACTCAGAGCGCGTCTGGTGCAGTCGGCATAAACCCGCATCGCCCGCCGCTGCGACCCCCGAACGCCGAACTACGGATCCTTCCGAAAGGGCGCCCGCTCGCGCAGATAGCCCATATCCGCAGCCACGGCTGCGCGCTCTCGCCGGAGATAGTCGCTCACCGCCTCGCGAAAGCCGGCATGACCGATCCAGTGCGCTGAGCGGGTTTGCACCGGTACATAGCCGCGCGCCAGCTTGTGGCCGCCCTGTGCGCCGGCTTCCACATAGGTCAGCCCCCGTTCCAGCGCGAAATCGATCGCCTGATAGTAGCAGACCTCAAAATGCAACATCGGCCGGGCCGACAGGCAGCCCCAATACCGGCCATAAAGCGTGTCCGAACCGATGAAATTCAGCGCACCGGCAATTGGTTGACCATCCTCATACGCCATCACCAGCATGATCTCATCAGCCATTCGTTCGCCGAGCAGGGAGAACGTTTCGCGGTTCAAATAGGGCGATCCCCACTTCCGCGCGCCCGTGTCGATGTAGAAGGCGTAAAACGCATCCCATTCGGCTTCACCCAGTGCATCGCCGGTGATCCGCCGAAACTCCAGCCCCTCCTGGGCCTTGCGGCGCTCCTTGCGCAGGGTCTTCCGCTTCGCCGATGAAAGGGCGGCTAGGAAATCGTCAAAGGTGTCGTACCCATTATTGATGAAATGGAATTGCTGATCGGTGCGCAACAGCAATCCCGCCCGTTCCAGAATGTCGGTCTCTCCATCGGAGGTGAAATTCAGATGCAAGCTGGACAGTTCATTGTCTTCGGCGATCTGGATGGCCCCAGTCAGCAACACCTCTCGCAGCGCCGGGGCGTCCGGCCCGTCTGGCACAAGTAATCGCCGTCCGGTCACAGGCGTGAATGGCACGGCACACACCAGCTTGGGAAAGTAGCGGCCGCCCGCGCGCTCGAACGCATCTGCCCAACCATGGTCAAACACGAACTCGCCATAGGAATGGGTCTTGGCATAAAGCGGCATTGCCGCTCGCAGGCGCTCGCCCGGCCCGTTCACCAGCAAATGGTGCGGGGCCCAGCCCGTTTCCGTGCTCGCAGCGCCAGAGGCTTCCAACGCTTCGAGAAAATTCCAGCTCAGAAAGGGATCGTATCGGCTGCAATCAGGATTGGCGACGCGGTCCCACTCGGTCCGGTCCACGTCGCTCAGCCCGCGCGCCACGCTGATCTGAAAGGCGGTATCGTCCATCCCCAACACATAGACCGCGCCTCACCCGGTGACGAGGGCGGGTTCCAGATGTTCGAAAATGATCCCGCTGGCTGCATCGCGCGCAGCCACCAACGCATCCTCACCGTCCACCGTCCAGGCATAGAGTGGCAATCGGGGCTCCGGCCCCTGGGCGAACACCGCAATCTGCTCGTGGCGTACGGCCAGATAGTCGGCCTCTAGCGCGATCGCCTCGGCCATGGCATTGACCGCGTCCTCACCAGTGATCCCCCGCTTCGGCATTACCAATACGCCGCGCCGCCGGCCCGGCATTACGGCCCGGGCTGCCAAGTTCAAGGCCGGTGTGAAGGACATCACCGCGCTATCGATCCTCGTGCCAAACAAAGCCAGTTCCACCGCTCGAAGGTAGTCCGCCGCCTCGCCGGGGCTGGGTTTCAGCTCGACCAGTACAGGTGTCCCCGCCGGCAATCGCCGCGCCACCCCGCTTAATGTAGGGATACATTCGCGGCTACCTGAAAGCCGCAGCGCAGTCAGATCCTCTTCATTAAGGTTCCACACCGCGCCCGATGCCTCAGTCATCCGGTCGAGCATCGGGTCATGGAAGACCACAGGCACGCCATCTTTGGAGAGCTGCACGTCCAGTTCGATCCCGACCCCAGCATCGGCCGCCGCTTCGAACGCCGCCATTGAGTTCTCTGGCGGTCCGCAAGGATGCCAGAGCCCCCGATGGGCGAACGCGCTAGCCATCAATCTCGAAAACGCCATCGACCTCGACCGCAACGCCGAGCGGCAAGACCGGGCAAGCCACCGCGCTCCGGGCATGGCGTCCAGCCTCACCGAACACATCGACCATCAGGTCCGAGCAGCCATTGATCACTTGCGGAAGGTCCACGAAATCGGGCGCGGCGTTGACGAACCCGCCCAGCTTCACCACCCGACTCACCCGCCCCAGATCGTCCAGGGCGGCCTTGCACTGGGCAATCAAGTTGATCCCGCAGGCCCGTGCGGCTTGCTGCCCCGCCGACAGGTCCATTGTCTCGCCGAGTCGGCCCTTCACCAGCGCGCCATCCACAACGCTGACTTGGCCCGACACGAACAGGAGCGGGCCCGACACGACGAAAGGCACATAGTTCGCCACCGCCTTCATCGGTTCCGGTATCACGATGCCGAGCGCCTCAAGGCGCGTTTCGGGAGTGGACATGGCAGACCTCCGCTCTGTTCAGACCGGCCAGACCTTGGACCGCCAACCGGCGCGCCGCAACCGGTCAGGCAATGGCCGAGCGTGGGCCAGTCAAAACGCCGGCTTCGCGCGTTGCCGCTTCGTGGGCGATGATCAAGTCAGCCAGTGCCATCACTGCATCATTCGGCTTGATCGGCTTGGTCCAGACCGCATCAAATCCTGCCGCGCGGCACCGGTCCATGCGTGCTTGGCTCCGGTCCGCAGTGACCGCGATCACTGGCGTCGTGCGGTCATGGGTCTCTCCGCCGCGCACCGCGTTGAGCAAATCGATCCCATTGCCGTCGAGCAGGTGCAGGTCGCACAGGATGGCCTGATAGGGCTTGTGCGCGGCCCGCCGCAACGCTTGGGCCAGACTGTGCACGCCATCCACCCGCCAGCCAGCACCCAGCAGGGCTTTGGCCAGCACCACACGGCTCGGCTCATGGTCATCGACCAGCAGAACGTCGCCAATCTCGAACCGGCGCATGGCGGCCGCACGGCGGTTCTCTGACACGATCCGTGGCCCGGCCTTATGCACCGGCAGGGTGAGAGAAAAGACGCTACCGCCCGTTTCGCCAGTCCGGTACGCAATCTCACCACCCAATCGCGCCGTGACGGCCTTCACAACGGTCAAGCCCAAACCTGAGCCTTCAATTGCTGTCGCGGTTCCCGTTCGCGTGAACGGCTGGAAGACCCGTTGGATGTCCTCGCCAGTCAGGCCTGGCCCGGTATCGGTCACCTCGATGCGGAGGGTCAGCCCGGCATCGGATGCCACTGTGCCCAGCACCACCTCTACGCGGCCCTCGGGCGTGTATTTGATTGCGTTCGATACCAGGTTGTCAGTCAACTGCCGCAGGCGGACGCTGTCCACCTCCACCCGCTCGGCCGCGAGCTTTCCAAGGTTGACCCCATAGTCCAGGCCATTATCCACCGCCTTCTGTCGCCATAGTCCTTCAAGGTCGGCAGCAAACCGTTTCAGCGATACCGGTTCGGGACGGACAGGCAAGGAGCCCAGATCCGCTTCCGACAGCGTCATCATGTCATCAAGCAACCGGTCCAGCGCCTCACAGGCGTCCGAGACCGTGCGCGCCAACAACCGCCCATCATTGGAACTGGTGTGCTGCTGCAGCATCTCCGCACCCGCCTGTGCGGCGTTCAATGGCGTTCGCAATTCGTGAGCCAACAGGGCTTGCACCTTTGCCCGCTGGGCCGCTGATATCGCCTGCTGGGACTTGTACGCCGCAATCTTCGTGGCAACACCCTTTTGCGCCCGCGCGCGCTTAGCATTCTCTTCAGCGAGGGCGCGCGCAATCACTGGAGCGCGGACCACGCCGGCATAGGCCCCCGCGTCCAGCACCACCACGCCGTTTTCCAACACCGGGCCCTTGGCCTTGGCATCCTTGGCACAGAACCCGCCAATCCGGGTTTCGCCATCGACGGTAGCCGGCGTCCCGTTCAGCAGGGGCGCAATGCGGGCGTCGGTGAGGTCCGTGCGCGGGATATCGCTGCCAGCCAATTCAAATACCACCCGCCTTTGCAGCGTGCCCACCAGCGTCCGGCCAAATACCACCGGCAGGATCTCCAGGTCTGGTTCCGCCGTGAACCGCGCCAACACAGCGCCCAGCCGAATAGTCGGCTGGACCGGATCGATGGGCTCCAGAAGGTGTTTGAACGTGACGGCCATGGGTCCTCGAAACTTGGGGACCCTACCTATGGCTCAGGATTGGTTACTGACAGGAAAACAAAACGCTTCCCGTTGTTAAGCAATCTCACTCTTGTGATGAATGATCTTGCCAACCAGTCCGTACTCCAGTGCTTCCTCGGCGCTCATCCAGAAATCGCGATCGGTGTCTTCCTTGATCTGCTCAAGGGGCTTGCCGGTGGCATCCGCAAAGATGCGGTTCAGGCGTTCACGCATCTTGATGATCTCACGGGCCTGGATTTCCACATCCGTCGCCTGGCCGCCAACCCCGCCGCGGGGCTCGTGCAGCAGGAAACGGGTATTGGGCAGCGCGAACCGGTTCTCCTTCTTGGCGGCGGAATAGATCAGCGCACCCGCACTTGCGACCCAGCCCGACCCCAGCACCTTCACCGGCGCTTCGACGAACTTGATCATGTCATGGATCATGTCGCCCGACTCCACATGCCCGCCGGGCGAAGAGATCACCATAAGGATCGGATCGCTGCTTTCCGACGCCAACGCCAGCAGCCGTTCGCAGACCCGCCGGGCCAGTTTGTCGTCGATCCCACCCGTCAACATGATCGTGCGGGCATTGAAAAGAGCCTGCTCCAGAAAGCTGTTCGGTTCGCTGGCGGGGGCTGCGGGCGGTTCGTCGTCAAGCCGGGTCATGACATCTCCAAGACACTCTGTGCGTAAGTGAGGGGCGCCGGGCAGGGGGTCAAGGTCACGTCTGCGCGTTCATTTCGTCGCGCGAGCCGGGCCCTGCGGCATCAGCCAAGAAAGTCCTTGAAAACATCGTCAGCAGACAGTTCCTCGCTATCGGAGGCGGGTGCCGATGTGGAGGGGTCGGCGACCTGCGGCGCATCCTCATTAATCGCCTTGAGACCGGGACCGGCATCGGCTTCGGCCTTGCGGGCATCCATCGCCCGGCGCTTGTCGGCGGCCTTGGCGATCACTTCATCCAGCTCGATCTGCGAGCACAGGCCCAGCGTTACCGGGTCGACCGGCTTGATGTTCTGGCTGTTCCAGTGGCTCTTGTCGCGCACCGCGGTGATCGTGGTCTTCGTCGTCCCGATCAGCTTGCCCATCTGGGCATCGGTCACTTCGGGGTGGAACCGGATGAACCACGCCACCGCGTTGGGTTTGTCCGCACGCCGCACCACCGGGGTGTATCGGGCACCCTTCCGCTTGGGTTGTGGGATGTGATCGATGGATGATTTCTGCAGCTTCAGCCGATAGTCGCTATCGGCTTCACCCTTGCGGATCTCGTCCCGGGTCAGAATGCCGCCAGCAATCGGGTCGATTCCGCGCATGTTCTCCGCAACATCGCCATCCGCAATGCCCTTCACCTCAAGATGGTGAAGATCGCAGAAGGCGGCAATCTGCGGAAAGCTCAAAGTCGTGTTGTCGATCAGCCAGACGGCGGTCGCTTTCGGCATCAGGATGTCTGACATGGTGTCTACCTTTCCTCGCCTCCCGCTTCAGGGATACGCGGTGGCACGGTCATTTCCCGGCTGCCCGCGTGTCTGCCCTGAACGGAACCCGCCCGGCACGTGGGTGCCGGGCGGTGAGGCGCATAAATCAACGCTAATTCGAGATATACTGGATAGCGGTGAATATGGAAGAGGCACCCGAAAGGATTCGCAGACACCGATTGTAGCGGCCCCGCCAGACACACCTCGCCAGGGCTTGCCAAGCAGGCCCGCATCACGGTTACCCTCCGTCCATGGAAGCCCTGATCAATCAACCCCTCGAATGGTTCCTCGCACGAGACGGTCTGCCCGCCTGGCTTGTCACCAGCGCGCCCTATGTCTGGTTCGCATTGAAGCTCATTGCGGTCACGCTCATCGCTTTCATGAGCGGAAGTGTCGCAAAGCGGACCATTCGTCGGATCGGACGACGCGGCTATGACACCGATGAGGCGTTCGAAGGGTCCTGGTGGGACCTTGCCGCGTCCCTCTCCCACCTGATGGTGGTCGCCCTGTTCCTGGTCCCGCTCCTCGCTGTCGCCGGCCTCGACACTTCAGACTTCATCAGCCGCTATGGCAGCGCCGCCACCGGTGCCGCGATCATCCTCATCGCTGGGATTGTGATCGCCACCTGGATGTCTTCAGCCGTCCGGGCATTCGGCGAGCGCGCCAGCAGGGGCCGGCATGGCGATGCCACCCTGTTCAACTTCCTCGCCACCGTGCTGAAATATGCTCTGGTCATCCTCACCATCATCCTCGCGCTGCAACAGTTCGGCTTCCAATCCGCCTCGCTGATCGCGGTCGTCGGTGCGGTGGGGCTCGCGATCGCCCTCTCCCTGCAAGACCTGCTCAAGGGCGTTGCAGCAGGGGTGATGCTCGCCGTCTTCCGCCCCTATCGGATTGGTGACTGGGTCGAGGTCGCGAACGTCAATGGCGAGATTGTCGATATCTCGCCCTTCCAGACCGCCATGAAAGACGTCGAAAACCGCACGGTTGTGGTCCCCAATGACCGGGCCTGGTCAGAGACGATCATCAATTACACCAAGACGCCGCGCCGCCGACTCGATCTCTATTTCGACATTTCCTATGACGACGATATCGACCAAGCCCTTGCCGTGATGAAGGCCGCTCTGGAATCGGTGCCCAGGGTCCTCGCCAAGACCGACCTCTGGGTCGGTGTCCACGAATTGGCCACCTACAGCATCGTTCTCCGCGCCCGTCCGTGGACATCCACCCTCGAGTTCCTCGACGGCAAGTCAGCCTGCAACCGAGCGGTCAAATACGCGTTCGATGAGGCAGGCATAACCATCCCGTACCCGCAGCAGGTTGAATACCAGATGCCCATGAAAACTAGGCCGGCCAGTGTGAAGCCCCTGTCACAGGAAACCGGTAGGGCTGACCGACCAGGCCCCGAAGACGCGCAGGAGAACTGACCCAATGCCCACCACAGAAGAGATTTGGAGCCAATATGGCGACCTGATCATATCCGGCGCACTCAAGGTTCTCGGCGCGCTGCTCGTTATCATCATCGGTCTGCGGATCGCCAGTTGGATGGGCGGCCTCGTTCGCCGCGTGGCCCTGACCCGCGATGACATCGACGACACGCTCGGCAATTTCTTCGGCTCCATCGTGCGCTGGGCCATCACCGCCGCCGTCCTGATCGCCGCCCTTCAGGTCTTTGGCGTCCAGGCCACCAGCTTTGTCGCCATCCTAGGCGCCCTGACCCTCGCTATCGGTCTTTCCATGCAGGGTGCACTCGGCAACATCGCCTCGGGCATCATGATCATGGTGTTCCGCCCCTACCAGCTCGGCGACTATGTCGAGACCGCCGGCGTCGCCGGAACGGTCAAGGATATCAACCTCTTCCAGACCGTCCTCGCCACCGTCGACAATGTGAAGATCATGGTCCCCAACAGCCAGGCCATTGATGGCGTGATCAAGAACTATTCCGGCTATGAGCGGCGCCGCGTCGATGTTGATTTCGGCATCGACTATGGCGACGACATCGATACCGCGCTGGCCATCGTCAAGCGCATCGTCGAAGCCGACAGCCGTATCCTGGTCGACCCCGAACCCTTCGTCCGCGTCACCAATCTCGGTGACAGTTCTGTCGATATCACCACGCGCTCCTGGGTTATCGCTGCGGACTATTGGGATGTGAAGTTCGACACGATCAAAGCGGTCAAACAGGCCTTTGACCGGGAAGGTATCTCCATCCCCTATCCCCACACCACGCTGGTCCAGAAAACGGCTGCCGAGTAGCGGCCGGTCCAGCTTAACCTTCAGTCAGGTCGCATTCCCCGATGTTGCAGCGACTGCTTTCCGCGATTACCTCTTTTGCCAGAGGGAGACAGGATTTGGCTCAGCCACAACGGGTTCAGCCCGCAAATGACGGCGCCGCACACGAGGCCAGTCGCACTCCATCTCTGCGGCCGGTTCCCTTGCGGAGCCCCGATCTCGATCCGCCAACCACCCATGATACGGCCACGCCCCGGCGGCGCAGACGCTCGGTCCTGATGCGCCTGTTCGGCATAAGCCTGTGGGGCTGGATCCGGCTGACAATCCTCTGCGTCCTCGCTGGCTTTGTGGTTATGGCGGTCAATTTCGATCCGCGCACCGTCGAAGTCGACGTCTCAAGTACGGTCGATACGCTGGTGAGCAACGCCATCACCGCCGGGTCGTGGCTGGTGCGAAACTTCTGGCAACCCGCCCTGGCCGGCGCAACCGTGGTCGTTCCCCTGTGGGTGCTCTGGCGTCTCGTGAGCCTCCCCTTCCGCCGCTAGAACCCTGCCGCCTCGATCTCTAGCCCGATACTCGCCAACCCCGCGCGTGGCCCGGTGACAAAGCGAAACCCCCTTGGCTTCCCCCACAGACTCCCTTAGGAGGCCAAAAAGGGAGCCCCACCCATGAAAATCCGCCAGGCGATAACGTTCGACGATGTGCTTCTTCAGCCCGGCGCCAGTGAGGTGATGCCGTCCGAAGTGAACGTGACGACCCATCTCACCCGCGACATCCAGCTCAACATCCCACTTCTTTCGGCGGCGATGGACACTGTGACCGAGGCACCGCTGGCGATCGCCATGGCCCAGGCCGGCGGGATCGGTGTGATACACCGCAACCTCTCCATCGAAGCGCAGGCCGGGGCCGTCGCTCAGGTGAAGAAATACGAGAGCGGCGTCGTCATGAACCCGGTGACGATCGGGCCCGACGCCACGCTGGGAGACCTGCAGGCCCTCAAGGAGCGAACGGGCTTTTCCGGCATCCCTGTCGTCCAGGATGACGGCACGCTTGTCGGCATTGTCACCAATCGCGACACCCGCTTCGCCGAAGACCTGGACCAGCCGGTCGCTAGCCTCATGACCCAGGCGCTGGTCACGGTGAAGATGGACGCCGACATCGCCGACGCCCGCCAACTCCTGCACAAGCACCGCATCGAACGGCTGATCATCGTCGATGACGACAAGAAATGTATCGGCTTGCTCACCGTCAAGGACATGGACAAGGCCGCCGTCCATCCCCACGCCGCAAAAGATGGCGCTGGGCGCTTGCGTGTGGCCGCCGCCTCCACCGTGGGCCTGGCCGGCCTTGAACGGACCGAAGCCCTGATCGCGGCCGGCGCCGATGTTGTGGTGATTGACACGGCCCACGGCCATTCGAAAGCCGTGCTCGATGCGGTCACGCGCGCCAAGACCCTCTCCAATTCCGTGCAGATCATTGCCGGCAACGTAGCCACCGCCGAAGCGACGCGGGCGCTGATCGATGCGGGCGCTGACGCTATCAAGGTGGGAATCGGGCCGGGGTCCATCTGCACAACCCGGATCGTGGCCGGTGTTGGCGTACCCCAGTTGACCGCGATCTCCGACTGCGCAGAGGCGGCGGAGAAGACCAGCACGCCGATCATCGCAGATGGCGGCATCAAATTCTCCGGCGACTTCGCAAAGGCGGTCGCCGCCGGCGCTTCGGCCGCCATGATGGGCTCGATCTTTGCCGGCACGGAAGAAGCGCCGGGCGAGGTCTTCCTGTTCCAGGGGCGCAGCTACAAGGCCTATCGCGGCATGGGCAGCCTCGGCGCCATGGGGCGCGGCTCATCAGACCGCTATTTCCAGAAAGACGTCGCCGCAGAAAAGCTGGTGCCTGAAGGAATCGAGGGCCAGGTTCCCTTCAAGGGCCCCATCGGTCCGATCATCCATCAAATGGTCGGCGGCCTGCGCGCGGCCATGGGCTATGTCGGGGCCAGAACCGTCGCCGAACTGCACGAAAAAGCAGAGTTTCTCCAAATCACCGGCGCCGGCCTCAATGAAAGCCACGTGCACGACGTCATGATGACCCGAGAAGCCCCGAACTATTCATTGCCACGCGGCTAGGGCGTAAAGTGAATATTCGCCTTTAACGCGAATTCAAGTTTCCTGTGATTGCTTCCCCGCTGCCTTTGCGGAGGGAACCGGTGGACAGGTTGGCGGCGATTTTTTCTCGTAAGAATGAGTGGCGGGTCGCGACCGCATCGTGGGTAATCCTCGCCTGTATGGGTCTGTGTGGCGTTGCCCATGCCGGAGACGGGACGCCCGTAAGTTCCATCACAACGACCCGTGTCCCCGCGACCGCTGCTCCGCCTTACTCAGACGGCACACACACGATCCTCTATGGCGTCGGCGACAATGTGCGCATCGGTTCCGCAACCGTGTCCGGCGTCGTCTACCAGCGCTCGTCCGTCTCGAAACCGGTCATCACCATCAAGCGCATCGACAATGCGGTGGTAACCGGCGAGCGGAAGACCTTCTTCTATGCCGGCTCCCGGTCAGGGCCATCGAGTGGGCGTACCATCCGGATCGAAGGCGACGAGGCGGCCTCGATGGAGATCGCCATGAACAATGACTACATTACAACAGGCGGGCTCGACGTGTTCCTCAACCGGGATCGGGGCAGCAGCGAAAAGGCCAATAATATCGAGCGGGTCGACTTCGTGGTCTCCAACGGGATCGCCTTGCCGTCCAACGCAGCCTTGGTTGACCAGATCGGTACCATCGCGAATGAGAAGCACGGCAATAACAGCTACAAGATCGCGCTGATCACGGCGCTCGATGGAAGCGGGCCACCATCGGCTTACGGCCCGCTGAAGCTCATCCAGGGCAATAGCGACTACGGCAATCTCGGTCGCCCACGCAACGCATCGGGCACCCAGTTGACCTTTGAGCGAACCCGCAACGAGGCCGGACCAACCCCACCCAGCGGAAACGGCCCCATGAAATACGCAAACCGCGACAGCAACTTCATGGGTCTGTCGTTCATCTCCTTCGCAGATCTCGGTGCACTGCCGAACGAAACCGTCTATGGCTACTCCCTGTTCCCGCTCGACCAGCAGGACAGCAATGACCTGGTCGGCCTCAGCGATGCGCCGACCAATACCAGCGGTAGCGCCAATGGCGGGGACATCTTCGGCGGAACCTTCGCCGTGTTTTCCTCACTCGCAGCGGAGGCTGAGACGTCCGAGGGCGGCCCGCCAGATCTTGAGGCCGCAAAACGGGTCCGCATGTACGATCCAATGGCGGAAGGGTTGCACGCGATCCCCGGAAATGAAGTGATCTACACCCTCGCAATCACCAATCGTGGCTCCGGTTCGCCCGATGACGGGACGATTTTCATGGTCGACGAACCGCCCGGTGAACACACATTTTTCTTCGGTGACATGAACGATAGCGGGCCCGGCAGCGAACCGATCGTGTTCACCGACCTGGGCTCAGGGCTGAGCCTCGATCCCGTCGATGGGGTGGGATATGCCGTGGCAGGGCCTGTCCCCTCGGAGATCGACGATTGTGCCTACGAACCAGTTTCGACTTATGACTCTTTGGTCCGATACGTCTGCGTTGCACCATCGGGTGTGATGGCGGGCAGTAGTGGCGGTCTGAGCTTCGAGGTGGAGTTTCGAACGCGGATCGATTGACACCGGGACTATCGCGTCCGGCGCAGCGCGGCGAAAAAGAATCCATCAGTCCCCGCCCGTAACGGCGTCAACCGAACAGCGCCGGTTGAAGTGGTATTCGCCCGAACCGTCGCGGCCCCCTCATCGGTGAGCAGCCCACTTGCAATCGCCGCATCGGCGCTGTTCTCGGCTTCGAAATCAGGATGCTCTGCGAGAAAAGCCGCGACCTGATCTTCGTCTTCCTCGATCAGGAACGAGCAAGTGGCGTAGAGGATACGCCCCCCGGGCTTCACGAAATCGGCCGCTGTCGCGAGGATGTCGCTCTGCTCGACCTGCCGGTTCGCGAGGGCCCGCTCACTGACCCGCCATTTGGTATCGGGTTTCCTCCGCCAGGTACCCGTGCCCGTGCATGGGGCGTCCACGAAAACGCAATCCATCTCGCCGCGTAGGGGATCCAGCACCCCCTCTTCGGCCGGGTGCATCAGTTGGACATTGTGCGCCCCCGACCGTTTCAGCCGGGGAATAAGCGCCGACAGGCGGCGGCCATCAATGTCATAGGCGAACACCTGCCCCTTGCCGGCCATCGCCGCTGCAAGCGCGAGGGTTTTGCCCCCGCCGCCCGCGCACAGATCGAGCACCTGCTCGCCAGCCGTGACATTCGCCGCCGCCGCAGCGATCTGCGATCCCGCATCCTGCACCTCAACCCAGCCCTTCGAATAGGCTGGAATGGCCTGGAGGCTGGTTTCCCGCTGGCTCGGATCCGGCGCCGGAATGTGAAACGCGTTCTTCAGGAGCGGGGAGGGCACCGCCTTCACCGAATACAGCGCCTTCGCCGCTCGCTCGCGATCGGCCTTCAACGTGTTGACGCGCAAATCCACAGGCGCCCGAGCCGCCATCGCCTGCGCCTCCACCACGGCGGCTTCGCCAAACGCGCGCTGCATATGCGGGGTAAGCCACTCCGGGAAGTTCCCCTGCACATGGGGCGCCGCCGACGGGTCAGGCGCCAGGGTCAGCGCTTCGCGTTCGGCCTCGGTGAGGGGCGTCGGGCCGTGATCGTCATACCCAGCCTGTTCGATTTCGCGCACCGGCACATCCCAGGCAATGCGCAAGGCACCAAGCACCAACGCCCGCGCATCCTCACGGCCCATGGCATGGGCCAGCGACATTTTCCGACGCAGCGCATCCAGCACAAGCCCCGACACCCAGGCCCGGTCCTTCGCCCCAGCATAACGGGCCCGCTTGCCCCAGTCCCGCACCGCCACATTGACCGGCGTCCGGCGCGCGAGCACGTCATCAAGAACAAGAATCGCCGCGCTGATACGGCCGCCGGTTCGCATCTCGGTTCTGAACGCCTCTTTGGTGGTCTGGTGTCAAACGCATGTGCGGATCAGCGATCCGGTCCTGTGCCCGGTGACTCTAACCCTCCAACGCGGTCGATACCGCGCCGTCCCTGAACCGCCAAGCCCATGCACCCACGACCACGTCCGTTACCCGTAGAGAGCGGGACTTATCGCACTGGCCCTGTGCGGCTATGAAGAGCAATGACACGCACTGATTCTCCCGCCCGCCACGAACGCGCCCTGATCATCGATTTTGGCTCCCAGGTGACCCAACTCATCGCCCGCCGGCTGCGCGAGAACGGGGTCTATTGCGAAATCCACCCCTTCAACAAGGCCGATGAGGCGTTCCTTCAATCCTACGCTCCCAAGGCCATCATCCTGTCGGGCGGGCCGGCCAGTGTCACCTGGGCCGACAGTCCCCGCGCAGACCCCGCCGTGTTCACGCTCGGCGTGCCGGTTCTGGGTATCTGCTACGGGCAGCAGGTGATGATGGCGCAACTGGGCGGGCGTGTGGAAACCGGCGAAAGCCGGGAGTTCGGCCGCGCTTACATCGAGCGGGTCGCCGATGACCCGTTCCTCGACGGTCTGTTTGAAGCTGGTACCCATGAGCAGGTCTGGATGAGCCATGGAGACCATGTCGCCGACCTGGCACCCGGCTTCGGCGTCATCGCCAAGTCGCCGGGCGCACCGCTCGCCGCGATCGCCGATCCGGAGCGGAAATTCTACGCGACCCAGTTCCACCTCGAAGTCGTCCACACGACCCATGGTGCCCGGGTGTTGCGCAACTTCCTGTTCGGAGTGGCCGGCATGGCCGGCGACTGGACCATGGCGGCTTACCGCGCCGAAGCGATCGAGAAGATCCGCGCACAAGTCGGTTCGGGCAGCGTGATTTGCGGCCTGTCGGGCGGGGTCGACAGTTCGGTCGCCGCGGTCCTGATCCATGAGGCGATCGGGGACCAGCTCACCTGCGTCTATGTCGATCACGGCTTGATGCGGATGGGTGAAAGCCAACAGGTCGTCTCCCTGTTCCGCGAGCATTACAACATCCCGCTCGTCCATGTGGATGCGGCCGACACCTTCCTCGGAGCCCTTGCCGGGGTCTCTGATCCGGAGCGCAAGCGCAAAATCATCGGCGGCCTGTTCATAGACGTGTTCGAGGTCGAAGCTGCCAAGGTCGCCGAAGCCACCGGGCAACGCGCGGAATTCCTCGCCCAAGGCACGCTCTACCCTGACGTCATTGAAAGTGTCAGCGCCCTGGGTGGCCCGAGCGTCACCATCAAATCCCATCACAATGTCGGCGGCCTGCCTGAACGCATGAACATGGCCCTGGTCGAACCCCTGCGGGAGCTATTCAAGGACGAGGTACGCGCCTTGGGCCGCGAACTCGGCCTGCCGGATGCGTTCATCGGGCGTCACCCGTTTCCGGGGCCCGGGCTCGCAATCCGCATTCCCGGGGAGATCACACAGGAAAAGGCCGAAACCCTTCGAATGGCCGACGCGATCTATATCGACGAGATCCACAAGGCCGGCCTTTACGACGAGATCTGGCAGGCCTTCTCGGTATTGCTGCCCGTCAACACGGTCGGCGTGATGGGCGATGAGCGGACCTATGAAGCAGTCCTCGCCCTCCGCGCTGTCACCAGCACAGATGGCATGACCGCCGACTACTACCCCTTCGACCACGCGTTCCTCGGCCAGGTCGCCACCCGCATTATAAACGAGGTCAAAGGCATCAACCGCGTCGTCTACGACATCACCAGTAAACCCCCCGGCACCATCGAGTGGGAATGAGTATTTGATCACAACTTATGTGCTTTATTGAAGCGGCTTGTCTTCCTCATCCAGAAGGATGCGGGCGGCGGCGCCATCCGGATCATCGAATTGGCCGGATTTGACGGCCCAGATAAAGGCGCCGAGGCCAATACCGCCGAGTAGCAGGGCCACCGGAATAAGATACACGATGATTCCCATTGGCTAAGACTGCTCTATCATGCCCTAAGGCGCAAAGCGTTGAGGGTCACAATCAGGGATGAGGCCGACATGGCAATCGCGGCAATCAGCGGTGTGACGTGGCCGGTGACTGCAATCGGCACAGCGATAAAATTATAGAGCGCGGCAAGCGCAAAATTCTGTAGCAATGTGCGACGCGCGCGTTTCGCAATGCGAAGGATGGCCGGGACAGAGGACAGGGAGGATTGAAACACCGCATCGGCGGCGGCCTGGCTGACATCCATTGCGCCGCCGGGCGCCAGTGATGCATGCGCAAGCGAGAGGGCACCTGCATCATTCAGCCCGTCTCCGACCATGAGCACCCGTTTGCCTTGGTGCCTCAGATCTTCCAGCCGAGTGGCTTTATCCTGAGGGCTAACGGCAGCGGCCCAGCGATCGATGCCGAGGGCTTTGCTGGTGCGCTCTACGGCGGCGGCCCGGTCGCCGGACAGGATTTCCGCATCATATCCAGAGGCTTTGAGCGCCGCGACAGTGTCTGTTGCATCGGCCCGCAATTCGTCTCTGAACAGAAATGGGATGGGCGAGAGGCCAGGGGCGCTGTACCAGAGCAACGGCCCTTCATGTAAGAGCGCCTGATCTGTCTGAACCCATTCGGCTGAGCCGAGGCGGTGTTCGCCCGCCGGGGTTTCACATATGAGACCCAGGCCTGGAAACTCGCGGATATCATTTGCGATATCGCCTGGGCCCGCAGCTTTTGTTAGCGCGCGGGACAGGGGGTGGCGACTGGCGCGGGCCAGTCTCGCTGCCGCTTTCAGATGGTGTCTCGCCTCGGGTGTTTCGGCCCACATAGGTTCACCGAGGGTGAGTGTACCAGTCTTGTCAAAAACGATATGGTCTGCTGCCGCGAGCCGCTCCAACGCATCGCCCGACCGGAGGAACACGCCCTCCCGGAACAGGCGGCTGGCTGCCACAATCTGGGTGACCGGCGCCGCCAGTGCGAGCGCACACGGGCAGGTAATGATCAAGGTTGAGACAGCGATCAGGATGGCGTCCCGAATGGGCGCGCCTATTATGATCCACCCTGTAAAAGCCGCGAGCGCTGTCAGATGCACGAAGGGCACGTAAATTGAGACGGCTTTGTCTGCGATTTTGCGATAGGTCGAGCGGCGCTGCTCACCGGCCTGCAAGAGTCTCGAGATGTCAGCGAGGAGCGAGTCAGATGCCGCTGCCAGGGCATGTCCCTTCAAGGCATTGCCCAGATTGACCGATCCGGAATAGACGATCTGTCCGGACGTGGCCTGGCGGGGCAGGCTTTCACCAGAAACCAGACTTTCATCGATATCCGAGCAGCCCTCTGTGATCCGCATATCAATCACGGCGCGTTCACCAGGCGCGAGGAGAATTGTGTCTCCGGCGGCGATGTCTTCCGCTTTGACGGGTTTGGTGCCTTGGGGGCCTATCCGTGTGACCGACTGGTTTTGAAGAGCGGCAAGGCCATGGGCGGCCGAATAGGCGCGCCGACGCAATCGCGCATCGAGAAACCGGCCGATGAGCAGGAAGAAGAGCAGCATCACGCACGCGTCGAAATAAGCGTGGGGGCCGCCGCGTATGGTCTCCCAGACACTGGTGAAGAAAGCGAGTGAGATCGCAAGGGAAATGGGCACATCCATATTTACGTGCCCGGCTTTTAGGGCATGAAACGCGGACAAGAAAAAGTGCCGCCCTGAGAACAGAACAACGGGAAGGGCAATCAGGCCCGAGATCAAGTGGAATCCTTGGCGGGTCGTCTCCCCCATTTCGCTATGGCCGCCCCAGACCGACACGGACAGCAACATAATGTTTGCAGCGGCAAAGCCTGCCACTGCCATGGCGATGAGCAGACTCCGTTCTTCGCGCTTGCGCGCAACTTCTCCGCCATCTTCGCTGTGGACGGAGACGCCATAACCAAGCGCCTGGATGGTTTCGGTGATGCTTTCAGGCGCCAAGTCGCCCTGCCATGCGACAGCGAGATGGCCCGAGGAGAGATTGAGGCGGACTGACTGCATGCCGGGGAGATCGGAAACGCTGCGCTCGATCTTGCCAAGACAGTTCGCACACGTTGCGCCCCTGATGGAGAGATCGAGTTTTTTTGTGCCCTGCACCTCGCGGACAAAGGCCGACAGATGCGACAGGGACGGCTCATGGCTGGGCGGGGTCAATCCAGATGGACAGCCGTGGGGCAGGGGCGCGCTGACGCTCATGGCACGAAGACTGTTTTGCTGGCGGTAAACACAGCAATCTCTGTTGACGGGTCATGGACGGTGATATCGACCTCCCACCGCCCCGGTGACAAGGCGTCAGCCTCGGCGGCATAGCGGCCCCTTCCGGCGCCCTTTAGAGCAAGAACAACATCCTCTCGGACTGATGCTGGGTGTTTGAATGTGGCGACCACGTCATAACCGCTCAGTCCTTTGCCTGACGGCTCGCGCAGGACAAATTGAGCTTCATGGTCGGCGATCCCAAACGCGGCCGTCCAGCCTGTTGTCGCTTGCTCGGCCCGTTGATCGAGAACAGAATTATAGGCGATTCCTTGCACATAGGATTTGGGAGTGTCTTCGCCCGGGAATGACGAAATCGCCTTGTAAAGAAACACGGCATTAACGGCGAACATCAGACCAAAGAAACCAGCAAACCAGGCGAGCGCGTGCCAGCCCGTAAAGCGTTTATCCTGAGAATGAGACATGTCGGTCATGGGCGTGGTCCCTTGAATGCAACGCGGTTTGTGTCGGTGTCGGCCGTGGCGCTAGCGCTCACCTTGAATGTGATGCGCCGGTCAGCCGGGCCTGGGGGCGCTGTAACGAGGACGCGGTAGCGGTCCACACCATGGGCGGCGACTGGCAGCGTGGCGGTCCGGATGTCCTTCTCGTCAAATCCGACAATAGTCATCCGCGCATCGTCAATACCACTTAGCGTGACCGTCATCATCTGGGCTTCAGTCTCCTTGTTGACGAGCTTCAGCGTGTAGCCATTACGGATGTCTCCATTTGAGAGTTCGACGAAGGGCGGCGAGCGGTCCTTGAGCACATTAAGTTCAAAACTCGAGCGCGATAGCAATCCAAACAGCATGGTGAACCCGATAGCTGCAATCAGAAAAGCGTAAAGCACTGTGCGCGCCCGGATCAGCCGGTATTTGGGCGGCGCGACCGCAGATGCCCTGGCGGCAACCGCGACATCCGTTTCATAGGCAATCAGCCCCGTCGGGCGGCCGACCTTTTTCATGATCTCGTCGCAGGCATCGATGCATAGCGCGCAATGGATACATTCGAGTTGCGAACCGTCGCGAATGTCGATGCCCATGGGGCAGACTTGCACACATTGCTTGCAGTCAATGCAATCGCCGCGCTCATCCCAGCTCTCTGTGTTGCGCTTCGGCCCGCGAGGTTCACCCCGGTCGTAGCGATAGGTGACATTGAGCGCGTGTTCGTCAGTCAGCGAGGCTTGAATGCGTGGCCATGGACAAAGATAGGTGCAGACTTGATCGCGTACCGTGCCGGCTAGCATATATGTTGTGAAAGTTAGAATACCCGCAAACCAATAAGCGGTTAGCGGTGCGTCTCCTGTGAACCAGCCGAGCGCGACGGTGGGAGCGTCGTGCCAATAAAGAATGAACGCCCCGCCTGTCCAGAAGGCGATGATGAGCCAAACAATATGTTTGCCGATCTTGCGCCAGGCTTTGTTGAAAGACAGGGGTGCCTTGTCCAACCGCATGCGTGCTGCACGGTCGCCCTCGAAGGCGCGTTCGACCCAAATATAGAGATCGGTCCAGACGGTTTGGGGGCAGGTATAGCCGCACCAAAAGCGTCCGAGAATGGAGGTTATAAAAAACAGGAACAACGCCGCCAAGATGAGCAGGCCAGCTATGTAATAGGCTTCCTGCGGCCAGATTTCGATCCAGAAGAAATAGAATTTCTCGCTCTTGAAATCAGCAAGCACAGCCTGATTGGGAATACCGTCACCTCTATCCCAGCGCACCCACGGAATCAAATAATAGACCGCGAGGGTTGCCGCCATGACGAGCCATTTAAAGCTACGAAACTTGCCGTGAGCCAGCTTGGGATAAATTTGCTGACGCTTTGCATACAGATCACTTTGCTTAGGTGGGTTAGGACCACTCGATGATGGATGCATATTCAGCGTGACTTTCGCCATTGTAACTCAACTACTCTCCGCCGCCCAATGTGTGGACATATACTGATAGAGCTTTGATTTCGGCATCGCTTAGGCGGTCTTCCCATGCAGGCATATGAGAATTGCGCGCATTATAGATGGTGTTGTAAATATCACCCCGCCCGCTTCCATAGAGCCATTCGCTATCAGTCAGATTTGGTGCGCCTTGAGTGCGGTCGCCCCGTGCATCCCTACCGTGACAGCTAGAACACAATCGGCCAAAAGTATCTGAGCCCCGGCTTGCCGCCATAGTATCATGCTCCTGATTGGATACTCTGAGCACATAATCAGTCAGGTCATCTATTTCAGATGCCGTTAGCAACTTATCAGCGCCATAGCGCGGCATGAGTGAGAAGCGAGTATCTTCATCTCCAGGGTGGCGAATGCCATGGCGAAGCGTGAATTCTATCCCATCCAGCGTTCCGTCCCAAAGCCAAACGTCATCAGCAAGACTAGGGTAACCTTTGGCACCGCGTCCACCCGATCCGTGGCAGGTTGCGCAGTTGTCGCCGAACAGGCTTTCGCCCATCGCAAGGGCAAACTGTTGAAGATCGCGGTCGCGTTCAATCTCTTCGAGACCGGCATTGAGCAGGCTGGCGGCCGCGGTCCGGCGCTCCACGGAGCGTTCTTCCATTTTGGCTTCAACATTTGCCCTGTCAGACTGGCCCAACAGCCCCGGTGTATGGCCGCTATTGGTGAAGGGCAGGGCGGGCAAAGCGGGCATGAGAATCATGTACCCAATCGCCCAAATGATTGAGGCATAGAAAATCCAGAGCCACATGCGGGGCAAAGGATTGTTGAGTTCTTCAATACCGTCCCAGGAATGGCCTGTTGTCTCGACACCGCTGTTTGGGTCAGCGGATGAAGTCTTTTTGTCGTCGGTCATGGCTGGGGGCCTTCCTCGTCAAGCGGCATGCGCGCTGCACGGTCAAATGTTTCCTGATTGCGGGGGCGCAGGGCGTAGATCAGGGCGGCGATAAAAAAGAGGACAAAATAAATCAGCCCACCTGTCTGTGCGAAACTGGCAAGAAATTCATACATGATGGAACGCTCCTATCGATTGTTGCCAAGATCGTTGGGTTCGTACTCTGAGAAATCGACCAAAGTTCCGGTCATTTGCAGATAGGCGACGAGCGCATCCATTTCGGTGATCCTGTTCGGGTCACCATCCCAATCGCGTGCGAGCACCGTGCCTTCGCGGCCCGAAGCCTCAGTATAAGCGGCGATCAGGCCATCGAGATCATCATAGCCACGATCATCGGGATCGGCCTGAGCAACCAGATGACCTTCGGCATTGGCGATCATCTCATCTGTGTAGGGCACGCCCACCCGGCGCTCTGCGATGAGCCGGTCCTGAATGACGCGATAGCGGAGCGACTTCTCAGCGAGGAAGGCGTAAGGCGGCATTATGGATTCAGGCACAAGGGCTTGCGGGTCCTTGAGGTGATCAACATGCCATTCCGCAGAATACTTGCCGCCGACCCGCGCCAGATCAGGGCCGGTCCGTTTAGAGCCCCATTGGTGGGGGTGATCATACATGCTCTCAGCCGCAAGTGAGTAATGGCCATAGCGCTCCACTTCATCGCGAAGCGGTCGGACCATCTGGGAATGGCAGACATAACACCCTTCGCGGACATAAATATCCCGTCCCGCCAGTTCGAGCGGCGTGTAGGGGCGCATGCCATCAACCTTCTCAATCGTGTTGTCCATATACATGAGCGGGGCCATCTGGATGATGCCGCCAATCGAGACAACCACCAGAATACCGATGGTAAGCA